>CANHQZ010000035.1 GCA_947463125.1 Flavobacteriales bacterium | reverse complement strand
GTCATGCCGGGCTTGCGGGGAATCCCGCTGGTTATCACCACCACATCGCTGCCGGCGGTTTTGCTGTAATCGTTGGTAGAGCCGCTGATGCGCGTATCAAAACCATTGGTGGTGGCGCACTGCATCAGGTCCAGGGCCTTACCTTCGGCGAAATTTTCTTTGATGTCCAGAAGAACCACCTCAGCGGCGAAATTCTTCATGGCGATGTACTCTGCACAGGAGGCGCCTACATTTCCGGCACCGATTACGCTAATTTTTGACATGTGGGATTGCTTTGATTTTTGGTGGTGCAAATATAATAAGATAGGCCGGGCTTTAAACACGGCTATATGTATTTATCAAGAATGAAATCCAATCGTTAAGTTATTCTAAATGGCTGCATCAAACCCGTTTTCTTTGAAGTAAATTTACTTCAGGATGGTATCTAAATCAAAGATTAAATAAATCAATTATTAAGCAGCCAGTAAGAGTAACAAATAAGGGCTTATAAGAACAGATACTATTAAAAGTTTAGCAGGCAACCTTCTTTGTTTAACCAACGATAAATTATAGTATTTTAATTCTTTCAATTTGCTTAGCCAAGGATTGTATAAATCTGATTGAGATTTTTCACGTATTCTTTGAATTCTCCTTATTTGTTCTTGTGGATTCATGAAGTTGTTTAACATCAAGAGCATACGAATCTCATATTCAAGCCATCTGTCAGCCGGGGCTTTTTTCGGCGCACGCAGAATTTTCCTGATTCCCTTTTGTTTACGGATTGTATCTTGACTGATAACTAACCCAAAAAGAAGGCCAAGTAGAAGAAAAATACCTGCTAAAACAAATACCATCATCAAAACGAATAAATAGGGATAAAACAATAAAATAGATAATTCTGATCCATATATTATAAGAAACCAAGCTAAACTAATAATTAAAATGGACAGCATTACAATCCCCTTTGACTTTCTGTTAAATCTGGCTTTTTCTGCGCGGTAAAACTGTTTACGAGCAGCCTTCAGCATCCTGTCGGCATCATTCATTGATGAATCAGGTGGCAGCGTATCAACAACAGGATATCGCCCATTGAGAGTATTGTACTTTTTTGTCTTTTTAGAACTATCTGTAACGGGTAATCTCAAAGAAAAATGGGGCTCTGGGAACAATTGCCCGACATTTTCCTGGGAATAATCAAAACACAGGCAGGTGTTCTTTTCCATTGGACCCCTGAATTGCTTTTCGCTACTCAACGCTAATCCACCACCACCCCAGTTATCTCTTAATACAGCCTTTGGAGCACAAGCACAGAGCAATATAATGATTAGTGTTCCACATAATAAAACTGCTTTGGAGAAAACCATACAAATGATAATTATTTAGATGAAAAATAATAATAGGTATACCAGCACGACGAGTACAACAGTAGTAGTAAAATGCTGACGACGGTCATTTAAATTCTTTTCCAGAATATCACTTAATCCCAATTTATCCAGCTCTTTCAACCAAGGATTGTCAGAGTCAGATTTAGCAAGATCTCTAATAAAATCCACCTTCTTATTTAGCAGAAAGGAAGACATATAGGAGCGTATCATTTTAATACACCTGACTTCATATTCAATTCTCCGCAATGCCGGCGCCTGGTTCGGAGCACTCATAATTTTGCTTACACCATTTCGTTTATGCAATAAATCTTGCATTATAATTAAAAATAAAATACTTCCAAGAAAAATCAAAATTCCTGTCAATGCCATTAGCAATAGAAACAAATTTAACCAATGATAATAAGCTAAATCCGGAAATATATTTATAAAAAACCATGTTAACCCAGCCAAAACAATTAGTGAAAAGATGAGTAATTTAATCCATTTGTGAGATCGAATTTCCTCAGCACGGATAAAGTCCTTTTGTGCAGCAAGCAGCAGACTGTCTGCTCCGTTCATAAATGAATCAGGCGGTATAGTATCTATTAATGGGTAGCGACCATTGAGAATATTGTACTTAAAGGCTTTTTTCGAAGTATCTGCTACAGGGAAATACCTGAATTGCTTAGCGGGCGTGTAAGCAACCGCTTGCCTATCTTCAGTGTCAGCCTTGATTGGCTTTACCTTTTGCTCAGCATATTCGCCGCTATGCTTAACATCCCATGACACAAATCCACCGGCACCGGGATCGACTCGATAAATCACTTTCGGAGAACAACCGCAAATCAGCAGCGCAATCAAGAGCCAGGTGTATTTAATCACAGGTTGTTTTATTTCAGTTATACCTTTTTTACCTATCTAAATTGGCCACCAAGGGCTTTTGTTTAACAAATATAAAGAATTGCCGTGGAAAACAGTCCACAAAATAAAAATATCCAAATTAGTTACATTTATTATTTTTTTACCATCCAACTCACTTACTTTTGTAAACTTTTTCTATTCAAACTCATTTTATAAAATGAAAAACAAATACATTGATCTTATCAACCAGACCTTTTACTTCCCTCAGGAAGAGTTCAAACTGGATGAAAACAATGATCTCATGTTCCACAACATACCCTTGATGGAGCTGATAAACCAGTACGGAACCCCCTTGAAATTCACCTATCTGCCCAAAATATCGGAGAATATTCAAAAGGCACGCACCTGGTTTAATGTAGCCATTGCCAAAGCCGATTACCAGGGCAAATACTATTACTGTTACTGCACCAAAAGCAACCACTTTCAATACGTAATAGAAGAGGTACTGAAGAACAACGTACACATTGAAACATCCAGCGCCTTTGATATCAACATCATTGAAACCTTATTCGAACAGGGCCTGATAAACAAAGACAAGTTCGTTGTATGCAACGGCTTCAAGCGTGAGCAATACATCGAGAACATTGCCAACCTTATCAATACAGGCTGGACCAACGTAATTCCGGTGATTGACAACTACCGCGAAATAGAGCAGCTGGAAACCCAGGTAAATGCACCATTCACCTGTGGCATCCGCATTGCTTCTGAAGAAGAACCCAAATTTGAATTCTATACATCCCGCCTGGGCATTGGCTATAAAGACATTCTGCCTTTTTACCGCAGCAAGATCAAGAAAAATAAGAATGTGAACCTTAAGATGCTTCACTTCTTTATCAACACCGGCATCTATGACACATCTTACTACTGGAATGAACTGCACAAGTGCCTGAAAGTATACTGCGAACTGAAAAAAGAGTGTCCGACACTCGACACCCTCAATATTGGCGGCGGTTTTCCCATCAAAAACTCCATGACCTTTGATTACGACTACGAATACATGGCCACCGAAATCGTATCACAGATCAAGCAGGTTTGCACCGAAAACGGCATACCCGAACCGGACATCTTTACTGAATTTGGTTCATTTACCGTAGGTGAATCCGGTGGAGCTATCTTCCGTGTATTGGACCAGAAACCGCAAAATGACCGTGAAAAATGGAATATGATTGATAGCAGCTTTATGACCACATTGCCCGATGCCTGGGCTATTAACAAAAAATTCGTGATGCTGCCCATTAACCGCTGGGATGAAGAATACGAAAGGGTGTTACTGGGTGGCATCACCTGCGACAGCGATGACTACTACAACTCAGAACAGCATGTCAATGCCATTTACCTGCCGCAATACGACAAGGAAGACCCATTATATATCGGTTTCTTCCACACCGGCGCCTATCAGGAAAGTATCGGCGGATATGGTGGAATACAGCATTGTCTGACACCTTCTCCCAAGCATGTAATCATCGACAAGGATGAAAACGGAGAGTATTACTTTAGGCTATTCAGCAAAGAACAAAGCTATAAAAGCATGCTAAAGACCCTAGGTTACATGTAATCCAACTGCGTCGGTTACTGCATCGTAACACCACTCTAACGATCCAATGCGTTTGTTTTATCTGAAAAAATCCGCAAGGCGGCAAAAACAATCAGGCCATTGATAATGATCAGTTCCGGTCCGATTTTATATCCGTGAAACACTGTGGATGAAATTTCATCCAACCCAAGTTTTAATTTTAATTTCTGCTCATAGTACGCCGGATTGCTCAGCAAATCGAGCAGCAGTGTCAATACAGGCCCCAGGATGCAGGCAGGCCACAAGAAAACCTCCTTTACCTTTCGCCGGGTGAGAATTCCGAAGGAAAATAACCCCAGCAGCGGTCCATAGGTAATGCCGGCAAACTTGATGATGAACTGAATGATGGATTTATCATTGATATACCTGAACAGAAATACCATTAGCAAAAACAGGGTGGCAAAAGCCAAATGCACCAGCATTCGTTTGCGCTTTCTTGTCGATTCGTCCAGTTGTTGCTGCTGAATATTCAATACATCAATACAATAGCTGGACGTGAGTGAAGTAAGTGCGCCATCCACACTGGGAAAGAGCGCTGAAATGAGGGCTATAACAAAGACTATTCCCAGGCCGCCGGAAAATGCCTCGCTGAGGGCCAGTGCAGGAAAAAGATCATCGCCGGCGGCGGCACCATTGCCCAGCATAACCGGGTTTTTCGCCTGATACACATGCAATACGGCTCCCAGCAGCAGAAACAGTGCATTTACACCCACAAGTATGGCGCTCATCAGCATCATGTTCTTTTGAGAATCTTTCAGCGTTTTTACCGAAATATTCTTTTGCATCATTTCCTGATCCAGCCCTGTCATGGTAATAGTAATAAACATGCCGCCCAAAATCTGTTTGAGAAAGAATCCGGGTTTGTTTACATCCGTCACCCACAATTGGGTCAGGTGGTTTTCGGAAGCCATTTGCCATGCCCCGCTGATGTCTGTATTCAGGGCTTTTACCACGGCTATCAGACACAACCCAAGTCCCAGCAGCATACCCGTGGTTTGCAGTGTGTCTGTTATTATAATGGTTTTCACGCCGCCCTGAAAGGTGTAGAGCAGAATAAGCAATAAAATAACCGCAGCAGAAAGCCAGAAAGGAATATGAAATGCCGAAAACACAAACACATCCAGAATGCTTACCACGAGATACAGTCTTGCCGTAGCGCCCACCGTTCTTGATAAAATAAAAAATGAAGCACCAATTCTCTGCGCCTTTTCTCCCAGCCTTTTACCCAAAAAACTATAAATACTGGTGAGATTGAGTTTGTAATACAAGGGCAACAACACAAAGGCTACCACCCAGTAACCCAGCCAGTATCCAAGTACAAGCTGAAAATACGTAAAGCCGCTTTTACCCACATCGCCCGGCACGCTTACAAATGTTACACCGGACAATGAGGTACCTATCATACCAAAAGCGACAAGAAGCCAGTTGCTGTTGCGGTTTCCGATAAAAAAAGATTCACTGTCGGCATTGCGTGAGGTGTAAAATGCTACACCCAGCAGCAAAACAAAATAGCCTACTATGGCAATCAATATACTTCCTGTTATCATTTCGCTATTTGGCTCCGATTAAGGTTTCCAGTTCTTTCAGGGTTTGAATTTGCTTTGGCACTTCTTCCATCGGCAAAAAAAAGAGTGAATTGCTCCTAACGCCCAAAGCACGGAATTTTTCGGGACTGAGGTAATACATTCTTCCTGCCTGATCTTTGGCAGCAATGTAAGCCAGATTTGAAGGGGCAATATTCAGTGCAAACACATCCGCAGGCCCGAACCAACGGTAATTAAAAGGCTTATAATGCGCCAGCCATGCTTGTCTTACATCAATGGGAATGCCTTCCTTATTGGTAAATTTCACGTCTACCCTGCCAGTGTCTGAAACCGATACAGGACGAGCCCATGCAAAGGTTCCGGTGCTGCGCATGTTAAAGGAATATGCCGTTTGGCCGCGGGGCTTAACCTGTCCATACATCAGTATACGCTTGGCATGCTGAATACCGGACTCCTTAAACTGTGCATGATATGCCATTAATGCAGACTCTTTTTTCTGTCGAATATCGCTGTAACGTGCCATTCTTTGCAGAAACTCAGCTTGTGCCGAACGAGTCCTGACCGTTTGCTTTTTCACCTTATCTCTGGGCTGAAGCAGGGTAAACCTGCGGTATCCGTCTTCGGTGCGCAAATCCATAAACCATGCATTTCCGGCACTTACAAACCGGACATCTGCATAAACTGCCCCGCGGATAAACAGCGAACTGAATTCGCGGGAATCCATGGCACTTTCAATTTCCAGCGGATAATTTTGCAAAGGCTTCAACTCAGGAAACAGCGTCTCTGTTTTGTCAAAAACCGTAAACCGGATAACATCTTTCTCTTTTTTTCGGTCAACATATTCTTTGCGCAGCCCCACCAAACCCCTTCCCCTTCTGAGGTTGTAGGCACCCATGGCGGGGGCACGGTCTTTTACGGGAGCTACCCAGAATCCGCCGTAGTTTTCCAGACTTATCCTGTTTACGCCGGGATCGAGTAAATAATAGTAGCCTTCTGTTTCAAAGCGGGTTTCAAGGGAATTGTTGTCAGACGGATAAACTTCAGCGGCAGTTTTTTTGCCCGCATAAAACGCATAAAAATCAATGGGTTTGTTTTTGGAATCGTCGAAATCGTAATCGTAATCAAAAAAGTGCTGCCATTTCTTTCTCGCCGGGTTGAAGGCATAAAACCGAAATGCCGTATCGGTTCTGCTTAAAAACATCAGCCGAATGGAATAGCCCTCCCTGATGCGCAATTCGCGGTTATTGTGCATGGCGCGAAACTGAAAAACGATGCCAGGTGCCAGGTTGTATCCCTTGCCCGCGCTGTCATAATTCAAAGGAAAACCGTCACACATAAATCCGGCCGGCCTATTTTGCAGTATGCACTGCAACCGGTAATCCTTCTCAAGGCTTTTGCCATCCATGGTTTCCATGGCTCCTTTCGGCACCAGTAAGGCGGCCTCGGCATTCAGATAAAATACCCTGTCCTGAAGGTTATCCCCTTCAAAACTAAACCAGCCCGAACCCAGCTGGGGCATAAACCCCGGACCGGAAGGTTTTTGCAGCCTCAGATTTTCATTCGGCCTGCAAGGCACAAACTCTGAAAACTGTCCGAAAAGCGTTGTATCGCCGGCTGCACCTACCCAAGCGGCAATCCGTGAATTGGGAAACACTGATGTGAGGTGCTTTACCTCCCAGGGCATCAAAACAGCCTCCTGCGCCTGATAATAGAAAGCTATATTGCGTGCGGTTTCGTTGCGCACAATCTCAATGCGCTGTTTCAGTAATGGCAAATCATCGGGATACTTTTCACTGAGCCAGCTCAGGTTATCGGTAATTGTTAATTTCTCGAGTGACGCAATACCGTTAATATCTGCAGGCAAATCCGTAATGGCATCCAGACTGATGCCAAATTCCTTTAATCCTCTAATGCGCGCAGCAGCCGCAATTGCAGCCGGAAGTTCTTTTTTCACATAAGGAGCGATAAGCCTTAACCCCCGCACCTTCCAGTTTTGCATAAACTCGTAGTTGTCGGGCACCACTTCAAAAATCAGGGTTAGGCGATTCAGTTTCCCCAGCCTGTCGTTAAAAAGAATCTGGTCTTCCCTCCCATTTTTCAGGAAAATACTGACCTGATTTACCCAGGTAAGATGCTCCACATCTTCGTCATTCAACGTGCCGCTAAATTTCAGCATTTGAACCTCATCCAGATCATCCAGCAGAGGAATGACATCGCAAACCCTACTCACATCTACCGTTCCGCTGATGCGAATTCGCTGTATACCATAGAATTTATCGAGGTTGGCTTTAATAAAATCCAAATCTTTTTGCTGGGTAATTTCAACGGCTGTGCTGCGCATGGATAAAGCAGCAGACGGTTTTACAAACACTTGCGAACGCAATGTTGATGAAACCAAAAGTGATAATCCTACAATAAAAAACCGTAGCCGCATATTCATTCTCAGGACAAAAAACGTACCCATTACAGCAAAGATGAAGGCTTTATTTGAAATGCTATCGGCAGGCGAGGGCTTTGTACAGTAAAATTGACAGAAACAGAGAAAAGTGCCCGATATTTGCAGTAATAAACACCATGGAAGAAGGTATTGTAAACCGGGTAGCCAACAGCGGCATTGTCACACTCAATCTGGAGCACTATCTGCATCCCGGAAAACGGGTGGGCATTGACGTAAAGGATACTTTATTTATGGGTTTGATATTGAAAGAAAAAGATTTCAGGGACTGGATCAAAAACCACGACTGGGAACAATACCGCGACGCCAATGTGTTTATTCATTGTTCGGCAGATGCCATCGTGCCCACGTGGGCCTACATGCTCATAGCCGCAAGACTGACAGGCATTGCCCATTTCTTTTTGTTTGGCAATGAGGAGTCCCTTCACACTGCCCTATTCATGCAGGCACTCGCGGCCATTAATCCTGAGGAATACAATGACAAACGCGTGGTAATAAAGGGTTGTGGCGATCAGTATGTTACGCCTGCGGCCTATGTGGAGATTACACGCTTGCTGCAGCCGCACGTTAAAAGCCTCATGTTTGGGGAACCTTGCTCTACCGTTCCTGTTTTCAAAAAAGCCTGAAACAGGATTTATAAAAAACCGATTGGAAATTAACTGCCTGTGCGAATCAGGGTTAAGGTATATACCCGAAGGTATTTTGTCTGGTCTTCTGTTAATTTCGATTTGGTCACCATGCGGTTCATGTGTTTTACCCAGCTTGCCTCATCATAATTGAGCGGGTTTTTGGGTTTATGGCAAGATCCACATTGCAGGTTTAATATTTCTTTACCCTGATTCAACCAGTATTGGGTAGCACCATGCTCAATGGACTCAGCCACTTCCAGTCTTTTTTGCATTTCAGCCGGTAATGGCTCAGGCTCTTTTATTGTCCCTTTTTCCGGTTGAACGGGCTGTGGCTCCATAACCTGAGCATCAGGCACTGTTGATGCATTGTTCAGCGAAGTTTGGGTTTTTCTGGCAGCACACTGAAAAAAGACAATGGCACTGGCCACACAAAACACACGGAATATCCAATTGCTCATGCAACAAAGATAACCCAACCAATTAAAAAAATTCCTATTATTGCCGTAGCATGAAGTCAGACATTGAAATCTCCCGCTCTACCCCTTTGAAACCTATTGGTGACATTGCACAAAAGCTCAACATTGCACAGGATGACCTGATACCCTACGGCAGAACCAAGGCCAAAATACCACTGAAATACCTACAATCGGATAAAAAAGGCAAACTGATTATGGTAACAGCCATTACGCCCAACAAGGCGGGGGTTGGAAAAACAGTTACCAGCGTTGGATTGTCGCTGGGTCTGAACCATATCGGCAAAAATGCCATGGTAGCGCTGCGCGAACCCAGCCTGGGCCCCTGCTTCGGGATGAAGGGCGGTGCGGCCGGCGGCGGATACGCACAGGTATTGCCGATGGAAGACATTAACCTGCATTTTACCGGCGATTTTCATGCCATCACCAGTGCCAATAATATGATTGCCGCGCTGGTAGATAATTACCGCTACTGGAACAAAACCGGCGAAAACACCCTCACACAGTTGCTTTGGAAGCGTGTGCTGGATGTAAATGACCGCATGCTGCGCCACATGGTAAGCGGCCTGCACGGCAGTACCAATGGCATTCCTACCGAAACCGGCTTTGATATTACACCTGCCTCAGAAATTATGGCATTGTTGTGCCTAAGCGAAAACCTTGAAGACCTCGAACTCCGCATTGACCGGATTGTGGTGGGATACTCCGGCAAGAAACCCGTAACTGTGGGCGATCTTGGTTTTGGGCCCAGCATTGTGGTATTGCTGCGCGATGCCATCATGCCCAACCTGGTGCAAACCACCGAACACACGCCCGCCATTATTCACGGTGGACCGTTTGCCAATATCGCACACGGATGTAACAGCGTTATAGCCACCAAAACCGCCTTGAACCTGGCAGATTACGTGGTAACCGAAAGTGGTTTTGGTTCGGATTTGGGTGCAGAAAAATTCTTCGATATCAAATGCCGTATGGCCGGATTGCAGCCCGCTGCTACCGTGATTGTAGCATCCCTGCAGGCCATAAAACTGCACGGTGGTGCCGGCGAGAAAAACATGCGCGATGTAAATGCAGATGCACTGAAAACCGGTCTGCAAAACGTGCAGCACCATATTCGCAACGTACAGGCATTCGGGCAAAACGCGGTGGTAAGCATCAATAAATACGGATGGGACACCGAAAATGAAATGAATTACCTCATCGACTGGTGCAAAGACCAGGGAGTAAAAGTAGCCGTAAACGAATGTTTCGTAAACGGTGGCGCCGGTGCTGCCGCTTTGGCTGAAACCGTGACCGATGTGGTGGACAACAACCCTTCCGGGCCTATCAATTATGCTTACGAACTGGGCGATTCCATCGATACCAAAATTGAAAAAGTGGTAAAACGCGTTTACGGTGGCTCCGGAATTAAACTTTCAGGCACAGCCCAAACCAAACTCAAGAAATTTGAAGAACTGGGCTGGAGCAACCTGCCAATATGCATTGCCAAAACCCAGTACAGCTTCAGCGATGACATCAGCATGGGCCCTCTGGCCAAGGATTTTACGCTTCGCGTGGAAGACCTGGTAATCAATGCCGGAGCAGGTTTTGTAGTAGCCATTGCAGGCGATATCATGCGCATGCCCGGCTTGCCCAAAGAGCCCCAGGCGCTTCAAATTAAGCTGGTAAACGGAGAAATTGACGGTCTTAGCTGATATTGCTTTAGCCCGCTGATTTTAATATTTCGTTGGTTAACTTTGCCGGTATGAATCCCGGAGACAAACTTTTTTCATTCAGCCTCAAAAATGTGGATGGCAAGATGGTGGGCAACTACGATTTCGCCGACAAATACAGTCTGCTGATTATTGTAACCTGTAACCATTGCAAATATGCCCAGTCATACTGGGGTCGTCTGAAACAACTGGCTAAAAAATACGAAGAAGACAATCTGGGAATGCTGGCTATCTGCGGAAACGATGCACAGGCTTATCCGCAGGACAGTTTTGAAAACATGCAGCAGCTGTACAAACAATTGGCGCTGCCCTTCCCCTACCTGCACGATGAAACCCAGGAAGTGATTAAAAAACTGGGCGCTGTGAGAACACCCGAAGCTTTTCTGTTCAATAACAACCGCGAACTTGTGTACCGGGGTGCCATTGATGACAACTGGGAAAACGAAGCGGCCATTATGCAGGTTTACCTGGAGGATGCGGTGGAATACAGTCTCGATGGACTGGAAGTAGATTACCCCGAAATCGATGCGGTGGGATGCACCATCAAATGGAAACCCGGCAATGAACCCGGATAATTCCCGTCCCGTTGCCCTGATAACCGGTGCCGGCAGCGGCATTGGCGAAGCGCTTGCTTTAGAGGGAGCAAAACGCGGTTTTGATCTGGTCATCATGGGTCGCAACGCCGAAAACCTGAATAAAGTGGCCCATGCCTGCGAAAAACTGGGTGCAAAAGTGGTAGTGGTTGCAGGCGATGTAAGCCAACAGGAAGATTGTAAAAGATTTGTGGCTGCCGCGGAAACTTTACCCGGTAACATTAAAGTGCTTTTCAACAATGCCGGAATCAGTATGCGTGCGGTTTTTGAGCACACCGAACCCGAAGTGCTGCATCAGCTGATGAACACCAATTTCTGGGGAACGGTTTATTGCACCAAATATGCCCTTCCCAAACTCCTCGAAAACAAGGGTTCTGTGGTGGGTGTGTCGTCCATTGCGGGCTTCAAGGGCTTACCGGGCAGAACCGGCTATAGTGCCAGCAAATTTGCCATGCACGGCTTTCTGGAAAGTTTGCGAAACGAGAACCTGAAGAAAAACCTGCATGTGTTAATTGCCTGTCCGGGTTATACTGCAAGTAACATACGCAAAACAGCACTGAACAAGGATGGCAAATCACAGGCGGAAACGCCCCTGGATGAAAGCAAACTGATGCAACCCGCGGAGGTAGCTTGCGCAATTTGGATCAGCGTGGAGAAACGCAGGCTGTATCTGGTGTTGACATTGCAGGGCAAGTTGGCTGTATTCATAAACAAATGGTGGCCCGCTCTGGCCGATAAGCTGGCATACAATGTTATCCGCAAAGAACCGGATAGTCCGTTTGTTTAAAATTCAAATAATTTTGGATTTTGGATATTTTAGGTATTTTTGAATAAAAAGAAACTATGGAAAACTATACCCTTGACCAGCAGCCTGAGGCTAAAACCATGACAGGCACCATCAGAGTCCTGACCATTCTTACATTTATCGGCTGCGGATTAGCCTTTGTTTCCGGTATTTGGAGCCTTTATTCATCCGGGAAATCAATAGAACAAATTGCTATTATGCAGGAACAAGCTGACCAAATGAGCGAAAGTGGCAATGAAGTTGCGGCAGGCATGATGATGCAGAGTATTGATATGATTAGAAAGCAGTATGAAAACCGTTATTTGTTGCTTATTGTAAATCTGCTTGCCACAGGACTCTGTCTATTCGGTGCTCTTGAAATGAGAAAAATGCGTAAAAACGGATTCTATTTATGGCTAACCGGCGAGCTGCTTCCGATATTCATTACCGTTGCCATCATTGGATTCAATCTTATGGGCGGTATTGTACTCGGAGCATCGCTATTGTTTGCCAGTGTGTTCATCGTTCTTTATGCACTGCAGCTGAAACACATGAGCTAAATTATAAACCTACTATACAGAAAAAGCGGGCTAAAACCCGCTTTTTTTATAACTACCTTTGTGTTATGAAAACGAGCGAAATTCTTACTGTATCCTTTACCTTGTTCGCGGTTATTGATATGCTGGGATCAATTCCTGTGATCATCGGGTTGCGCTCGAAATCCATACAGATTAGTCCGCTGAAAGTGACACTGGCAAGTGCGGTGCTCATGATTGGGTTTTTGTTTGCGGGGGAGTATTTTCTTCAGTTTCTGGGACTGGATAAAGCATCTTTCGCGCTGGCGGGTTCTATTGTGATGTTTATACTGGGATTGGAAATGGTACTGGGAATTGATTTTTTCAGAACCGATCCTGATGCACCCAGTGGAAGCGTGGTGCCCGTGGCCTTCCCCATCATTGCCGGCTCGGGTACACTCACTACCATACTTTCCTTAAAAGCAGTTTACAACGAATGGGTTATCGGAATTGGCATTGCGGCAAATCTTATCTTTATCTACATCGCCCTGCGCAGCACGGGCTGGCTGGAAAAGAAAATCAGCAAGGCGGGACTGCTCACCATTCGAAAATTCTTTGGGGTAATTCTGCTGGCGATTGCGGTAAAGATATTTAGGGGTAATTTGTGATTACTATTAAATATTTAAACCCCGAACCATAGCCAAACGCATCAATTTTCTATAGAGGAAATTGTGGAAAAATATGTCGTTATAATATTCATATTATAGAAACTTTTTTTCTTAATTGCCCTTACAAACTTAATCTAACAAAACTATGAACTACTACATCAAAGTCCTTCAGAATTACGCAAACTTCAATGGCAGAGCCAGAAGAAGTGAGTTTTGGTTCTTTATCCTATTTAATTTTCTCTTTGCCATGGCAGCGTTTTTATTAGACACTATTACAGGTGCAGGTATTTTTTACATTTTATATGTATTAGCTATGTTTATCCCCGGCCTGGCAGTTGCAGTTCGTAGGCTGCATGATATTGGTAAGAGTGGATGGATGTATCTGATTGTGCTCATTCCTCTTATAGGTGGGATATGGCTTCTTGTATTATTTTGCACCGACAGTCAGCCTGGCGATAACGAATACGGATCTAACCCCAAATCCATGTCTACGGCCTCAGCAGATCAATCGGTTTTGGATTCTTAAAAAAATCAATCACTTTTTAAAAAACCCGCTTTTGCGGGTTTTTTAGTTCCCTAAATCAACATTTCTTTATATTTGCCATGCTATGGAAAACACCAACCCGCAAGGCAACTTCAGTAATGCCACACCCACTTTGGCCCTTCCTAACTCAACAGCAGTGCTCGTTTTGGGAATCTTATCCATTGTTTTATGTTTTTGCTACGGCATTATTGGTTTGATTCTGGGAATTATTGCACTTAGTCTTTCATCCAAAGACCTGCAGCGCTATAATCTCAATCCGGGACAATACACCATTTCCAGCTACAACAATTTAAAAGCGGGCAGGGTGTGTGCCATCATCGGAACGGTATTAAGCAGTCTGTATTTTATCATCAGCATACTGTACATCATGTTTGTGGGATCATTGGTTTCTATGAACTCACTGTATCATCTTTGAGCAAAGACAATTTTCCGTCCTATTTCCTTACCTGTCCATCAAAAAAATGGATTGGCATTGAGTGTCCCGGCTGCGGAATGCAACGATCATGGTACTCGCTTTACAAGGGCAACATAAAAGCCTCATGGCAATACAATCCCGGTGGAATACCCTTTCTCATACTGCTTATCTTCACGATCCTTCACCTAAAATTCGCGTTTAAACATGGAGCCAAAATCATCATGTGGGGTTTCATCTGCACCGCGGCACTGATGTGGGGTAATTTTATGCTAAAATTACTGTAACAGGTAATTCTTATACTCACCCGGCCGCCAGCCCGTCAGCTTTTCAATCCCATGCAGCAAGCGGCTTTTCAAACCCATGTTATTACGGGAAATATCATAATCAAACTGCCAGTTCATGCGGGCAATGCGCTCTTGCATTACCGCAGGATGAGTGCCGTTGAATTTCTGCAACGAATCAATGCTGCTGTAATCAAATGTATCAGCAGCAGCCACATGCTTTTCCATGTATTCATCATTATGCCACATGCGGTGAAACTGTAACTGCTTTTGCTGCTGCGCCTCAGGGTGTTTCACCCAACCATAATGATACATATTAGCACCACAGCGGGCCACGGTTAATTTATCATTGGGCAATTTTCTGAAGCCCTGCGCATCGCGGTAGCTAAAAATATCAGGCCGGTTGCGTATCACACGAATTTCGTGCCGGTACCAGCGCCTGGAATCGCCCACATAATCGTAACTGCCGTAGAAATGCAGGTAATCAAACAGCAAACCATCCACGCTCGGATTGTTCAGGTAATTTTCCATCGCTTCGCGAATCTTTGGAAGGTCGTTTTCGTGCACACACTCATCGGCCTGTATATAAAACAGCCAGTCAGCCTTGGGATCAACCGCTGCTTTGGCTTTGTCGGTTTCCTGCGCCAGGACACGCCCGCCGGTTCGCAGGGTATCATCCCACACCGTTTCTATAATTTTGATTTTGGGATGGTTGAATGATTTCACAAAATCCAGGGTCCCATCATCGCTGTTGCCCACGGCAATCACAAATTCATCGCACAGATCCAGGACGCTGAAAACCGCTTCCCGCAAAGGATAATCGGCTTTCACCACATTGCGTGCTATCGTAAATCCGCTGACAAACATATTAATAAAAGCGGTTGGTGGGAGGCGGTGGACTTACGGGCAGCCAGCGCTCATCCATCCTTTTGGTATACCGGATTTCCATATCCTCCATAATCTGAATGGTTTCTGCACAGAACTCAAAACCCTTGCTGGCAATCATTTTCACGCCCATGCTTTCTTCATTGTCCATCAGGTGAATCCACAAAGTGCATTTTCCGGGATATTGCATCATCACAGTTTCTACTGCCGTGGCTTTGCCTTTCAGCATTTCGTTGACCTCCATGTCTATCTGCACGCTTTTTACCAGCGCATCCTTTTGAATTTCGCTGGAAAGCACAATTTCGTGATAGCGGGCATAGGTCTTCTGGTTTTTCTGGCTATATTCAAAACTGCCTTTCACCACCAAGATATAATCCTTGCCCAGCAGGTGCTTGAACTTGAGATAATCCTTATTAAACAGTGTAAACTCATGGCTGCCGGAGAAATCCATCAGGGTTACCCGTCCGTAGGGCTCGCCTTTCTGGCTAATGGTTTCACGAATAGCCGTAACGATACCCATCACGACAAAATTGCTATTATTTGTGCTATTTTGCATTTCTGCCAGCTCTTTCAGCTCGCAGGTTTTAATCATGTCATATTCAAAACGGATATTGTCGAGCGGATGCTTGCTTAGGTAAATTCCGACCACCTCTTCTTCTTCGCGCAACTCCTCCAGCAGGGGCATTTTTTCCACGTTGGGTAGTTTGGGTTCTCGGGGAACAGCACTGTCTTCACCGCCGCCAAACAAGCTGCCCTGCCCTGATAATTTATTGCTCTGTACTGTGGCGCCAAATTTTAGTGCGAGTTCAATACCGTTTTTGCCATCATCGTCGTTTTTGAAGTACTGGGCGCGGTGATAACGCGCATCAAAATCAAAAGCGCCCGCTTTGGCCATGGATTCCAGGCTTCTTTTGTTCAACGCCCGATGGTTTACGCGGCTGGTTAAATCAAACAAACTGCTGAATGGCCCGTTGGCATCGCGTTCGGCCAGTATTTCCTCTACAGCCCCCTCACCCACATTCTTTAATGCTCCCAGCCCAAAACGAATTTCACCGCGGGGTGTAACGGCAAATAGGGTGCGGCTTTCATTTATATCCGGCCCCAGCACCTTTACCCCGATGCGATTACATTCTTCCATATACTGGGTAATCTTTTTGATATCGCCCATGTTGCTTTTCAATACAGCAGCCATAAACTGCGCCGGATAATTGGCTTTCAGGTAAGCCGTTTTATAAGCAATATCTGCATAGCAGGTACTGTGCGATTTATTAAATGCATACGCCGCAAATTCTTCCCAGTCGCTGTATATCTTCTCCAGCTTGTCCGGCGGATAGCCTTTTGCCAGCGCCCCTTCCATAAATACACTTTTCAGCTGATCGATAATGGCCTTGTTTTTCTTACCCATGGCCTTTCTCAGCTCATCGGCCTTGCCTTTGCTAAATCCTGCAAGCTTCTGGCTCAGCAGCATCACCTGTTCCTGATACACCGTAATTCCATAGGTTTCCTTCAGGTATTCCTCCATTTCGGGAAGGTCATATTCCACAGGCTTGCGGCCGTGTTTACGGTCAATGAAATCGGGAATATACTTAAGCGGACCCGGACGGTACAAGGCGTTCATGGCAATCAAATCCCCAAACTGCGTAGGTTTCAGGTCGCGCATGTATTTCTGCATGCCCGGACTTTCAAACTGGAAAATGGCACCTGTTTCCCCACGCTGAAACATTTCGAAGGTTTTGATGTCATCCAGCGGGATTTTCTCCACATCTACGTCCACGCCTGCAGTTTCCTTAATCAGACGCACTGCATCTTTCATAATGGTGAGGGTGCTTAAGCCCAAAAAGTCCATCTTCAGCAAACCGGCTTTTTCAATCTGGTTTACGTCGTATTGCACCTGCATCCAGGGCGAATCCTTGCTACGGGCCACCGGCACCACATCGTCAATATCCTGCGAGGCAATGATGATACCGCAGGCGTGAACACCCGTACCGCGCACGGAACCTTCCAGCTTTTCGGCATCTTTCAACACCTGCGCTTCCGGAGTATTCCCATTGTATATGGATTGTAACTGCCGGATATTATCGGCATCTTCCGGCCTCAGGTTGTTTTTTTCATCCTTTACCAGCGTATCCGGCGGCTGATGCAGCAGCTGCTCCAGGTCTATGTTTCCGGGAACCAGTTTGGCCAGATAATCCGTTTTAGGCAATGGCAAATCCAATACCCTTCCCACGTCACGTATGGCAGATTTGGCCGCCATCGTAGAATAGGTAACTATTTGCGCAATGCGGCGTTCTCCGTATTTTTTGGCTACATACTCAATAACCTTATCACGGCCTGTATCTTCAAAATCTATATCGACGTCGGGCATGCTCACCCTTTCCGGATTCAGGAATCTCTCAAACAGTAAATCATAGCGCACGGGATCCACGTTGGTGATGCCCAGGCAATAAGCCACCAGACTCCCTGCAGCCGAACCCCGCCCCGGCCCTACCCATACATCCATGGCACGGGCGGCACTGGTAAAATCCTGCACGATCAAGAAGTAGCCTGCAAATCCCGAGGAGGTAATGGTATTCAGCTCAAACTCAAGACGCTCGGTAATTTCCGATGGAATCATTTCTCCATAGCGCCTTCGGGCCCCTTCAAAGGAAAGATGCCGCAAATAATCGTTCTGGTCTGTAAATGGCGCCGGAAGCGCATAATTGGGCAGTACAATGTCGCGGTCCAGCTTGGGCGGTGTGATGGTATCCAGCAGCAAATTGGTATTATCAATCGCCTCTGGCACATCGCTGAACAGCTGCATCATTTCCTCCGTGGTTTTGAAGAAAAATTCATCATTGGGAAAACCAAAACGAAAATTCTTCCCACCTTCCTCTTCGGTGGCCTTGGGTGTGCTTTGAAGCGAGCCTGTATTTACGCACAGCAAGATGTCGTGCGCATTGGCATCCCGTTTATCGGTATAATGGCTGTCGTTGGTGGCAATAATCGGTACGTTATATTTGCGTGCAAAGCGAATCAGGGTCTGGTTTATATCTTCTTGCGAAATGCCCGTTCCATCCAGGTTTTTAAGGTTGTGGCGCTGCAATTCAACGTAATAGTTTTCTCCAAAAATATCCAGCCATTCGCAAAACACCTTTTCGGCGGCCTCCTCTCCTTTCCAAAGAACGGTCTGCGGAACTTCAGCACCAATGCAGCAGCTGGTCGCAATAAGGCCTTCTTTGTATTGTTTCAACAGCGATTTATCTATGCGGGGATATTTGCTGTACATCCCTTCCAGGTAACCCAATGAACAAAGTTTTGCCAGGTTGGAATAACCTTGCTGATTCTTGGCCAGTATTAGTTGGTGATAGCGCTTGTCTTTGGTTCCCTGCCCGAATTGCTTTTGAAAGCGGTCTTCCACCATATAAAATTCACAACCTATTACCGGAATTAATCCTTCTTTGGTTACAGCCTGATAAAATTCAAATGCCCCGAACATATTCCCGTGATCGGTAATGGCAATGGCGGGCATTCCATCGGCTTTGGCCTTTTTTACCAGACTTTTGATGGGCGCAGCACCATCCAGCAGGGAATATTGCGTGTGAACATGTAAATGAGAAAACTGAGGCATAAAATATCTGTTACGGGAACTTTCGAAATTACAAAAACAGCTGCTTCAAAACAGCCGTGTGGAGAACTTGGGAATTAAATAGACAAAGCCGCATGGTCATGGGATTTGGAGAAATTGTACACTATTCATCCTTCGTTTTAATTATTGACGGGCTTTAATTACTTTTGAACCGTATGGGTAAAAATATCAGTGAACTTTCAGGCCGCAAAGGGCTGGAAGAGAATCTGTTCGAGCAAATCGGACGCATTGCCACAACATCAGACGCAGACCGAACAGAAAGGCTGGAAAAGCTGGCCGATGAATTTTTGATCGGTAAAGCCAATGTGTATGGTGCCGCCAGCTTTTATGATTTTACCCGCGAAGAGAACAAAGGAAAGGAAATTTATGTGTGCAACGGCAGTGCCTGTCTTACCGCAGGAACGCAGGATAAACTGCATGCATCCATTTGCAATAAATTCGGTGAAGAAAAAACCGGGGAAATGGTTTGTCTGGGCCGCTGCCACGAAAACAATGCTTTTCATTACAAAAACCGAAATTATTCAGGAAGCGATATAAACCACCTGGATGACATCATAGCCGGCACCTATAAAACCAAAGAAAAATACCATGTGGGCGCAACCGGAAACCCCATGCTCACATTGCCTTACGGCGATATTGAACACTATTACCAAATCTGGAAAACGGCACTGCAAACCGACAAGGATGCGCTGCTCCATGAAATCAGGGAAAGCAATGTGCGCGGACGTGGTGGTGCAGGCTTCCCCATGGCATTTAAGCTGGAAAGCTGCAAAAACACGCCCGGCGATACCAAGTTCATAGTCTGCAACGCCGATGAAGGTGATCCAGGCGCTTTCAGCGACCGCTATCTGCTGGAAGAACGTCCGCACAGCGTGCTGATGGGCATGATGATTGCCGGCTACATTATGGGTGCTTCATGGGGTGTGTTATACATCCGCGGTGAATATCCCGAAGCCGTGGAAATCTGTGAAACCGAGATTCAAAAGCTGCACCAGGCCGGCTTTATTGGCAAGAATATCATGGGCACAGGCTTTGATTTTGAGTTTAAGGTAATTAAGGCTCAGGGCGCATACATCTGCGGTGAGGAAACCGCCCTGCTCAGTTCCATTGAAGGGCAAAGACCCGAAGTGCGGGTGCGTCCGCCATACCCCACCCAGCATGGGTTGTTCAATAAGCCCACGGTGGTAAACAACGTGGAAACCCTGGCTTGTTTACCGTGGATTTTGCAACATGGCGGCAAGGCTTTTGCAGCCATAGGCAGGGGCAAAAGCACAGGAACCAAGCTTATTTCGCTGGATGGGCATTTCAACCGTCCCGGACTTTACGAAGCCGATATGGGAACTCCGCTAAGGTTGGTTATTGATGAGCTGGGACAAGGATTCCGGGTGCCGATAAAAGCCATGCACATTGGCGGTCCGCTGGGCGGTTTGGTTCCGGTCAGCAAAATTGATGACCTCACCCTGGATTTTGAAAGCTTCAACCAGGCCGGGTTTCTGCTGGGACACGCCTCCGTAGTATGCATTCCGCAGGAATTTCCCCTAGCGAAATACATAGAGCATTTATTTGAGTTTACCGCCCATGAAAGTTGCGGAAAATGCTTTCCCTGCAGGCTGGGCAGCACCCGAGGCAAGGAAATGTTCCAAAAAGCGCTGAATGAGAATTATAAAATTGACAGAACGTTACTCAATGACCTGCTGGAAACGCTTGAAACCGGCAGTTTGTGCGCGCTGGGTGGCGGATTGCCGTTGCCGGTAAAAAATGCGCTGCAGTATTTTGAGGATGAACTAAAGCCTTACCTGGCTTAAAGGTAAGTGTTCATTCCATTGAGTAATTTTACTCATTACATTGAGTTATTTTGTAATTTGCTGTTTTTTAATTGTTTATAAACGTTTTTATTGGCGCTTTATGCCTTTTTTGTGAAAAAACTTCTTCTTCGGCTTGCCATTTGCTTCTGATTTTAAAGAAGCCTGTGCCTTAGAAATTCCGGGAGGATTGTCCATCACATTCACCTGCATTTCCATTAGTTGCTCTATGCGTTTGAACTTTCCATTTTCTTCGGGACTTACAAACGTGTATGCCTCGCCTTTGCTTTCCGCGCGGGCGGTTCTGCCAATTCGGTGAATGTAATCTTCAGCATCGCCGGGCACATCATAATTGATAACCATGCCAATATCTTCAATGTCAATGCCTCTGGAAAGCACATCCGTGGCAACCAGCACGGGCAACCTACGGCTGCGGAAAGCCCTAAGCACTTCTTCCCTTTCCTTTTGTTCCAAATCGGATGAAATGCTTTTTGCATCCACCTTCGCTTTTTGCAAATCGCGCTCCAGCTGACGGGCCTTGGCCTTGGTGCCCGTGAATACAATTACCGACGGCAAATTTTTCTGCTTCAGCAACCACACAGCCACCGCATTCTTGTCTTTGTCATACACCCGAAACACTCCCTGGGTAACCCTTTCCGCCGGCTTGGAAACCGCAATGCTAATTTCCTTGGGCTCATGCAGCAGCTTGGCCGCAAACTGCCTGATCTTGGGCGGCATGGTGGCCGAAAACATCAGCGTTTGGCGTTTTTTGGGTGCCTTGCCGATAATTTTCAGGATATCCTCCACAAAACCCATATCCAGCATGCGGTCGGCCTCGTCCAAAATCAGGTGGCGCAGGTTTTCCAATTTTAGGTTACCCATATTCAGGTGGGCAATTAATCTTCCGGGCGTCCCAATAACCACATTGGCACCGTGAAGCAGGGCTTTTTTCTCCTGTTCAAAGCTGATACCGTCCGTGCCGCCATAAACCACCTGTGAGGTAATATTGGTATGGTAACAAAAACCCTGTAATGCCTGATAAATCTGTAATGCGAGCTCCCTTGTCGGAACAATAATGAGGGTATCGGTAGCCGCAATTGGGTCCCAGACCATTTTGTTCAGCACCGGCAAGAGGAATGCGGCCGTTTTACCCGTTCCGGTTTGGGCGCAGCCAATCAGATCGTGTCCGTCAAGTATAATAGGGATGGCCATTTCCTGAATGGGTGTGGGTGTTTCAAAACCCATATCATCCAAACCATCCTGAATTTCGTATTCAAATAAAAAATCGTGAAAATGCAAAATTATAAGTGTTTTCAAAGATACTCATTTTTACCAGAACCTTTTTTCATAAATAATTAGCGCTGCATTGCGGTTGTTTCAATATTATTTAATGCCTAATATTGAACACCAAGCAAAAGAATGGCTGAAACGCTGCTAATATCTTACGTATTTGCATTTAGGAACCTTATTAAAACTTGGCGATTACAATAATAACATGTTGCGTAATTGGATCGTTTATATAACAAAATCGGCATTGGTATTAGCCTTTTTTCTATGTAATCAGCAATTCGCATTTGCACAACTATTGGAGGTAGACAATGAATCAGTTGTAATCCCCAATCCTGGCATTCCTATTTATCCCGGGTTTCCCGATGGCCACATATCTTACTTCCGGTTGAATGATAGTATTATGATTCATGTTTGGCCCGGTTATGAATCCTATATCACTTCAGGTCCGGACTTATTTCATCAAGACTCCCTTTGGGGTATGGTGTTACATAAAGGGGGTGTTGGTTCTTACGACAATGGCGGCGCTTGGCTCTATTCCGTTTTCCCAATAGATTCTGCACATTGGCTGGGTTTTTATCATGCGGAAGACCAAGAATTTCCGGGATATGACAATACAATGAAAATTGCATGGAAAAGTGCAGCACAATGCGAGAGTTTCGACGGTGGCAAAACCTGGAAAAAAAACGGACAATTTCTAACCACATGGCTTAAAAAACCTGAAAAACCTACATGGGGTGGCACAGGAGATTTTTCAGTCATACGCGATAGCGCTAACAATCGTTGGCTGGCTTTTTATGTATGTCCAAATGGCCTGGGTATAGCCCAATCAACAGACCCACTTGGGATACCCGGTACATGGTTTAAACTTAATAACGGCAAATTTTGTTCTCCCGGATTACAGGGCAAAGGTGATGCCCTTCCATTTTCAAAAGGGAAGTTTGCAGGAGGTAATCCTTCACTTATTTTCTATAAACCACTTAAAGTTTGGTTTATGGTTTACCATGATTGGAAAGAACAGGGCATTTTTTACTCCTTTTCTTACGATTTGGAAAATTGGTCGTCAGCTCGTTTACTGCTAAAAAATAAAGGAGAACCACAGCGATTATGGTATCCTACATTATTATCACAAAACAGCGACAAATTCTGTAATGGCCTATTAAATCTGGCATATGCACAATGGGATGATGTCAATTTACCTTATCGCAATTACCGAATAGCCAAACTTAAGGTAAGCGGTTTAACTTATCCTCAATTGAAATCTTCCCCAATACTTACCGAGTCTGCTCTTCACATTTCCGATACCAGCAGGGTAACCCTTTCATTATTTGATGCAACCGGAAGACTATTGAAAATATATTTTTCTGAAACATTACTTTCGCCCGGAATATATAATCCGGACCTTCATTCCTACATGGGAAAAGGTTTAAATTACCTAATCCTAAAAGTTGATGATGACATTCAGATAAAACAACTGATGCGATGGGAGTAAAAACAATAATTTAGTACATCTAAAATCGCTTTCTATTTTACAACTTGATGGACAGTTCCATTTTTTGTGAATTGCCTATTCATGGTTTTTAAGTAAATTGCACTTGTTAACGACACTCGTCTATGACATTTGACTTAAAAAACACTTCATCCGGAAACATTTCCAACCGTGAAGGAACCGATTCGGGCAGCGGCAGCAATCAGCGCAGGCCTGAAACCGATAAAAAATTTGCATTCATTGACGGCGAACAGCACGAAATCAAGATTGGTGAAACCATTCTGCAATTTGTTCGGCGCATACATGGCAAAGAACTTGTGCCCACCCTGTGTGATGCGCCCAATCTTGAACCTTTCGGTTCCTGCCGCGTGTGCAGCGTGGATGTAGCCCTCACCGAAAACGGTAACTGCAAAAGTGTGGCGAGCTGTCATACGCCTGTGATGCCCGGCAGCTATATCTATCCAAGCAGTGAACGCATTCAGAAACTGCGTAAAAACATCATAGAGCTGGTGCTCACCGACCACCCGCTGGATTGCCTTACCTGCGAAGTAAACAACAACTGCGAATTGCAGGAAGTGGCCGCCAAAGTGGGCGTGCGCAAGGTTCGTTACCCCGAAGGCAAAACCCACCTGGACCGCGAAAAAGACCTCAGCCATCCTTACATGACCAGCGACATGAGCAAGTGCATCAACTGCTTCCGCTGTGTGCGTGCCTGCGAGGAAGTGCAGGGACAATTCGTGCTCAGCATGGCCGGCCGTGGTTTTGAAAGCCACATTGTAAAAGGCAGTGAAGTGAACTTTTTCGAAAGCGATTGCGTGAGCTGCGGTGCC
>CANHQZ010000034.1 GCA_947463125.1 Flavobacteriales bacterium | reverse complement strand
TGCTGGCGGGTTTCGGTGGTGCATTTTTCTCAGCCCTGGCCTACAATACCATCAAGAAGCTGAAAGGAATTGAAGACCCCAATGTGGTGGTGCTGTACTTTCCGCTGGTAAGCGTTCCCATCGCTTTATCCTATTTTCTCTTCAAGCCCGGCGAGTGGATATGGCCGGATGCATTGCAGTATGGCTGGTTGATAGCAACAGGTGTCACCACCCAAATCGGACAATTTTTCATGACCCGTGCTTACCAGGAAGATTTGGCCAGCAGGGTTTCTGCGGTGAGCTATGTTGGCATTTTATGGGGAGCCGCTGCCGGTCTGTTCATCTTCGACGAACAGTATGTTTGGCTGCAATATACAGGTATGCTTTTGGTGGTGCTGGGAGTGATACTGAATATCAATGCGCAGCGGATGAAAAACATGTTTGCCCCTTCAGGAGATTAACTAACAGTAAATCAACAACAAAAACATCCTAATGACGATTACGAAAATAGGCATGCTTTCCCTGAAGTTCCTGTTCAAAGAATTGGCAAAGACAATGTGATTGAGTTTTTGTAGGGTTATTTTCCGTCGTTCCCTTCCCAATTTCTCCATTCTGATGTAAGCGAAAAAACAGCTTCCATTATGGCTTTTTCCGTTTCATCAAACTCCTTTTTCCGTCTGGGCATCACCAGCGATGCGGTTTTGCAGGCAGCATCCGGTTTGTAGGTGATAAAGCCTGAAGCACCGCCCCAGGCAAAATCTGGCACAAACTGCCTTGGGAAGCCCGCTCCGAAGATGTTGGCCGAAACGCCTACCACCGTGCCTGTATTGAACATAGTATTTATACCACACTTGCTGTGATCGCCCATGATAAGGCCGCAGAACTGCTGTCCGCTGCGGTCAAACCGACCGTTGCTGTAGTTCCACACTTTCACATCTTCGTAGTTGTTCTTCAGGTTGCTGCAATTGCTGTCGGCGCCAATATTGCACCACTCGCCAAGCACGGCATTGCCCAGAAAACCATCGTGGCCTTTGTTGCTGTAGCCCTGCATGCAAATGTTGTTTACTTCACCGCCCACAAAACAGTAGGGGCCGAGGGCAGTAGGGCCGTATACTTTGGCGCCCATTTTTAGCACGCTACCTTCGCCCATGGCAAATGGTCCGCGCACCAGGCATCCTTCCATGATTTCTGCATTGCGGCCAAGGTAAACCGGGCCGTTGCTCGCATTAATAACGCATGCATAGGCTTTGGCACCTTCTTCCATAAATACAGGATGCTCGCCTATTACCTGCACAGAGGCATGAAGCTGTTGCGAACTGCGCCCTGCGGTAAGGGTTGCCATGTCCCGCTTAATCTCAGTGCCGGCCTGCAGGAAAATGTCGTAAGGACGGTTTAACAGGGTGTAAGACCCGTTAAAATCCATATTTTGCGCCGGATTACCCGTTTTTTCTGCGAGGATAGTTTCGCCGGCGGTGAGTGTTTGTCCGGGCTGTAGGGCCGCTATGGCTTTGATTAGTTCTTCATTGGGCAGCAACCTGCCGTTGATGCGCAAATCTGCATTTTCGGTGGCCGGAAATTTCACCGTCAAATAGGCACGGGTTTCAAATCCCCATGAAGACGGCTTCAGCAAGGCGGTCCATTTTTCTGCTACCGTGTTAATCCCACAGCGCAGGTCGGCGGCAGGCCTTGTCAGTGTTAGCGGAAAAAGGTGCTCAATCTGCCCGTCGTCAAAAAAGTTGATTTGCATGGCTTCGAAATTAAGGTATACGGCTGTTTATCCCATAAAAAAAGCCATCCGAATGGGATGGCTTTCGATAAATTTTATCTTTTTTACTTTTTGCCGTAGCGCTTCATGAACTTGTCGATACGTCCTGCGGTATCTACGAGCTGCTGCTTGCCGGTGTAGAAGGGGTGAGACTTGTCTGAAATTTCAAGCTTGAAAAGAGGGTATTCGTTGCCATCTTCCCACTTGATGGTTTCTTTGGTTTCTACACAACTGCGTACCAAAAAGGCGTGATCGCAGCTCATGTCTTTGAAAACAACCGGACGAAAATTCTTGGGATGTATATCGGGTTTCATGATAATTCTGTTCGTTTTGGGGGTGCAAATATAGGAAAAAATATTGAAATAAACAAAGACAAACAGTTAATTTCCGAGTTCATCCACATCCAGTTCTCCGCCGCGGTCTGCTTCGCCGTTTTCACCGCAGTCCATGGTCATATTACTCATATTTTCCGGCGGTTCCGGCATATCTGTATTGATATTGAGATTTTTATCGGCCTGTGCCTGTTTCATGAAAATGCCATAAATAGGCAAAGCCATCAATGCGCCTTGTCCTATCCATCCGTTTCTGAAACGCACCGAAGGATCGTCTGCACCCACCCATACGCTGCACACAAGACCCTTGGTTACGCCCATAAACCAGCCGTCGGCACTGCCCTGTGTGGTGCCGGTTTTACCTCCGATATGTCCTGTAATACCATATTTTCCGCGTAAATAACTTCCCGTTCCAAAATCCACAACCCCTTTCAGCATATTGAACATCAGATAGGCTTTTTCTTCGCTGAGAACCTGATCGTGTTCCGGTGTGCCAAATTCTTCAAGCACGTTTCCATTCTTGTCTTCAATGCGTGTGATATAGGTTGGTTTAATCCAAAGACCTTTGTTTACAAACGCAGTGTAGGCGCTGGCCATTTCAAACGGACTGAGCTCCATGGTGCCCAGGCAAATGCTGGGAACAGGCGGTATACGGTTCTTTTCAATACCCACCCGTTCGGCAAATTTGATGACCATTTGCGGAGCTTCATCTCCCAAAGATTTCATAATCTGAGCGGTTATGAGGTTGTCAGAAAGAGCCAGTCCCTTCGCCATGGTAAACTCGCCGCCTTCCTTGCCATCGCTGTTTCTGGGGCTCCAAAGTTCGCCGTTTGCACCTTCAAAGGTGGTTCTTTCCCTGGGGAATACCGTGCAAGGGCTGTATTTGTTGATATCCATGGCAGTAGCATAGACAATCGGCTTAAAGGTGGATCCTACCTGCCTCCTTGCATGAATATTGACATGGTCATATTTAAAGAATTTGTGGTTAATGCCGCCTACCCATGCTTTAACATGGCCTGTTTCCGGTTCAACCGCTACAAAACCGGCATGAAGAAACTTTTTAATGTACTTCATGCTGTCATACGGACTCATGGTAGTGTCTTTTTCTCCTTTCCAGGTGAAAATGGTCATGCGTATGGGTTTCTTCAGTTCAGCCATGGCGGCCTTATCGTCGCCATTGAATTTTTCTTTCAGCGATTGGTATCGCTCGGTTCTTCTTAACGCATTTTCAATAAAGTCGGGAATAACGGTCCAGTCGCTGATTTTGCGCCAGGGAGCATCTTTCCCCCAGGTTTGATAAAACTGTTTTTGCAAATCGGCCATGTGCTGTTCCACCGCGTTTTCAGCATATTTCTGCATGCGGCTGTCGAGGGTGGTGTATATCCGTAATCCACTGCGGTAAAGATTGTGGCCATTCTTTTTGCACCATTCTTTCATAAATTCTGCCAGCTGGTCGCGGAAATAAATGGCCGGACCTTCATTGTCCACCCTTTTATAATCTAGTTTAACGGCTTTTTCACGGATGCTTTCGTACGTGCCTTGGTCCAGTTTTCCGTATTTTACCATTTGCTTCAGCACCACATTCCTGCGTTCTTTTGAATTTTCCGGATTCAGGCGCGGATTATACAGGCTCGTAGCTTTAAGCATACCAATGAGCACGGCAGCCTCCTCAACCTTCAGCTCTGCCGGTTTTTTATTAAAAAACTCACGACTTGCAGCATCGATACCCCAGCTCATTCCGGAAAATGGAACGGTATTGAGGTACATGGTGATAATTTCATCTTTGGTGAATCTCCTTTCCAGCCTGATAGCAATAATCCACTCCTTGAATTTCTGCATCAGGCGGGTGATTTTCATTTTGGGCTTGTTGTAAATGCTGAAGAGATTTTTGGCAAGCTGCTGGGTAATGGTGCTGGCTCCTCCGTCTCTGCCCATCCTGATGACAGCTCTGGCGGTACCTTTGGCGTCAATACCGGAGTGGTCGTAAAAACGGATGTCTTCGGTGGCAATCAGCGCATCGTATACGCACTGGGCAATCTGGTCATGTTTTATGTTGGTGCGGTTTTCCAGAAAATAGGTTCCGAGTATCTCTCCATCGGCAGAATACACCACCGAGCTTTGCGCACTTCTTGGATTTTCGAGTTCTTTGATATCCGGCATATCGCCGAAAAGTCCAAAATTTACCAGCAGAAAGAAAACTATAATCATCAGGAAAATTCCCATCAGGAACTTCCAGAATTTGCCTATTAAAAAATAACCTGAGCTATCTGCCATACATACGCGAATATACCACGTTACCGCAATTTTCCGCGGAAGAATTCCATGTAGGCATTAATTCTGTTGCTGGAGGCCAGGGTAAGGTAGTTTGTTTTGGAAATCCAGGCCATTTCAAACTCGAATAAACCTTTGGCGGCAAAAATTTCCGGCTTTTTTTCAATGAATGTAAGGTATTCTTTCGCCTTATCCGGTTTACTAAAATTGGATACACTGATGTAAACAGTTGAGCCGGAAGCCCTGGCCGGGCTGACTTCCAGGGTTTCAAAAATGAAATTTTCCTTGTTAAAGTCATTAAGTGCGGCCCTGATCATGTTGGTGTTGCTGCCTTTGGGGAATACCAGCAGGTAAAAAAGCTCTTCCTTGCCATCCCATGTTTTCCAGAGCATTTCATCGCTCACAGGTGCATTTTCTTTTTCTTTATCTGCGTTTTTGTCCGCCGAAGCCGTTTTTATGCGCTCCCATGCTTCCATAGTGCCCTGTGCCTGCTGAGCTACCGGGGTGGATGGGTAGTCCTGAATAATCTGTTTGAGGATGTCCATTCCTTTATCGGTATTGCCAGTTTTTATAAGGCAAATGGCGTGCAAGTAATCAAATCTCGACTGATAGGCGTTTCCGGCATGTTTACGGTCCGCTTCCATTTTCAGTGCAATGGCATCCGTACACTTTTCTTCTTCTGAAAGCCTGTAAACCTTTTCATAAAGTTCTTCAATTACCCTGAGTTCCGAAATTTGTTCGTTATTGCGGCTGTCATCCTGTTTACCTTCAAGCAGTTTCAGGTAAAGGGAATTGGGGAATTTATCAGCCAGCAGCTGTTTGTACCTGTTGAAATCGCTGTTACGTCCGGCAGTCCTGTGAATTTTTGCCATTTCAAAGTAAACCTGGGCTTCATATTGGGTTTTGGGATAGGTCTTCAGCAATGTTTCGTACCAGCGCAGCGCTTCTTTTTCCTCCAGTAGCTGGTTTTGGTATATACCGGCTGCTGCGAACATGGATTCTTCCATACGGGTGCGGGCATTTTTTCTTGCCTCAGTGGTGAAGGGTATGTCTTTATAATATTTGCGCCTGTCTGCAGAAATACCTTCAGGAATGCCTTGCACGGGTTCATCATCTTTTTTACTGCCGGTATCCTTTGTGGCTGTTTCTGCAGTTTCCGCTACTTTTTTAGCGTTGATTCTCCAGTAATCGCGGTTTGTGCGCGAACCCCAGTAATTCTGGAACTCCTGCGCCGATTTGGCTCGCATGGCGGCATTGTAAAACGGGAATGATCCGCTTGCGGCAACAGGGTCGCTACCTGCAGGAGGGGGCGCAACTGGGGGAGGAGCAGGCTGATTTTTGAGTTTTTCGGCAAGTTTTTTCTCACTTTCAATGAGGTTGTCAATGCACTTTTCTCTGAAAGCGGGATCCGTTGCCATACGCAGCAGGCTGTCTTCCCTCTTTATGGTAAGCAGATGCCGGAGCAAATCTGTAAGTTGTGCGCTTTTTTGGGACAAGCGCTCATAATCAGGGTGCTTCTCGTCCAGTTTCCTGTTTGCAGAATCGTAGTATAAGCCGGCGTTTTCGTAATTTCTTTTCTGATAATAAAAATCGCCGACGGCCAGGTAGGTAGTTGTCATCTGCGCATTATCGGTGCCGGATTTTCTTAATGACTGATTGAACTGGTAAAGTGCCTTCTCTTCATTGCCAGCCCGAAGTTCATTTAATCCCATGCGATAATGAATCTGTCCGTAATACTCAATGTTCTTATCATCGCGCAGCATTTTCTTCAGAATGGAATTCACTTTCGCATAGCGTCCGCCCTGGTCGGCAACCAGCTGTGCAAGCTGAATCCTTGAATTGAATGCCATTTCGTAGGGCGGATTCATTTTAATTACCTTTTCGTAATGCAGGACCGCCTCTTCGTTTTTTTTCAGATTGGCACTAACCTGCGCCATCGAAAAATGAAGTCTGTAGCGTTCCATTTTGCCTTTGGCTAAAGGAAGTGCTTTGGCCAGATTTTCGTGCGCCTGCACCATTTTACCTTCTTTCAGGTATACCGCGGCAAGGGCTTTATATAATTCAGCCCTGAGCGATTTTGGGAATTCTTTATCCTGAAAAAGGCTGCGGGCAATATTTTCTGCTTCAACATACTTTTTACGCTGATACAAGGTCTGATAAATCCACAGTTTAGCACTGTATTGAATAACAGGGTCCTTGTAATTGGTATGTACAAAGTTGAAAAGGTCTTCGGCAGCAACAAAATCGCCTTTCATGAAGTAGGCCTTTCCCATCAGCAGATAGGCATCATCCACCCAGCGGCTTCGGGGATGTTTGTCTATCATGGTGCTGACCTTTTTTACCACTTCGTCCATGGTCGCCTGGTTCCCCTTTAGTGATTCAGCCGTTCCGTAATTATATAGTTCTATAAAACTGCGGTAATCATCCTTGTAATTCTCACGCAGGGTAAGCACCGTTTCATTCCATTTGTCTTCGGCATTGAAGTACATGTTATAATGCGCTGTGGTGTTGTGCCATGCCTTTCCCAGTGCCGTATCGCTGTTTTTGCATGAATGCAGAATGGCAAGAATGGCCGGTATTGCCAAAATAAAAATTCTTTGCAGGCGCATGAATGAATTCAGGCTTAAAAACGATATTTTCGTACTTTTATTTCGCAACGGCACAATATTATGAGCAAAGGACGCAAAATTATGGCTAAACTGAGAAATAAGTATCGTTTGGTGCTTCTGAATGATACCCATTTCGGTGAAGTTTTTTCCATACGGCTCACTCCGTTGAATCTGTTAATGCTCTTAAGTTCTGTTTTTCTGACATTTATACTGATTATTTATCTGCTGATTTCATTCACCCCGGCTAAGCGGCTGGTACCCGGATTTGGCAATACCAATAACCGCGAGGCCATGATGGAACTGAATCAGCGTGTGGAGGATCTGAGCAGGGAACTGCAAAACAAGCAGATTAAGATTGATGCCCTTAATGATATGCTTTCCGATAAAGAGAAAAAATTTGATAGCACATCTGTTCGCCGCAATGCAAATTGACTTCTATTGTGTAAATTTGACGGTATATTTGCAGTCCCATGTTTTCTTCAAATCAATCAGGCAAACAAGGCAAAAAAGAGCCTGCAGCCGTTAATAACTTACTTAATATTATAGGTCCGGGCACCAAGCTCAAGGGAGATTTGGTCTCGGAAGGTGATTTCAGGGTAGATGGAATCATTGAAGGCCATGTAACAGTTAAACAGAGACTGGTACTGGGAGAGGGCGGCAGCATAACCGGCGACATTGATGCCCGTGATGCGACCATCGCCGGATACATCAAGGGAAATCTGACCGTTTCTGAGACCCTGGTGTTGAAATCAAACTCCAAAATAGACGGAGACATTGCCACCGGAAAAATCATTATCGAAAGCGGTGCGTCCTTTAACGGTCGCTGCAGCATGAATGCCCATATTACGCAGGTTACCACAAAACCCGTAACCCATGGATCCGAAGAAAACGGACAACCCTCTTAAGAAATCAAGCAGTTTTTACCGCTACAGCAGTCTCGCACTGCAAATGATACTAACCATCTTATTGTTTGTAGCCGGCGGATTCTATCTGGATAAGTGGCTTAAACTCCCGTTTCCCTGGTTTACCCTCATTTTAACGCTGGTAGGGGTATTCGGTTCATTGTACGCCGCCATACGAAAGTTGTAATTGAAAAACATGAAATCCTATATTAAAGGAATAGCTCTACTTACCGCAGCAATGTTGCTGGCGATATTTGTTTATAATCTGTTGTATGAATGTGCAGTCCCTTCATACGGCTACTTTGGTATCCTGTTCCTTTCAGGCCTCACGCTGTTCATACATTATTTCACCTACGGAAATCCGGGAGCCGATTCATCAAAAACCATCAGACGCATGATGGTGGGAAGCATGTTAAGGATGGTGATGTCAATTTTATTTCTATTTATATCCCTCATTTCATTCAAGCCGGTTAGCATACCTTTTGTAATTTCATACACAGTTTCTTTTTCCATCTTAATGGTATTTGAAATTTACAGTATTCGTTGTAAATTGCGCCCCGATTCAAAAGCCCGCTCCAAATAAGCAAATGCCCTATTTTTCAGTACTTTTCAGCATCAGCAGACTTCAGAAATTTCTCTTGTCTTTGCTTTTTTATGCTTTTTGCGCCGTTTCAGGATATGCTTCTGCAGACCATGCCGAGGCACATCATGATGAAAAAAACGCCCATGCTGAGCAAAAAATGGATCCGGGAAAGATGATTCTTGAGCATATTTCCGATGCACACGACTGGCATTTGTGGGGACATACTTCTATTCCACTTCCGGTTATTTTGTATACCGAGAGCAAAGGTCTTTCAGTCTTTTCCAGTGCCAAATTCAATCACGGTCATGATGCCTACCTCGGTTTTCGGCTGAATGAGAAGAATCAGGTAGTATGGGAAGATGCCAATAACCATGCGGCTATTTACGATTTTAGCATTACCAAAAACGTGCTCGCCATGTTTGTTGCTGTTATTGTGCTTGTTTTGGTTATGCTGAGCATGGCAGGATCTTATGCCAAGCGCAAAGGACTTGCACCCAAGGGTCTGCCAAATCTGATTGAGCCTTTGATTGTGTTTTTAAGAGATGAAGTGGCAAAATCGTCTATCGGTCCCAAATATGAAAGATTCATGCCTCTGCTCCTCAGTATCTTCTTCTTTATTTTTGTCAATAACCTGATGGGGCTTATTCCCGTGTTTCCGGGTGGCGCCAATGTTACCGGAAACATTGCTGTTACCATGGTGCTGGCGCTGGTTGTATTTATTACCGTTAATTTCAGCGGCAACAAATACTATTGGAAACACATTTTTGCACCTGATGTGCCCAAGGCGATGTACATTATCATTGTGCCCATTGAAATTTTGGGTGTGATACTCAAGCCTTTCGTGTTGATGCTGCGTTTGTTTGCCAACATTACAGCAGGGCACATTATTATACTTGGATTCTTTAGTCTTATCTTCATCTTTGGTGCCATGAACACCGGAATGGGGTATGCCGTGAGTCCGCTTTCAGTAGGTTTTACTTTATTCATGAGCTTTCTGGAATTGCTGGTTGCATTCCTGCAGGCTTTTGTATTTACATTGCTCACTGCCATTTACATAGGTATGGCGGTTGAAGAGCATCATCACGCAGAACACCACTAATCAAATAAACAATAAAAACAATTCACTATGAGTTTAATGACCACTCTTCTTCAAGCCGCTACCGACGCAAAGGTTGCAGCTGCAAGTTTCAGTAAAATGGGTGCCGCTATCGGTGCCGGATTGGCTGCTATCGGTGCCGGTATCGGTATCGGACGCATTGGCGGAAGCGCCATGGATGGCATTGCACGTCAGCCTGAAGCATCAGGCGATATCCGTGCAAACATGATTGTAGCTGCTGCACTTATCGAAGGTGCCGTGTTTTTCGCAATCGTTGTTTGTCTGCTGATTCTGTTCCTTTAATTCTATTTGGTTGCCCGCCCAGGCGGGCAACCTTTTTTAAAAAAGAAAAACCAAAAACATGGAGTTAGTAACCCCTGCCATAGGCCTAGTATTCTGGATGCTGGTAACATTTTCACTGTTGCTGTTCATCCTTAAAAAATTTGCATGGAAACCCATCCTTACCTCTATGAAGGAGCGGGAAGAAACCATTGAAAAATCATTACAGGAAGCCGCAAACGCGCGTGCTGAAATGCAAAAGCTAAATCAGCAGAATGAAAGCCTGCTGGCTGAGGCTCGTGCTGAAAGAGAAGCCATTCTCAAGGAAGCACGCGAAATCAGAGAAAAAATTGTGAGTGAGGCCAAATCTGCAGCAGATGAAGAAGCTAAGCGCCTCATTGCACGTGCAAACGATGAAATAAACAATCAGAAAAACGCCGCTTTGGATGAACTGAAGAAAGAAGTAGCGCAATTTTCACTGCAGATTGCCCAGAAACTCGTTGGAAAAGAGTTGGAAAACAACGACGCACAGAAAGCACTCATTGCAGATCAGCTCAGTAAACTTGACCAGCAACAAAAAGCAACTGCCTAAGACAGATTTTCATGAAAATTGCATCTCGTTACGCCAAATGTCTTTTTGATATAGCTGCTGAAAAGAATCAGATTGATGCAGTGGCTGCTGACGCTGACAATACCGTAAAATCAATTGCAGCCTCTTCCGAGCTTTCCGCTTTCCTGGAAAGCCCTCTGCTGCACAAGAGCAAAAAGAAAGAAGTACTGCGCCAGCTGTTCAAAGGATTCAACGAAATCACACTCTCAGTATTTGATATGATGGCAGACAAAAGCCGTGAAAACCTGCTCAGTGAAATGGCTCAGTCCTACATCAATATATACAACAATGCCAAGGGTATTACACTCGCTGAAGTTACCAGTGCCATAGCCCTGGATAAAGAGACGCTTGCCGAAATCGAACAGTTTGTTAAAAAACATGCTGGCAGCAAACAAGTCGTGATTACCCAAAAAGTAAACGCTGCCCTCATAGGCGGTCTGACCATCCTGTTTGACGGAAAAATGTATGACAGTTCCGTTATGGGTCAGATAAACAAAATGAAAAAAGAACTTAACCTAGCTTAAAAAAATAATATAATAATGTCACAAATAAGGCCTGATGAAGTATCCAGCATCTTAAAGGAACAAATTTCCGGTTTCAGCGGTGCTGCCAGTTTAGAAGAAGTAGGAACCGTACTCCAGGTGGGGGACGGTATTGCCCGTATTTTCGGACTCTTTGGTGTGCAAAGCGGTGAACTCGTTGAATTTGACAACGGAATCCGCGCTGTAGCGCTTAACCTGGAAGAAGACAACGTGGGTGCCGTATTGATGGGTAGCAGTACCGATATCAAAGAAGGCGATAAAGTTAAACGTACCGGTAAAATTGCCAGTATTAATGTTGGCCATGGCATGCTGGGCCGTGTTGTAAACACACTCGGTGAGCCCATCGACGGCAAAGGCCCGATTTCCGGCGAAGTGTTTGACATGCCGCTGGAGCGCAAAGCCCCCGGTGTATTGTTCCGTGAGCCGGTAAAAGAACCCCTGCAAACCGGAATCAAAGCGATTGATGCTATGATTCCAATCGGACGTGGTCAGCGCGAATTGATCATCGGTGACCGCCAAACCGGTAAAACCACAATCGCCCTTGATACCATCATCAACCAAAAGGAATTTTACGAAAAAGGACAGCCCGTATATTGTATTTATGTAGCCTGCGGTCAGAAAGAATCTACCGTAAAGCAGGTGGTTAAGTCGCTGGAAGAGAATGGTGCCATGCCTTACACCGTGGTGGTTTCTTCACCTGCGTCTTCTCCTGCTCCTTTGCAGTTCTTCGCGCCCATGGCCGGTGCTGCTATCGGAGAATACTTCCGTGATCTTGGCCTGCCCGCGCTGGTTGTTTATGATGACCTTTCCAAGCAGGCCGTGGCATACCGCGAAGTATCCCTGCTGCTGCGTCGTCCTCCCGGACGCGAAGCTTATCCCGGTGACGTATTCTACCTGCACAGCCGCCTTCTGGAGAGAGCCTGCAAACTGAACGCAAGCACCGAGATTACCGAGAAAATGAACGACTTGCCCCCAAGCCTGCAAGGAAAAGTAAAAGGCGGCGGTTCGCTTACTGCACTTCCTATCATTGAAACCCAGGCCGGTGACGTTTCTGCGTATATTCCTACTAACGTAATCTCTATTACGGACGGTCAGATATTCCTTGAATCAAACCTGTTCAACTCCGGTGTACGCCCTGCAATTAACGTAGGTATATCCGTAAGCCGTGTGGGTGGTAATGCTCAGATCAAATCCATGAAAAAGGTTGCGGGTACGCTGAAGCTTGACCAGGCTCAGTACCGCGAACTGGAAGCATTTGCCAAGTTTGGTTCAGACCTGGATGCAGCTACCAAAGCCGTATTGGATAAAGGTTCACGCAACGTGGAGTTGCTGAAACAGCACCAGTTTAGCCCTGTAAGTGTTGAGAAACAGGTAGCCATCATTTACCTGGGAACCAGCAACCAGCTGCGTAGTATTCCTGTAAATAAGGTACGGGCTTTTGAAACTGCTTACCTTGAGTATCTGGAAAACAAGCATGCAGACATTCTGAATCAGTTGAGGGCGGGCAAAATCGACGATTCGATTACTGCAGTGCTCAGCGAAGCAGGCAAGGAAGTTGCCAAAGGATTTACCGAATAAACCGCTGATTTAAAATCATGCCGAGTCAAAAAGAAATACGCAGCCGGATTTCATCCACCATCAGCACACAGCAAATCACCAAAGCCATGAAGCTGGTGAGTGCGACCAAGCTGAGAAAAGCAAGTGATGCTATCGTGCGCATGCGTCCTTACGCAGAAAAACTGAAGGGGATTATGGCCAACCTGCAGGACAGCATTGACGATCCGCAACTGGCCGTGTATTTTCAGCCACGCGAGGTTAAAAAAGTGCTTGTTGTGGTTATAACAAGTGATCGCGGACTTTGTGGTGCCTTTAATTCCAATGTAATCAAACGCACCCGTCTCATCCTTTCGGAAAAGTATGCCGAACAAACCAAAGCCGGCAATGTTACCCTGCTTTGTATCGGTAAAAAGGGAGGAGAGTTCCTGCGTCGCCTGAAGTACAATGTGGATGCTTCCTACATGCAGGCCTTGACCGTATTGGATGCCGCTAAAGCCTTTGAAATTGGGGAACACATTCTGGATAGCTTCCGTAATGGAACCTATGATCAGGTGGAACTGGTATTTAATCAGTTCAAGAATGCAGCTACACAGATTCTTACCAACGAAGTAATCCTTCCCGTTGTACATCAAGCAAAGGCCGGTTCTGCGAAAGCGGGTCAAATCAATGATTATGTGTTTGAGCCCAACAAGGTTCAGATTTTGCAGGATTTGATTCCCAGAAGTGTAAAAACCCAGGTGTATCGTGCCATGCTTGATTCTCTTGCATCAGAACACGGAGCCCGTATGGTAGCTATGGATAAAGCCACAGAAAATGCCGGAGAACTGCTGTTTAGCCTCCGTTTGGCTTACAACCAGGCCCGTCAGGCTTCCATTACCCGCGAAATCAGTGAGATTGTAGGTGGTGTTGCTGCTTTGGAAGGTTAAAACAAATTAAAGTTTAAATAGAAAAGCCCCGCATGCGGGGCTTTTTTTATTCATGTTCATCATGCTCCGATTCCTGATGGGGCGGTGCATCGGAATTAATCTCCTGCGCATGCCTTATTTTTCCTCCAAGCAGACCGGCGCGCATAGACAGACTACATCCTCCTACTACAGCCAGCAGGAGTGCCCATTGAGCAAACCTTGCGAATGAATGATGCTTAAACAGCAGGAAGCCTGCCGCAAGCGATAGAATTCCGGAAGCAATTATAAAAGGCATGGCTGCTTCGGCGGCTTCTTCATGCTCATGGATGGCATCATGGGAAATGCCAATGATATTCTCCACGGCCTCCTCAGCCGCTTCACCGGTGTTGCCGGCAATAAAACCGCCCACAGAAGAAACAAAGGTCAGAGAGAATGCCAGAAAAAGGGGGTGTCGTGATTTACTGAGGATACCCCATAGAAGTGCGATGCCGGAAAAAAGCAATCCCAGAACAGGCAGATGATTGGTGATCAGATGGATGTGTGCTGCATTCATACGCGTTACTTTTTGCGAATGTAAATAACAATGCCGTCAAGATGGGTGATGATAGCCTGTTCCCCCGCATGCATTTCTTCATTTTCATTCGTGGCCGCCTGCCATTCCGTACCTCTGTACTTTACCTTGCCCGATTTGCCGGGTGAAACCGTCTCCACAACCAAAACAGACTGACCCTTATGTTCCTGAAACCGTTCTTCATCGGAAGGCCCAAACCACTGCATCAGTTTTTTGCGCAGCAATAAAACCCCTAAACTTGAAACCGCAGCAAAAATGAGCCATTGCGTTGTATTACTCAAGGGTACGCCCAGCCATAAAAGCGAGGCAGTAATAAGGGCTCCGGCACCCAGAAACATGACGAAGAAGGTGCCAAAGGCCACATCGGCCAAAATAAGCAGTAAACCTGCTGCTCCCCAGATTATTTCAGCATTCATGACTTAGTCTTGTTGTTGTCGTTTTGCTGTTTAATAACACCCATGGCGGCGGAAATCATGGACCCCATATCCGCAAAATTGGCAGGCAAAATCATGGTGTTGGTGCTCTTGGCAAGTTTGCCGTATTGCTCCACCAGATTTTCAGCCACGCGGAGCTGAACGGCTTCAAAACCGCCTTTTTCCTGCAGTGCTGCAGCTACTTCGCGAATACCCTCTGCGGTTGCACTGGCTACGGCTTTAATCGCTGCAGCCTGACCTTCTGCTTCATTGATTTGCTGCTGCCTCATAGCCTCCGATTCCAGAACTACTTTCTGTTTCTGACCTTCAGCCTGGTTGATGGCACTTTGTTTTTCACCCTCTGAGGTTAAAATCACTGCCCGTTTTTCACGTTCAGCCTGCATTTGTTTTTCCATGGCATTCAGCACCGATTTGGGTGGTGTGATGTTCTTAATCTCATAACGAAGAATTTTAACACCCCAGCCAGATGATGCCTCATCAATGGCAGAAACAATGGCGCCATTAATATTGGTGCGTTCCTCAAATGTTTTATCAAGGTCAATTTTACCAATTTCACTCCGCATGGTGGTTTGTGCCAGCTGAATAACAGCAAATTGGTAATTTGAAATGCCGTAGGAAGCCTTTGCAGGATCAATAACCTGGGCAAAAACAACTCCGTCTACCGCAACCTGCACGTTGTCCTTGGTGATACAAATCTGCTCAGGAATGTCCATGGCTGTTTCTTTCAGGGAGTGCCGGTAGGCAACCCTGTCAAAGAAGGGTATAATCAGGTTAAAACCGGGTTGCAAAACCTCATGAAACTTGCCCAGCCGCTCTACCACAAAGGCGTTTTGCTGAGGAATAACTTTGATGGATCTCAGGATGACGAGTACCACGAGCGTCACCAGTACGTAAATAAAAATGTTCATAGCTATTTGAATTGTAATTCAAATGTATGCATTAAATATATCGAGTTAACTTGTTTTTGTCGATAAAAATGGGTATATTGTAGTTTAGGCATCCAGACGCTTCACCTGAATATATTGGTGTGTACCTTGAATCTTCTGCATGAGTAAATCCAGGTGGGCTTTGCTGTGCAGCAATACCTCAAGCCGGCCTTCAAAGATTCCTTCGGCTTCATTGGCCTTGATATTGATGCTTCGCATATTTACCTCCATATCTTTAGAAATGATATCGGTGATTTTGCTTACGATACCTACGTCATCAATTCCGCTCACGGATAAAATGGCTTCAAAAGGCTTTTCATATCCATCGCTTCTCCAGGAAGCTGCAATAATGCGATAGCCATACTGGCTCATAAGCCTTTGAGCGTTGGGGCAGGAGGTGCGGTGAATTTTTACTCCTTCACCTACGGTGATAAAACCAAAAATCGGATCACCGGGCAGGGGATTGCAGCATTTGGCCAGCTGGTAAGACATCTCAAAGTCATCGCCAATAACAATCTGCCCTTTGATTTTTTGATTTTTGGCGGGCGATACAGGCTTTTCAGCCGCCGGTTTCGAGGCAGGCTTTTTAGCCGGAATGTCTTTTAAAACAATCTTTTCAATCTTGATGTCCCCATTAGCCACTTTGTGGTAAAGCTCAGCTGCCGTTGTTGTCTGAAAATGCCGCATCAGCAACCCAATGGTTTTTTCTGTGACACTTTCACCCTGGCTTTTTAGTTTGCGCTCAACCATTTCCTTACCCATGCCTGCCAGTTTGGTTTTCTCCATTTTCAGGAATTCCCTGATTTTGCTGCGGGCTTTTCCGGTTTTTACCAGATCCAGCCAGCCGGCGTTGGCACGGGGCTTTTGGGTGGTTAAAATTTCTACGATGTCGCCATTTTTCAGCACATGGCTGATAGGAACCAGTTTGTTGTTGATCTTAGCCCCGATGGTATGTAATCCCACCTGAGTGTGAACGGCAAAAGCAAAGTCCAGAGCGGTACTGCCCAAGGGCAGGTTTTTTACATCTCCTCTCGGAGTAAACAGATATATCTCTTCACCCAGCAGGCTGAAACGAAATTCACTAACCAGCTCTAGCGCACTCAGATCCTGGTTTTCCAGGGTTTCTTTTACGTTTGCCAGCCAGTTTTCAAACGCCTGATCCTGCGGGGTACTGCTGGAACTGCCCTCTTTATAGCGCCAGTGTGCCGCAAGTCCGCGTTCTGCCACATCGTCCATCCGTTTGCTGCGTATCTGAATTTCCACCCAGCGACCTTTGGGTCCAAGTACTGTGGCATGCAGTGCTTCATATCCATTGCTTTTAGGCTGGCTTAGCCAGTCACGCAGCCGGTTTGCATGGCTGCGGTACTGATCGGTAATGATGGAATATACTTTCCAGCAATCGGCTTTTTCCAGAAACAGCGGTGAATCAATAATGACCCGAATGGCAAACACATCGTATACTTCTTCAAAAGGAATTTGCTGCACTTTCATTTTACGGGCAATGCCGTAAATACTTTTGGGTCTTCCTTTAATTTCCACAATTTTCAGGTCAGACTTTTCCAACTCTTCGCGCAAGGGCTCAATAAACTCTCGAATGTAGCGCTGTCTGGATAGTTTCGTTTCTGCAAGCTTTTGGGAAATATCCCTGTAAAGTTCTGGTTCGGTAAATTTTAATGCCAAATCTTCCATTTCGGTTTTGATGGCATTCAAACCCAAACGGTGGGCGAGGGGAGCATAGATAAAATTGGTTTCCGAAGCGATTTTCAGTTTGGTGTTTTCGCTCACAGAACCCAGTGTTCGCATGTTGTGCAGACGGTCGCACAGCTTAATCAGGATAACCCTGAGGTCTTCACCCAGGGTAAGTAGCATTTTTTTGAAGTTCTCGGCCTGTATGCTGTGTTCCTTGTCTACATTGTCGAAAACTGTGCTGATTTTTGTTAAACCGTCGATAATAGAGGCCACCTTGGGACCAAATCGATGTTCGATGTCATCCAGGGTTATTTCGGTATCCTCAACCACATCATGAAGCAATGCGCAGATTACGCTGGTAGGGCCAAGTCCGAGTTCGCTTACGGCAATCTGAGCGACGGCCAGTGGGTGAAAAATATACGGTTCTCCGCTTTTGCGCACCATACCCTCGTGCGAGCGAGCTGCCAGATCAAAGGCGTCTCTAACCTGATTCAGTTTTTCCTTGGAAACATCCTTACCCAGCGAGCGCAGCAAATGCCTATACCGCTTCAGCAGTTCGGATCTGTATATCTCGTAGGTCTCGCCTTCCAGCAGTGGCATGGAATTGTTTTCAGGATTTGTTTAATTCTGCAAAGTGGTGGAAGAAACGGGGAATGGTTTCTATACCCTTGAAGTAGTTGAAAATACCGTAATGTTCATTGGGTGAATGCAGCGCATCGCTGTCGAGTCCGAAGCCCATCAAAACCACTTTGGTTTTCAGTTCTTTCTCAAACAGCGCCACAATGGGTATACTGCCTCCACCGCGGGTGGGAATAGGATCTTTGCCAAAGGTGTCTTTCATGGCTGCTGCAGCCGCTTTGTAGGCACCGCTGTCGGTGGGTGTAAGAACAGGTTCGCCGCCGTGGTGGGGTTTAACCTCCACTTTTATTCCGGGAGGCGCAATGCTTTCAAAGTGATTTTTGAACAGTCGGGTAATCGCTTCGCTGCTTTGATTGGGAACCAGGCGCATGCTGATTTTGGCGTATGCCTTCGAGGGTAAAACGGTTTTGCTCCCCTCGCCGGTATATCCGCCCCAGATGCCGTTCACATCCAGTGTGGGTCTGATACCGGTTCTTTCTATGGTGCTGAACCCTTTTTCGCCCAAAACGTCATTCACATCGAGGTCTTTTTTGTATTCTTCAATGTCGAAAGGAATGCGTGACATGGCTTCCCTGTCTTCCGCAGAAGTTTCCAGTACATCATTGTAAAAGCCTGGAATGGTAATATGACGGTTCTCATCGTGCATACTCGCAATCATGCTGCAAAGCGCATTGATGGGATTGGCCACGGCACCGCCGTAAACTCCGCTGTGAAGGTCGCGGTTGGGGCCGGTAACTTCCACTTCAACATAAGACAGACCACGTAGACCCACATCAATGCTTGGGCAATCATTAGCCACCATCGAAGTATCGCTGATGAGGATAACGTCGGCCTTTAATTTTTCGCGGTTGTTTACGCAGTAAGGGCCCAGGTTGCCGCTGCCCACTTCTTCTTCACCTTCAATCATGAATTTTACGTTGCAGCAAAGGCTATTGGTTTTCATCATGGTTTCAAACGCTTTCACATGCATGAAAAACTGGCCTTTGTCATCGGCGGCGCCACGGGCATATATTTTTCCGTCTCTCACGTTGGGCTCAAAGGCAGGCGTGGTCCACAGTTCATCGGGGGCTGAAGGCTGCACGTCATAGTGTCCGTATATGAGGATTGTTGGCCAGGAAGGATTGACTATTTTTTCTCCGTAAACAATGGGGTGACCTGCAGTTTCTTCAATGCTCACGTTGTCGGCACCTGCGTTGCGCAAATGCGCTGCCACAGATTCGGCACATTGCCTCACATCACCGGCAAAGGCACTGTCGGCAGAAATGCTGGGAATACGTAGTAAATCAAAAAGTTCCTGTAAAAAACGGTCTTTGTTTTGTTCAATATAGGCTGCTTGGCTCATAGTGCCCGCAATTTACATCACCCGCGTGATTATTTTTGTAAACGCAATTGATATATGTTATCTATTTTTGTGTCAATGAAAGACACAGCGGCCATTTCAGTTCAGGGTTTTAAAAATCAGATGTTTTTGTGGGAGGTTGTCATTACCCTGGTGGTTTTTGTGGCCATTTACTACATTCTGAAGGTGTTTAAGCAAAAAGAATCAGCGGCAAAAACGTACAACCGGCAGTTTGAACGACTTGAAGATTAATGCTTATGATGCACACACTCATTGATTTTTTTAAAGATATGCACCCAATTATGCAGGGGCTTGTCGCTACGGTTTTTACCTGGCTGTTAACAGCCGTTGGCGCTTCGTTTGTCTTTTTTATGAAAGACATCAAGCGTGGTTTTATGGATACCATGCTCGGTTTTACCGGTGGCGTTATGCTGGCGGCCAGTTTCTGGAGCCTGCTGAATCCGGCTGTGTCCATGGCTGAAAACACCTGGGCTCCGCAATGGGCCTGGGTTCCTGTTGCCATCGGATTTTTGCTGGGCGCTTTTTTTATTTTTGGATTGGACCAGTTTCTGCCGCACCTGCATATTCACCAGCCCATAGAAAAAAGGGAAGGGGTGAAGACCGACTGGAACCGTACGGTTTTGCTGGTGCTTGCTATTACGCTGCATAACATTCCTGAAGGTTTGGCTGTGGGTGTGGCTTTTGGTGCTGTCGCCGAAGGCTTACCAGGCGCTGATATGGCGGGAGCCGTAGCCCTGGCGATTGGTATTGGCATACAGGATTTTCCTGAGGGGTTGGCCGTGGCCATTCCACTCAGACGGTTTGGCATGAGCCGCACAAAATCCTTTTTGTGGGGACAATTAAGCGGCGTGGTAGAGCCGGTGGCCGGTGTGCTGGGCGTTGCGCTGGTGATGGTGGCACAGCCGTTGCTGCCTTATTTGCTGGCATTTGCCGCCGGTGCCATGATTTACGTGGTGGTGGAAGAAGTGATACCCGAAACCCAGCGTGACGGGCATACCGATAAAGCTACACTGGGCTTGATTTTTGGCTTTGTGCTGATGATGGCCCTGGACGTGGGCCTGGGGTAAATCAATAAAAATACCCGCTCGATTTCTTGAAGTTGCTGAGGTTGAAGTAATAACTGAAACCGATGTGCAGAAAGCCTCCGCGGTAGTTTAACGGGAACTGTTTTTTCAAACCTTCACTGTGTGAAACCTGCAAGGTTGCATCGTTGCTCAGCGATTGGGTGTACGTAATCCCAAACTCATAGCGGTTGTTGTTTTCCGAGGTTCCACCCATGGCAAAACCCAGATAGAACATGGGATAAAAATTGCGGGCGCTGTATTCATTGATGCGGAAAGCCGTTCTGCGTTCATCGTTTACAAAAAAGGCGCTGTCGCCACGAAAGTTGAAGTTTGCTACAATTCCAAATTTCTCCGTGATGAAATTCTGTGCGTTGAATTGTTGCCTGAAATGCAGTCCCAGCGGTACGTTGAGGCTCCAGAATTTTCTAGTAATATCCGGGTTGGCAGCCAGTGTGTCATTGTTTAGTTTGTAGCCCTTTTGAACAAAATTGGCTCCAAAGGCAATGCCTGCATTGCTGCTTATATCGTACATGCCGTTCAGGCCAAGTGCAATGCCCAGCCGGTTTCGTTTGGTGAAATTTGCCGGAAATGTATCGCTGTTGGAGGTTCTGCTGAAATTGGCACCGGCATTGAAACCCAGCATCAAACGGGGATCTTTTTTGTCGTCCTGTGCGCTCAGTCCCTGAAATATGAAAAGCGAAGCAGAAAGAATAGATAACAGGCGATTTGACATGGAGCAAATTTACAAGTGCCTGTATACAATACAAAGCATCAATTTTCAGGAAGACTCTTAAGGACTATCTTAATTGGGTAACTTTGCCCCATGCAACAACGTTTGTGGCTGTCCGGCCTTCGGGATTTTTTGGCGAAACATGAAACCGATGCTGTTTGGCAGCAAAAGAAGCACGAGGCAGAAATTAAAAATCCCTGGTTTACCCAGGTTAATATTTCAAAAAGCATCGATGCCTGGGTTGCCGCGCTGGATAAGGACTCGGAAACATGGTTGGCCGGTTATAATTTGCCACAGGCTTTTTCTGCTCAGACGCTTGGTATCATCATGGCCGGCAATATTCCGCTCGTGGGGCTGCATGATTTGCTGTGCGGGGTGCTGTGCGGCTACCGTGTTCGCCTCAAGGCCAGCTCGGATGATGAAGTTTTAATCAAACACCTTGTTGAAGGCTGGGTGGCTGCCAATCCTGATTTGAAGGATAGAATAGCGTTTTCCGATAATTTCAAGGGGCTGGATGCGGCTATTGCCACCGGTAGCAACAACAGCGGCCGCTATTTTGAATATTATTTCAGGCATATACCCCATTTGCTGCGCGGCCATAGAAACAGTGTGGCTGTGGTTTCAGAAGATGCGTCTGAGTCTGAATTGATGGAATTGGGAGAAGATATCTTCACGTATTTTGGTCTGGGATGCCGCAATGTTACCCACTTGATACTGCCCCGCGGGTTTGATATGGTACGTTTGTTCCATGCATGGGAACCTTTTGCAGATTTAATTAACCATCACAAGTACTCCAACAATTACTACTATCACAGGGCGGTGTTGCTGATGAATCTGGATAAGCATCTGGATAATGGTTTTGTGATTTTGAAGGAAACCGAGGATGTGTATGCGCCCGTTGGTATGGTAGGTTATCATTTTTATGATACGAACGACGCGGTTGCCGAATATCTTCAGGAACATGAGAAGCAAATTCAGGTGGTGACGGGACACACAAACGGGGTGTCTTTTGGACAGGCTCAAAAGCCAGGTTTAAAGGATTATGCAGATTGCATCGATACTATGCAGTGGTTGCTTAAACATTACAGGGCTGAGGCAAGCAGCTGAGCCACCGTTTTTGGCATGGAGTGGTCGTTGTCCAGCAGCGGGTTGATTTCCGTAATCTCAAAAACCACTGATTTTGGATGTGGCAAAAGGGTTTTAAACACCACCTCTGCATCGCTGTAGCTCAGTCCATCCGGAGCGGGTGTGCCTGTTCCCGTGGAAATGGTAGGATCCAGACAATCCACATCAAAACTGGTGTACAGTAAATCGCAGTTTTGCAGGTATTCAAGTGTTTCTGCCATAATCTTGGCCATGCCTTTTTTTCGGATATCATCCGGTGTGTAAATTTTGATATTATGTTGCTGAACAAGCCCCCATTCTTCTTCCTCGTAATCCCGTGTACCGATGAAAACGATGTTTTGCGGAGATATTTTCGGCGTAATTTCTTGTTTGCCCGATTTTTTTATTTTGCTCCAGAATTTAATGGTTTCCGGGTTGAGTTCGTTTTTGCGATACGAGCTGATATTGTCGGGAAGCAAGGCCTTTACTGCCATGCCATGCATGTTTCCGGATGGGGTGGTGTAGGGCGAATGTAAATCTAAGTGTGCATCTACCCAGATAACGCCAATGTTTTTACCGGGATAGGCTTCGGCTATGCCGGTTACGGTTCCGATGGCGTTGCTGTGGTCGCCACTGAAAACAATGGGATAATGATTGCTGGCCAGTGTTTTTTCAACCGATTCAGCCACCAGATTGACCGTTTGGTGTATAGCGTGTATATGAAAGGCAAAAGGGGTGTTGTTGGAAATTATTGAACCCAGCGACTCCTGCGTTAATGTTTCCCTTTCTGTTTCTTTAACCAGATCAGGTGTTGTATTGCATACGGCTTCATACAGGGCAGCAGGGCCCAGTTTTGAGCCTTGTGTTCCTGCACCCAGTTCAAATGCGGCTTCAATGAATTTGATTCTTTTGTCCACGATCATATTTAACCGCTTTTAGCAAAGATATGAGAATTGAATTATTTTGGTGATTTTTCAGGGATTGATTTTTCCCCATACGGTATAAGCCCCTGATTCCGATTTTCTGATAAATTGCTGAAGGAAGGCAGAATCTGCTTTGAAGTCGCAGCGGGTAATGATTTTCACAGGGCGTGTTACAGGGTTCTGAACAATCCAATGTTTACGTGCGGTGTAATTAGGAGCCGGTTCTTCCGGAAACTTTTCAGCAGCCGTTTTTGTCCATACCCCTGTAAATTGCTTCGGTTGTGTTTTTCCGTAAAAAAGGATGGCAAAGGTTTTGTAGTTCCATGATTCAACAATGTTGTTGCCGTCGGAAGATTCTGATTTAATTGTGCCGATAATATTTCCCTGCAACTGCTTTTCCGCCTTGGGCAAAACAATGATATACAGGTATTGCGCAAACAGTAAAACCGCCACAAAAAGCGGAATGGCGTGACGGGTAATTCCCATAGCAAACTGAACAATCCAAACGAGCACGAAACAGAGAAAAATAAGGGCTGGAATGCCTTCCCAGCCACCCCAGATATCGCCTGAAAGCAACAGTTTGGTGGCAAAAATATCTTTACTCAAAAGCGGTGCAAGAATATCGCGGTTCTCTACCGTTAACAGATATGGTGCGATGGTAAAAAAGGCTGCCAGCGGAATCAGGCTAATTAAAACAGGCAGGCTTAGCCAGCGAGAAACAATTAGGCGTTTTGTATAGCTCGCGTAGAGTGTATATCCGGCCATAAAGGCCAGTGGAATCCAGCACAGGCTGCTGTAGTGGATGATTTTGGTGGTAACAATGGAAAAAACGATCAGCACGGTCCAGAATAGGCTCCGCATGTAGCTAAACAAAACGGAAGCATTTCCTGTGGCGACATCCGGGTTTCTGAATAAAAACGGAAAAGCCAGAATGGATGCGGGTGCGCACAAAAAGAACAAGACCAGGAAGTGATAATACCAGGGTTGGTTATGCCATTCAATTTGCCCCTGTAGCAATATTACCTGATACTTAAAAAATTCAGACAAAAACCAGGTGCCGTGCCGGTAGGTTTCCAGGCCCAGCCAAAGACCGATAATAAATAGAAATGCGGTTGCTGAAACACCTAGGTTGAGCCATCCCGGCCAGGCATTTTTCCCCGCTGCGAAAAGCCTAACCACAGCTACGATGCCGGCAATTAACAATGCAACTGGCCCTTTGGTCATTACCGCAAGGCCGGCAAAAATGCCAAATAGCAAAAAATGAATCCGCGCATTGTTTTGGTTGCCTATTTCAATCTCAGCAAGAAACCATTGGTACACCGACAGAAAAATGAACAGGTTGAAGACCGGATCAATGATGCCGGTTTTAAAGTAGAGTGAAGGTGCCAGGCTGCCTGCATAAGCCAGGACAAAAAATAAACCAAAAAAATGCCCGATGTGTTTTTTCCCGATGTGGTAAAAAACGTTGAGGGAAACGATGCCTGCAAGGGCATTGGGGAGCCTAGCGGCAAACTCATTGATGCCGAAAATTTTCATGCAAATAGCCTGTAGCCAAATAAACAGGGGAGGCTTTTCCCAGAAAGGCTCGAACGCAATTTGTACGCGGCCCCATTCTCCGGTTACCAGCATTTCGCGGGCTGCCTCTGCAAAATTGATTTCATCCCAGTCAAATAAATGAAAACTGCCTAAAAATGGAATGTACATCAGGGCCGCACCCAACGTAATTAGCAGATGTATCGCAGTTTTACGGCTCACCAGTTTATTTGTTTGATAAAAGCTAATCGGGAATGTCCTAACCGAAAAATAAGCCAAACAAACATTGCAATGCAAATGCCTGCGGCAACATCGTGCAGGTAGTGTTGTCCCAGATACAAGCGCGAAAATCCTACCATTGCAGCTAAAATAACATACAATATTTCAACAAGTCTGTATTTGCTGATGACGGCGAAAAATCCTAAAGCCGTGAAAGCACCGGCAGTATGGCCGCTGGGAAACGATCTCCACGACGCAATGGGATTCCCCGGTACCTCAAAAAGTGCGTTGCCGAGTTCCTGTATTGGCCGGGGTTCGTTGAGCCCAAATTTAAGCCCCTGAACAATAGCCAGTTCAAGTAAAAAGCAAATGCCAAACCACAGTCCGAGTTTGGGCTGTTTGATCAGAGCAAAACCTATGGCTGCGGAAATAAGAGGCCATTCCCCTAAAAGAGAACACCAGGAGAAAAAGTGGTCCATAAAAGGTTGGTGCAGCTGATTTGCCCAAAGGGTAGGAGCATAACATGGAACAAACAACAGCCATAAAAAGGACAAGAGAATAAGTGCTGTGCCAGCTCCAAAAAAATATTTTCCCCGCATTTGCCTCACTGCAAAGATAATATTATCAGGATTCCTGTCATTTTCATTTTGAAATGTGGTGTAAAATGGTTTTTTTGCGCATCAGTAATATCATTTTTATGAGTTCTTCCTCAAATAACCGGCTTAAACTCGAACTGGAATATCCGCTAAGGTCTTCCATGCATATTCTGTATCAGTATATTTCCAGTCCTTCCGGGTTGCAGAGTTGGTTTGCAGACCATGTGGATATAATTGGTTCAGGAAGATACCGTTTTCGGTGGGAGGATGATACTGAAGTGAACGCAATAATGGTGAAAAACGTTACCAATAAATATATCCGATTCACCCTGGATAATGCGCAGGGAGAAGACGAATACCTGGAGTTCAGGATTATTCAGGATGATATTACCGGTGATGTTGAGCTGGTGATAACAGAATTCATCAACAGTGGCGAAGAGGATATGGCTGCTTCCATCTGGGACTCAGCGGTAGATAGCCTTCGGCACGTGATAGGAGCCTGATCGTTATTTGTTCAGTTCGTGTATGGCTAGCCAGGTAAGCAGACCTGCGCCATCTTCCAGTGCATCCTCGTCGGCATCGAATGCTGGGTGATGAACGCTGTTGACAATCCCTTTTTCTTCATTTCTCACGCCTAGTCTGTAAAAGCAGCTGGGAACTTCCTGCGAATAATAGGCAAAATCTTCTGCCGCCATCCAGATATCCAGATTTTCAACATAATCTTCGCCCAGGTAATCCGCGGCCGCATCTTTGCAGCTGTGGGTGAGTTCTTCGTTGTTGTGAAGGAAGGGATAGCCTCGCCGTATTTCAATATCAACGCGGCCTCCCATGCTTTCGGCTATGCCGGTGGCCAATCGGGTTATTTTCTCGTGTGCTTCCGAGCGCCATGTTTCATTGAGGGTTCTGAAAGTTCCTTCCAGTTTTACCTCGGGTGGTATAACATTGGTTGCGCCATTGGCAATTACTTTGCCGAAAGAAAGAACCGAAGGCACGGCGGGATTGGCATTGCGTGAAACTACCTGCTGAAGCCCCGTGATAATGTGAGCTGCAATCAACACAGGA
>CANHQZ010000033.1 GCA_947463125.1 Flavobacteriales bacterium | reverse complement strand
GAGACTCAGCGCAGCAGAGGCGAGCGAGTAATCCCGTACTTTAGTTAATAGTTAGAAGTGTAGAGTCAGAAGTTACAGGACGGTTGCCATGCATTCGACAGGCTCAGCATGACAATCTGGGCAGGAGCCGGGCTTTTTGGTTTGTAGCCTCCCCTCCCGGGTTCACGAGCGAGTCTCAGCGCAGCAGAGGCGAGTGAGTAATACCGTTTTTCATTTAATAGTTAGAAGTTTAGAGTCAAGAGTTAGGAACGTGTCTATGCCCTAATAACGTTGACCGTTTTGTGGTCGGTTTTGTGGTCGGTTTTTGGGTGATTATCGTTCATCCGACATAATCAGCACAGCTTGCCACCGAGCAGCCTGTTGATAAATCCCGCGACCTATTAAACCAATAAACTATTAGACCCTTAAACCCCTCACAGCGGCATACCCCGGTTTTCTTCGTGAAAAGTTCCGTTTTCAAAAACCAGATGCCCGTTTACAAAAGTATGTGTCACGCGGGTGCTGAAAGTGGTGCCCGTGAGCGGCGACCAGCCACACTTATAAAGCAGGTTATCTTCGCTTACCGTCCAGCTATTGTTGGGATCTACCAAAGTTAAATCGGCAAAATAACCTTCGCGAATAAATCCGCGTTTTTGAATTCCATACAAAATGGCAGGATTGTGGCACATCTTCTCCACCATCTTTTCCAGCGTAATCTCACCCCGCTTTTGCAATTCCAGCATCACGTTCAGCGAATGCTGCACCATGGGCGCGCCCGACATGGATTTAACATACACCTGATTCTTCTCCTGCCAGGTGTGCGGTGCATGGTCTGTGGTAATGATATCAATTCTGTCATCCATCAGCGCTTTTAGCAATCCTTTGCGGTCGGCCTCAGATTTAATGGCGGGATTCCACTTGATTTTCACACCAAGACGCTCGTAGTCCGCATCGGTAAACCACAAATGGTGAACGGAAGCTTCTGTGGTAATTTTCTTTTCTGATAATGGGATATCGTTTTGAAAAAGATGCGTTTCAACCTCAGTGCTTAGATGTAAGATATGCAACCTTGCGCCCCATTTTTTTGCCAGTGCTATGGCCGACTCCGATGCTGCCAGACAAGCCTCAGCACTTCGAATAACGGGATGCAGGGAAACGGGAATATCATCGCCGTAAATACTGTGGTAGTGCGCCTCATTTGCCTTGATAATACTTTCCTTTTCGGAATGAATGGCAATAACCGCTTTGCAATGGGCAAACAGCTTCTCCATCACCTCGGGATTTTCAACCAGCAGATTTCCACCCCGGGTAAAATACAGTCCGTCATCGGTAACGGCCAGCCACTTTGAGGTATCGGCCGCAATGATTTCATCAATATTATCGGCATTCACGCCGGGCAGAAAACCAAAGTTTGCCAGCGATTTTGCCTGTGCCAGATCGTATTTCTGCTGTAACAGTTCCGGTGTTAATGTATTGGGAACCGTATTGGGCATATCCACAAAAGAGGTCACCCCTCCTGCCACAGCTGCCTTGCTCTCGCTGTAGATGTCTGCTTTATGCTCAAGTCCGGGCTCACGAAAATGCACCTGGCAATCGATAATACCCGGTAACAGCCACTTTCCGGTTGCATCAATCACTTTATCAGCTGCATCGTTAATATTGGATCCAATGGCAGCAATCACACCATTTTCGATGAGCACATCGGTTTGAAACATGCGGCCTTCGTTGATACAAAAGGCATTTTTTATGAGACAGGAAGACATATTTTAGGTTTATTGAATAATCATGTAATAAAGCGGCATGCCGATGGTAATATTGAATGGAAACGTTACCCCGAGCGCCATGGGAACATAAAGCCCGGGATCGGCCTTTGGCGCGGCTATACGCATAGCCGCAGGAACAGCGATATAGGAAGCACTGGCCGCCAGAACCGCAAAGATAAACCTGTCACCCACTTCTACCGTAACAAACTGACTAACATACGCAACAATAGAACCGTTGATGGCCGGAATAACAATGGCAAACAAGGTTACAAACCAGCCATATTTCAGGAACGCTGAAAAGCGACGTGCAGTAACCATGCCCATTTCCAACAGAAAAATGGAAAGAAATCCTTTGAAAATATCCGTGGTAAAGGGTTTGATGCCTTCTGCCTGCTTCACATCGGCGATGAAACCAATAACAAGACTGCCAAAAATCAACAACACACTGCCGTTGGTGAGAGAATGCCTTGCTATGGAGGCTATGCTGATATTCTGACCTGCCTCCTTTTCTTTATCGTAATGCATCATCAGCATAACTCCCACAATAATGGCAGGCGACTCCATCAACGCCATTACAGCAACCATGTGCCCGCCCGATGCAATTTTCTGCAGTTCGAGAAAAGACATGGCGGCCACAAATGTTACCGCACTGACAGATCCGTAAGATGCAGCTATTGCGCCGGCATCGCTTACACTCAATTTTCTCTTTAATACATGAAACGTGTAGAACGGAATTATGGCAGCGAGTGCAAATCCGAACAAAAGGGCATATACAATCTGTGCATTAAATCCGCTCACCGCCAGTTCTTGTCCGCCTTTGAAACCGATGGCAAACAATAGATACAGGGAAATGAACTTGGAACTGGAAGCAGGAATTTCAAGGTCGCTTTTCAAACGAACCGCTATGATTCCTAACAGAAAAAACAACAATGTGGGATTGGTAAGATTGCTAATCAGAATTTGAAATTGCATTGGGATTGGTTTATTAGTGTCTTTGTTTAATCGTTTAATGGGGCAATAATTCTTTCATTATTTCAATTTATTATTATCCATTAAACTATCTATTCACGCTCTCATTAAGGATTACAATTGTCACATAACATAGGATCTTCGAACTGTTTATTTTCAGGAAACATTTTTTCATCTCTGAAACCACAGCCGTCGCAAAGGAGCAGATGCGCCAGCACAGTTCGGGTTGGTATCGTGCATAGCCGACAGGGCAATCCTGCAATAACATCGACCACGCCAAAGCCGGGCTGATTGCATTTCGGGCAGGTGCACTTTATTTTCTCAATTAATTTTTGTGTGCATCGCGCAATCATTTTCATACGGGTAGGATTGTGCATGGCACGCATGTCGGTTTCTACAAAAACTTTCCCGAATTGCTTTTGCAATAATTGAAAATAGCGTTGAATTTGAATTTCTTCATCTAAACCTTTGTGAATGAAGGTGAAATTTTCCCGGCTGTTCTTGAGAATCAGAGCATGTGAAGGAAAACCGGCAGATTGTGCAAAATCATTCAATTCTGTTTTTTTTTCAATGTACTTGCCACTAAAATTGGTTTCGGTAGTCAGCAAGGTTTCGTGTATTTCCAAAGCATTTTTTCGGTCAATAAATACAACACATTCAGTTGCCGCAGGGATAAATCCCCATTCCGGATGCGGCCCAAATGAACCTTCGTTCGCCACCCCAACATCCAGATTAAGCATATCCATAGCCATCAAACACTTCTTTCTGGCCACCGAAATCATGTCCCCTTCCCGCTCAATTTCTCCGGAAAAAGTTCCCAGCGAGTCCGTATCAATTTGAGCAGGAACCTGCGCAACTGCATCAAATTCTTTTTTAAACAAAGGAGCCACAACCTGCTCTTTACCATGCATGGTGGCAACAGAAAAGTGCGCTCCCTTTAGGTAGTTATGCCACTTTTCTTGCATCAATTGGGCAACAACATATATTCAAAGTAGGAAATCTCGATAGTGATTTCTCAATCTTGATTCTGCAACATTTGCCTACAACAACTCTTAGCATGGCATAAAATTTATTTTGATGCAAATTTAACAAGCCCAATAAAAAATAATTAGGGATATTTACAATAGCTGTTTCATTTATTCTAATTCTACCCCAAAAAGTCCTTCAATGCTAATTATGATAAATACAACATACATCCTCAGCGCAGTTATAATGTCAAAATTAAAATCAGTATACATTCGCTGAAAAACCAAACAGTTATAAAATATTGTATCCGTTACAATTTGGGTGATAAAATCATTTTGTATAGAATTTTACTTCATTTTGTGCAATTTAGCTCCGATTTTACTCTTTTTTTGGTTTTATAATTTTATTTAAGTAAATTCGATTTGCTATGTTGCTTTAATTCTACTATTCCTCAACCTAAAAAACCACTTAAAATGAACCTTACAAGACATCCGCTTCAAAAAACACTGGCATTGATTACTTTTATACTCCTGGTTTCAGTCAGGATTTTGGGCAACAACCTTGTTATTGGCACACCGTCACTGCAGGGGCAAAACACAGCCCTTCAATATGTTCAGGTTCAATTTAATGTGAGCTGGGATAATTCATGGCGCGTAAACGCAGGCCCGAATAACTGGGATGCCGCCTGGATCTTTGTTAAATATCGACTTCAGGGTCAGCCTACCTGGCACCACGCAACTTTAAATTATATAGATGGTACAGGTAGCGGAGACGGGCACACAGAACCTGCAGGCAGCAATATCAGCAGCAGCAATGACAACGGAAGCGGCGGTGCTTACGGTGTATTCATCCATGCCGCAGGAACCCTAGCCCAAAGCAGTGTATCATATAGCAATGTGAAACTGCGCTGGAATTATGGCGCAGACGGACTGGCAAACAATAGCAAATTGGAAATCTGTGTTTTCGGAGTAGAAATGGTTTATGTCCCACAGGGTAGTTTCTATGCTGGCAGCGGAGGAAGTGAATCCGGTGGAATTTATACTTCTCCCGCATCAACAGAACCATTCCATATTACAGATGAGGGCGCCCTCACAGTAGGCAGCAACAACGGAGACTTCAATTACACAAGCTCCGGCGACAACCTTGGCCCGATACCGGCAGACTTTCCAAAAGGCTTCAAGGCCTTTTATTGCATGAAATATGAAATTTCTCAGGAACAATACGCAGCTTTTCTAAACAAACTGGATAACACACAGGCAATAGCCAGATTTCCGAATGTTTCAACCTTTAGAAACAGAATTACAGGAACACCGGGCAACTTTCAATCATTAAATCCTAATGTTGCCACTAATTTCCTTAACTGGGCTGATTTAGCAGCCTACCTTGACTGGGCATGCCTGAGACCCATGACTGAGCTCGAATTTGAAAAAGCAGCCCGAGGCAATATTGCTGCCGTCAATAACGAATTTGCCTGGGGAAACACCTTAATAACCGCTGCAACGGGAATAAACAATCCCGGCGACAACAATGAAACACCAACCAACGCCACAGCCAATTGCAATTTCGACAACCCTCCCGGCGTGCAAGGTCCGCTGCGTGTCGGTTGTTTTGGGCAAGGTTTCAATACCAGAACCGCTACAGGGTCGGGCTATTATGGCATCATGGAACTCAGCGGCAATGTATTTGAACGAACCGTAACCGTGGGCAATCCGGAGGGCAGGAATTTCACGGGATTGCATGGAAACGGCGTCATTGATGCTTCCGGCCTTGCCAATGTAACAAACTGGCCCGACCCATCCGGACTGGGCATGGGATTCAGGGGCGGCAGCTGGGATGAAACCCCGGCCGTGCTTCGTGTCTCTGACCGTTTTTTTGCCATTAATGTCAACGGTGACCGAAGTGCAGACTTCGGAGGCCGCGGCTGCAGAACAGCACCTTAACAATAAAAAAACATGAAAAAACCAATTAGAATAATAGCATTGTGGCTCATCGTTGCAGGAAGCACATTTTCGCAGTCCGCAGAAGCCCAGATTTACAACGTGGGTAATGACGACGGTTTTTCATTCGCCTGCGCCGGTTCAACAGGAAACGAACTTTTCCTTCCTGTAACACTGTACCGTTTTGAGACACATTGTGTAAAAGATGGAATCCGCGTAACATGGACACTTCAGGACGAATACGATAACGGGACGTTTATCCTTGAAAAATCGCTGGATGGCAAACAATTCTTTGCGTTAAACAATGCTATTGACAACCGTTACACCCAATTTGAATATCTGGACCGGGAGAAAACAGGTCGTGTACATTACTACCGCTTAAAACAGATGCGGTCCGGAGCCTCACCTGAGTATTCCACGGTCGTCTCCTCAGAATGTCAGTATGCTAAACCCGTAGTTTCACCGAATCCCACCACAGGCACAATAACTGTTCAATCGGAAGAACCGACAGGAACAATTATCATCAAAGACCTGACCGGAAAATGCGTTCATACATGTCCAATTGACCGGTCGACCCAACAAATTGACGCCGGACATCTGAATAGCGGCATTTACAGCCTGGAACTGCACACAGCCTTTAATTCATCATCCCAGCGAATCATCATTGCGAGATAACCTGTCAAACCCACTTTACAAGGGAAAAGTCCTGTCTGTGCGCAAGCAAAGGATGTTTAGGATAAATGCGGAAACCATATTCGTAAACCCCCGGTTTTTGCATACGCACAGCACCGGTCCATGTAGCCTCCCCCTCACCTGTTGCAACCCCTTTTAGTTCGGCGCACTTAAGCACCGAAAAAGGATCAGAAGCTTGGTTTCGCTTGGCAATTACCAGCATTTCCACCCCTACTTCGTCGGCTGACAACCCGTTAAGTCCTAGAATAATTTTCGGACACAAGCTCTCACCCATGGGCATGGCTTTATTCGCTGTATCATGCCATTTGGTCTGCAGCACCGTAATTCCGGGCCATGCATTTTCTACTTTAAGCTTCCAGGCCGAGAGTTGTTTTACCCCTTCAAATTGATGCCGGCATAGTTCTTCCCGGCGCGCAGATAATGGTTCATAGTAGCGTTTACGATAATCGGCGAGCATCCTGCCGGCATTGAACCTGTTTCTGACACCCAAAATTCCGTTGCGCATTTTCTGAATCCAGTAGCCAGGCTCTTTTTGTGATACAACACCTGTATATCCGGGTATTACCTGGGTTTCCAGCAATTCATACAGCCTGTCGGCATCCCACTCGTCTTCTCCATTTTTCTCTGAAATGTGATGCGAAATGGTCCAGCCGCAATCCAGGTCATCCGCTTCCGGCCACCAGCCATCGTGGGTACTCAAATTCAAAACCCCGTTCATAGAAGCTTTCATTCCGCTGGTTCCACTGGCTTCCATTCCATCCCTTGGCAGATTAAGCCATACATCAGACCCACGAACCAGATACTGAGCCAGCTCTATATCATAATTTGCTAAAAAGAACAATTTACCCCTAAACTCCGGACTGACGGATAAATTCAACAAATGCAATATCTCTTCCTGACCCGCATAATCATTGGGATGTGCTTTTCCTGCGAACAAAAACAGGACAGGCACTTTGGCATTGCTGAGAATTTTCTGCAAGCGATCTGTGTCAGAAAACAGCAATCCCGGCCTTTTATAAGCTACAAATCTTCGGGCAAACGAGATGATAAGTGCATCTTCATTTATTTTTTCAAAAAAACCTGCATAGCGCTTGTAGTAGCGGTTATCTGCTGATTTTGAGGACCGAAATCGCAGGTTCAGTTCTTTAATGAGCGCATTTTTCAGCTTACGGTGATTTTCCCATATCAATTCAGGCGAAAGTTCATCTGCCTCCTGCCAGCAAGGAGCTACCCAGGTAGGAACATGCACACCGTTGGTAACATGCTCCATAAACAATTCATCTTCGCCGTAGCCTTCCCACAAACGCGAAAACATATGTCGGCTAACCTGTTCATGTTTTCTGCTGACTGCATTCATTTGTATCGAGGTATTTGCCGCCAGCAAACTCATAGAAAAATCCTGATAGGAAGGTGAATGATTGGGCCAGTTTCCCAGCTGCATGAGTTTATCCCAACCAATGTTTAGCAAAGGAGCAAAATGTCCAAGGTAGGTTCGAAGCAATTCCTCACTGAATATTTCATGCCCTGCAGGCACCGGAGTATGGGTGGTAAACAAGGTGGTAGCCCTTACCCACTCTAGGGCTTCTGAAAATCCCATATTTTCCTCATACATCAACATTCTGATCCTCTCAAGCGAGGCAAAAGCAACGTGCCCTTCATTGAAATGAAAAATATCGGGGGATATTCCCAGCATTTGCAGCAATCGCATGCCTCCGATGCCCAGTAACATTTCCTGTATGAGCCTGGTTTCACGGTCACCACCGTAAAGCTGTCCTGTAATTTTTCGGTCTTCGGTGCGGTTTTCAGCGATATCCGTATCCAGAAGGAATAAACGGGTACGCCCCACGTCGGCTCGTCTTACCTGGGCATATAATGTTCGCCCGGGCAAGGCAATACTAACATGAAGCCAGTTTCCCTGTTTATCATAAACCGGGTGTAGCGGCTGACAGGTGAACTTTTGAGGTTCCAGACCTGCAATCTGCTCTCCATGCAGTGAAACTTCCTGTTTAAAATAACCATAGCGATACAACAAGCCAACACCGATAAGCGGAAATCCATCATCTGAGGCCTGTTTTAGCAGATCTCCCGCCAGTATACCCAAACCACCTGAGTATTGCTCCAGCCCAGAATAAATACCGAATTCAGAACAAAAATAAGCAACCTCGGCCGCGCTCTGAACAGGCCTGTTCATATACGCAGTAAACATCCCATACACTTCGGTCAGTTTTGTCATGAATGCGTTGTCATGCTCCAGTGCTTCAAGCCGATCGGCTGCCAGCTGCTCAAGCATACTGAACGGATTGTGGGCACTTTGTTCCCATATTTCCGGATGTATATATTCAAACAGTGCGATAGCATCGGGTTGCCAGGTCCACCAAAGATTATCCATGATTTCCCTAAGTGGCCTGAAAGCAGGAGGCAGACTGGTTTCAACAAATATTTTATGCCAGCGTGGCTCCCGTGCCTGTACTTTGCCGGCCTCCACAGAAAATTGATGAACCGTGGCGGCATGGCTGAAACTGGCTTTTCGCAGTTGTGTTTTTTGCAGGGCTATGTCATAGGCTGCCTTATACTGCTGCAAAAGCTGCCTCCATAACGTTTTATTGGACAAGGCATGTGCTGAAACCCTGGCCATTTTCACCTGTTCGGCCGTAAGATCTGCAAACGTCTCAATCACACCGGCAATATCCATACTTACTTCGGACAGTGCCCTTTCACCTCTTGAAATAACTGCAGCCCCGTGCTGAATGTCATTCAATGGCATATTGGCGATAAGAAAATCACCGAATCCCGCATTATCTGTGGTTATGGTTGGCACGTAAAAAGCAACACTTTCCTGTGGTGTGTATCCCCATGGCTCGTAGTAGGAGGGAAAAACAGTAAGGTCAAAACCGGGCAGTAAGTCGTAGTAGGAAAGATTGTAAATCCCATCCTGTCCGTTCAGATAAACCGGAGAATAAATCACATGAACCTTGGTATCATTGCCGTCAGTTAAACCGGCTTTCTCAATGGAGGTGGCAATATCATCATGATCCGAATTCATCAGATTATGCGTAATCACCCGATTGCCGTCATGCATTGCATCTTTGCCATTAAGCGCATTCCAGACATCTTTCCTGTATCCTGTTTGACCCGCTGGTATGAAAACAAATGCAATAATATCCCTCCCGCTGTGCTGTTCCTTCAGCAACGCCAGAGCATCGATAAAGGCATCAATGCCTTTGTTGTGAAATTCATAACGCCCGCTCTTGAGCAACAAGAGTGAATTGGCACCAAAAACTCTTCCTTTCATGACCGAAGCCGCATCCAGCAAAATCTTCCGCGCCATAAGTCTTTTCTCCTGAAACAGAAAATAATCCGGCACGATTACATTGTCAAACCCGTTTGGTGTAACGATGTCCGGTCTTTTTGACAAAAACGCCACACATTCCTTGGCAGTAATTTCGCTTACCGTGGTAAAACAATCGGCAATGGCAGCGGCGCACTTTTCCAGCGAGTGCTTTGCCATAACATTGAATTTACGGGCTTCCTGAGCCGGATCAAACTTTTCAAGACCTTCGTAAAGTGGAAAGCCATTGCCCGCAATACAACGCCCCAGCACAGTGGCATGGGTCGTAAAAACCGTGGCTATCTGAGAAACATGCTCTTCAAGGTACAAAATACCGGCACCCGTCATCCATTCATGAAACTGCGCTACAATTCGGTCACTGTAGGTGAGATAGAAATGATAAAAACTTTCTATTACTTTACCTGCGACATAACCAAAAATAGCCGGTTCCGCGTAATCCCAGCCTCCGGTAAGAGAGTCCAGTTGATAACGGCTCCACAGATGGGCAAAAACCTCATTTTTGTGTGAGAAGAACGAAGTGAAATCCACCAGAATTACAGGCGGATTTCCGGGAATTTTCCATCTGCCTGCCCGGGTTAATATTCCTTGTGTGGCAGCATGATTTCGCCAGGCAGAGAACAACTCCGCGTCTTCTTCAAATTCCGGGTGTGCCGTAGTCCCTTTCCAAATGTCTGGGCCAATCATAATGAGCCTGTCATCCCACTCTTTCATAGCTGTAACTGCCTTGCTGCTGATGACGGTATGAATTCCGCCAACTTTGTTACATACTTCCCAGCTGACTTCAAAAATTACATCGGCTGTCTGTTTTTGTTCTTCCATTTTCTAATGCATTAATCGGTGTGTGCCCGGTGCGGGACAGCCTGTTTCTGGGTTGTCAACTGTTTGCGCTGTTTGGGTATGGCAGCAAGACTGGATTTCAGTCTCAGCTCAAAATCTGCCAGCACATTCATGTAATTGACAAAAGCCTCATAGGGCGAGTCATAGGGATTGAAATATTTGTGTACATCGCCATCGGCGAAAAATTTGGTACACATATAGTAGAAATGATCGCTGGTCTGCAGTTTTTGCCAGTCTTTCTGGATTTGCTCGTCACGGCAATCTGAGACCATGGAACGCAGCCGGTATAAACTTTCGAAGGCATCATCCTGCAGCGGATTGCCGAGCCAGGCGCTCAAATCCCTGGCTTCATCTGCCCAGGAAACGGGCTCGGGCATGCTTATTTTATCCGCAGGCTTCAATTTACTCAATGCTTCTGAAGGTGTGATAAATTCAAAGTCAGAGTACCTGAAAACCGCATCGGGCAAAGCCCTTAAAAAATCAAATATGCCGGATTCTGCCCATTGGTGCTCCCCGAAGGTTTCATAATCCATAAACAAATTCACCAGCGGCTCATCTTCGGGTATGGCATTCAGCCAGTGCACAAATTTCTCGGCGGTTAGCGGCCCTTCGTTCCAGTCGGGCTGTGAAAAACGGAAGGCAATATCATCGCTCAGCCTGTAATTTTTCAGCAGCAATCCCAGGGTAGGCGCATTTTTAGCAACATACAAATAATTGGGGCTTTTCCAGCCCAAAATGCGGTCTGCGCCTTCAGCGAGCATACCGCTGTAACCCATGGCCGCAGTGTAGGCAGCGATTTCATCCGAATAAATAAGTTCCGTATTTCGCAACACCCTGGGTTTCCGCGAAAACAGCATTTCCACCAGGCCATCATGCCGTTTAACCTGCTGTTCGAACTCACTGCGGCTTACCAATGCACTCAATGAATGACTGTAAGTTTCTGCCAAAATCTCCACGCCGGGCATTGTTGCCAGCTTTTGAAACTCAGACAGAGATTCAGCATGAAAGTGCATCATTTGTTCGAGTACCATGCCCGAAAAGGAAAAAGCACATTTAAATCTGTCAGGATATGCAACTGAGAGTTCCTGCAGCAGGCGTGTGGCCGGCAGATAGCACTTCTGGCTTACCTTCTCTAAAATGCTCCTGTTTTTCTCATCATCGAAATAGCCGCCGCCACGGCCAATATCAAAATAGCGAAAACGGCCCAGCCTATAGGGCTGATGCACCTGAAAATACAGACATATATAGCGTTTCGTTGTCATAGCTGCAATTGCGAATAGGTTTTCAGCACCCTGGAAGCGGCTTTGTTCCAGGTTTGCAATCGGGCCTGCTGCTGCCCTTTACGGCTCATCCAGCCATTCAGTGCCCCGTGTTTCAACAAGGCAAGAATAGAATCAGCCATACCATCGGTATCCCAAAAATCGTTTTTCAAAGCGCTGTTCAGTACCTCTGCCACACCGGTTTGCCTGGAAATTATCACAGGAACACCGGCCCTGGCAGCTTCCAGCGCAGATATGCCAAATGGCTCTGACACGGATGGCATTACATATACATTGGCATGGCCAAACAGACGTGCAATGTCCTGTTCCTGAATAAAACCGGTAAAACTTACCCTGGAAGATATCTTCAGTTGCGCTGAAAGCGTGATCATGTGCAATAACTTATCGCCATGTCCCGCCAGCACGAAGCGTACATCCGGATTTTGCCTTAAAACCCTCGCAGCCGTATACAAAAAATATTCGGGGCCTTTCTGAAATGTAACCCTGCCCAGAAATACGACCACTGGAAACTTTTTGTAGTCCGAAAAAACCGTCGGAACTGCACTGGGCAAAACACCATTGTGCACCACATCCACTTTGTTTTCTGCGATTTGGTATTGTTTTATTGCTATTTTTTTCGTATATTCACTTACTGCAATCACACGTTCCGCGGTTTCCATACCCTGCTGTTCTATCCGCTTTACTTCCATATTCGGGTTGCTGCCCGAACGGTCGAATTCTGTTGCGTGAATGTGCGCTACAAATGGCTTACCCGATTGGGCCGAGGCTGCCATACCTGCAGGAAACGTGAGCCAGTCGTGGGCATGAACCACATCAAATGTATGATTTTTCGCAATCAGGGGAGCAATGGACGCGTAGCGATACACTTCCTCCATCAAACCGCTTCCATACAGGCCTGTAAGTCCACCACCCATGGCAGAATGATCTTTCTGTTGTTCCCGGTTAAAGGAATGCTGATATTCTGCCGCATAGGTTTCTTCAGTTGCATACGGAAACAACGTTGTGTTTACCTGCAGCAGCCTCATGCTGCCCTTTTGGATAAAACGGTTGAACTCTTCAGGCAAACCGGATTCATCGGCACCGATCATGCGCATCTGTCCTGCTTCTTCACATCCAAACAACCTGGGCAATACAAACAGGATCTCGGCACCATGCTCCATCAGGCCTTTGGTTAGGCCGTAACAGGCCGTTCCAAGCCCACCGGAAATATGCGGCGGAAACTCCCAGCCAAACATCAGCACACGCATTTACATGGCTGTTGCGGTTGCACGGAGGGTTTGCTGCACTGCTGCCTGCTTTTCGCATTTAAGGTTTTCCAGCAGCTGCCTAATGCGCAGCATTTCCGCCACACTCCAGGCCTGAGACACCGCGCCTTTAGGCTCGAAAAGCGGATCTCCGTCGTAAATCTCCGCAACCGTTCCTATACAATATTCTGTTAAAGCCGGCTGCATTTCATCCCAGATTTTCTGAACCACGGATAAGGCGCTTTTTTCATGTACAGCGCAATAGGCATGGGCATAATGCCCTATAAGCCAGGGCCATACCGTTCCCTGATGATACGCCAAATCACGATGCCTGACATCTCCGAAATAGGTTCCTTTGTAATTGGAATCAAGGGGTTCCAGGGTACGAAGCCCCCGCGGGGTAAGCAATGCCCGGCCTACGGCATCCACCACGGCCTTTTTTACCGATTTTTTTAATGGCGAGTAGGGCAGTGAAACCGCAAAAATCTGGTTTGGACGAAGGGAGTTGTCTGTGATTCCCTGGTAGAAACTGTCGGCCAGATAGCCCCGCTCCTCATCCCAGAAAATCTCCTCGAAACCTGCTTCTATCAGGGCCGGCCAGCGACTCCAGGTTTCTATAAACACAGTATCACCCGCGCAGCGGGCAGCCTCCAGACAAAAGCAAACTGCATTGTACCACAGCGCGTTAATATCCACAGCCATACCCGAGCGGGGCGTAACCGGATATCCATCCACGATGGCATCCATCCAGGTAAGGGCTTTTCCTGTTTCGGAGGCGGTTAATAAACCATTGCTCATGGCATGAATGCCGTTCAGGGTGCCTTTGGAATGGTAGTTAAGTATTTTCTTAAAGGCTTCACCGTAGGTCTTCCAAACCTTGCCTGCATCCTGGGTGTAAATGGCATATTGCTGCAAAGCCCAGACGCACCATAGCGCTGCATCGGCGGAATTGTAGGATGCATTGGCCTTTTTGCCCACATTGGGCAACAAACCGTATTTGAGGTCTTTGAGAGTGGTGTTAATAACCTCGGTAAACAGTTGAGGCTTGCGCGTTGCCAGGGTCAATCCGGGCAGTGCAATGCAGGTATCACGGCCCCAGCGTCCAAACCAGTGAAAACCGGCCTGAATTTCCTTACCGCCCCGCACTGTTTTGATAAACTGAGAAGCGGAGTGTTCCAGCATGGCATCCGCATTTTTCAATGGCTTTAATCCACGGCTGTCTGCTTTGTAGCGGGTCATCATTTTTTCTGAAGGCAATGGTTTTATTCCTGCCGAAAACACCACCGGTTTGCCGGGTTCCAGCGGGACCTTAAAATAACCCGGGCAGTATAGATCTTCCTCATAGGCATAGCCCCGCTCCTGCTCATGGGCAAACTGCATATGGTAGTAAAAATGGGCGTGATGAATAAATTCCTGTTTACCCGAAACCTGACAGTACAGCTTTTGATGCATGTGGTCTATTTCCGTGCATATGACCAGTTTCTGCATCTCGGTTTTACCCATAAAATCCGGTTCCATGCGGCGTACGTGGTGTATATCCCGGAACGCCATCAATGGATGAATACCCAGATGCACCTCAGAGACATTGGTTTCAAGCAGCTCATATTTTACCCACAATCGGTTCTCTGCTGGCGACAATGACAGGGTCTTCTTAACCCGCACCTGATCCACACGGAAGGTCCAGCTAACTGCCTCATCCACATCCATCGATTCAAGGTATTGATAACCTACGGGATGAATAGCATCAGGGTATCGGTGGGTTGCAAGTTCAAATTTATCTTCATATGCAAACAAGGTTTCATCCAGTGAAGAAAGCATCACCTGCATTTGCTCGTTTTTATCTGGCAGCACCAGCATGCCGTGGTATTTGCGGCTATGGCAATTGCTTAATGCAGAAGACGCGTAGGCGCCGTGGGGTGAAGTGCGCAGCCATTCGCGGTGCAGGTGAAAATCGTTTTTGTGCAGTTGTGATTGTGTGAAATGCATGGGATACCTCCGGGAATGCAAAACTGCGGAAGCAGCCCGGGTTGCGAAGTGAGGTTAATAGGCAACGGAAATGACACATATCATTGGCTTTCAAATCCAGTGAATATCATGATAATGAAAAGTTAAAACTGCCGTTTTGCCCAAAACAGAGAGGCAGTATTACCCCTTATACAAGAATAACTTTTTTCACTCTCGCAACCCCTCCAGCACATACAGCGCCTCAAACACATTCTCCACCCCAGTCACATTCACAATCAGGGCTTTGTCGGTTTGCTTCATGCTGAATTTACCGGGCTGCATTGCAATCCTGTTCATCATCTCCACGAATACATCGCTGTGGTAAACCGCCGCATTCGGATCTCCGGGAAAATACAACCGCATCCTGCCGTCATTCAGCGTAATTTTCTCAAGCCCCATCTGCTTTCCGGCCCACTTTAAACGTACCGTATCCAGCAGCGCCACCACCGCATCCGGCAACTTGCCAAAACGGTCGCGCAATTGCTCCGCAAAAGCCTTCAGCTGCATTTCTGTGGCAATGGACGATAATTCACTATACAACGCCAGTCTTTCTGCCACCTGGGTCACGTAATGGCTTGGAATGAGCATTTCAAAGTCTGCCTCTACCTGACAATCGCGGCTGCTGATGTCTTCCGTGCCCTCTTCGTCAAACAAACCGGCAAACTCATCATGTTTCAGTTCGCGCACCGCTTCATCCAGAATTTTGTGGTACATCTCAAAACCCATTTCCGAAATAAAGCCGCTTTGCTCGGCCCCCAGCAGATTCCCGGCCCCACGTATATCCAAATCGCGCATGGCCACCTGAAAACCGCTGCCCAGATCGGTATATTCCTCAATGGTGCGGAGGCGCTTGCGGGCATCTTCGCTCAGCACACTCAGGGGCGGTGAAAGCAAATAGCAAAAGGCCTTTACATTGCTTCGCCCTACCCTGCCCCGCATCTGGTGCAAATCGCTGAGGCCAAACATGTGGGCATTGTTGATGATGATGGTGTTGGCATTGGCAATATCCAAACCGCTTTCAATGATGGAGGTCGCCACCAGCACATCGTACTCGCCTTCAATAAAACGCACCATGGCATCTTCCAGTGCGGCACCTTCCATTTGTCCGTGTGCCACGCAAACCCTGGCTCCGGGCGCCACATCCTCAATCATGGCAGCAATGTCGTGTATATCCTTTACCCGGCTATGGATGAAAAACACCTGTCCGCCCCGACCCAGCTCATGCTGAACGGCTTCTGAAATAACTTCCCTATTAAAAGGATGCAGCTCGGTATGCACCGGCTGCCGGTTGGGCGGCGCCGTATTGATGATGCTTAAATCCCTCGCCCCCATAAGCGAAAAGTGAAGGGTCCTTGGAATAGGCGTGGCCGTGAGTGTGAGCGTATCCACATTCACCTTGAGTTCTTTGAGTTTTTCTTTGGCGGCTACGCCAAATTTCTGTTCTTCGTCAATGATCATAAGCCCCAGGTCTTTAAACTCCACGTCTTTCCCCAGCAAACGGTGCGTACCTATGAGCACATCCACCTTGCCCTCTTTTACCTTTGCCAGCGTGGCGGTTTGTTCTTTCGCGCTCTTAAATCGGTTCAGGTATTCCACATTCACCGGAAAACCGGCAAATCGCTTTTTAAAAGTGCGGTAGTGCTGCTGAGCGAGAATGGTTGTGGGCACCAAAACTGCTACCTGTTTGCTGTCGCAAACCGCCTTGAAAGCCGCACGCATGCTCACTTCTGTCTTTCCAAACCCCACATCGCCGCACACCAGACGGTCCATAGGCTGTTCGCTTTCCATATCGCGTTTCACATCTTCCGTGGCCTTGGCCTGATCAGGGGTGTCTTCATAGAAAAATCCGGCCTCCAATTCGAGCTGTAAATAATTGTCGGGAGCAAACGCATAGCCCTTCTGCGCCTTACGGCGGGCGTAAAGGCTGATTAGCTCACGGGCGATGTCTTTTACCTTTTTCTTTGTAGCCTTCTTTTGTTTATCCCACACCGGACTGCCCAACTTATGCAGCGAGGGCGCCGTACCATCCTTGCCGGTATATTTGGCAATTTTATGCAGGCTGTTTACGGATACATACAGCAGGTCATTGTCTCGGTACACCAACCGCACCACTTCCTGCATCACTCCGTTCATGTCCATTTTTTCCAGGCCGGCAAATCGCCCGATTCCGTGGTCCATGTGGGTTACAAAGTCACCGGGTTTAAGGCTGCGCAATTCCCGAAGGGTGAGTGATGTAGAAGCGCTGTAGCGTTCGCGGGATTTAGGCCGGTAATATTTATCAAACAGCTGATGCTCGGTGATGAAGGCCATTTTGGCATCGGCATCCACAAAGCCCTGACTAAGACCGGCATAGACAGGGGTGAATTCAACCTGCGCATTTAAATCAGTAAGAATGGTCTGCAATCGCTCTATCTGTCGGTTGTTTTCGCTAAAAAGCAGGCTTTCAATGCCTTCTTTCTTGCTTTCTTTCAACCAGTCAATCAGCAGGGTGAAATTCCGCTTAAAAATGGGCTGGGGCTGTTGCAGAAAGCCTATGCGCTTTGCTTTTGCTGAAGGTTTGCCCAAATAATGCAGCACCGTAAAGGATTCCAGAATACGGCCCAGCTGTCCCGGTGTAAGCAAGCGGTCCTTTGGATGCGGGGGTGCATTTTCCGCACCGGCATCGGTGGCTGTGGCATGGTCCTGCAAAGCCTTCTCCCAGCCCTTTCCGAGGTTTTCTATCTGCAGGGGTAATTCCGCACCAAAAATGAGCGTGTCATTTGCCAGGTAATCAAATACAGGAGTTCTATTTTCTTCAAACCGCGAGTCATGCACGTTTGGCACCAGGCTGAAGTGGTCCATTTCCTTCAGGGAGAGCTGGGTATTCACGTCAAAACTGCGGATGCTTTCAATCTCATCTCCATCCAGCTCTATACGGAAAGGATGTTCATGGGCGAATGAAAACAGATCCACAATACCTCCGCGGATGCTGAAAGTGCCGGGTTCAAACACAAAATCCACGCGCTCAAAACCATTTTCCTGCAGGAAATCCATCAGAAAATCCAGGTTCAGTTGTTGCCTGCGGGCTATATCAAAGGTGTTTTGCGCCAGCACATGCTGCTCCACCGCCATTTCGGCAATGGCTGCGGTGTATGTAACCAGAATGCGTCGGTTGTTTTTACGCAGCGCGGTAATGGTTTCTATGCGTTCCTGGACGGAGATGGCGTGTTCGGTTCCCAGCTTATAGGGTTTCAGGCAGCTGTCGGGTAAAAACAAAATGTTTTCACCGGGCAGCAAATGTTCCAAGTCTGATTGGATGTAGCCCGCCTGATCTCTGTCGGGCATGATGATAAGCAATGGCCTGGAACTGACCGAAAAAAGTGAAGCCAAAATAAGTGTCTGCCCGGATCCGCTCACGCCCTCCAGGTAAATGTGATCTCCGGCAATTGCCAGAGCGGCTTCCAGTTCCTGCATCGGGCCGGTTTGCCCGAAATGCCGGAGAATATCTCTGGTATTCAACTTACAGTTGCAAAGTTACGGTCGATTATCATGCAACTTGCTTTTTTCATCATGAAACAATGCACAATATTCAATCACCGCATATTTTACGGAGATAACATATCACTTATATTCATGTTTATCAATCTAATACAAATAACATACAACCACTTTAACCCCAATTTAAAAACATCCTACTCCAATTTTCAAAGAGTATTTATCCAAGTAATTTCCAAGTTTAATTTTGAATTTACTTGGTTATTTTATAACTTTGTGTAATGTTTAAGCGCGTTGCAAGACATACAATAAAGGAAGATATGAAAGACTTTCCGGTCGTTACCATCCTGGGGGCACGCCAGGTTGGAAAAACTACGCTTGTCAAACAGATCTTCGACGCCAATGACAATGTCTTGTTTCTTGACCTGGAAAGAGACGCAGACCGCAACCGCTTATCCGATCCGGAATTGTTTCTTACTTCGCAAAACTTTAAAACAGTTGTCATTGATGAGGCTCAGGTCATGCCTGAAATATTCCGTATCCTGCGTCCCATTGTGGATGAAAATCAGCGGCCCGGACAATTTATCTTACTCGGGAGTGCCACACCATCGCTGGTGAAAGGTGTTTCAGAATCGCTTGCCGGACGCACTTCTTATGTTCATATCCATCCATTGTCCCTGCGCGAAACACTCATTCGCGATGTTTACATGCAGTGGTATACAGGGGGATATCCAAAATCAGTTAATGCCACCAGCAAAAGAGCTCGCCAGCGTTGGTTTTCAGGCTATATTGACAGTTATGCAAATACCGACATCAATGCCATGTTCGGATTGAATCTGTCGCCAGTAATCATCAAAAAAATGTGGCAGATGCTGTCACACCACCACGGAAATCTTTGGAATGCCGAAACCTTTTCACGTGCGCTGGGGGTCAGTGGCACCACGGTCAATCGTTATCTGGAATATTTGCAGGGAGCCTTTCTGCTTACCATCCTTCAACCCTGGCATTCAAATCTGAAAAAAAGACTGGTAAAATCACCGAAAGTATATCTTAACGATAGCGGTATTCTTCACCATTTCCATGCCATTCCATCCCTGATTCAGCTCTTTGGACACCCTATATGCGGTGCCTCTTGGGAAGGGTTTGTTTTGCATGAAATTATAAAACATCTGCCTGACGACTGCAGTGTTTATTTCTACCGCACCCAAAACGGCGCCGAATGTGATATCGTCATCACGCGTGGTGACCGGGTTGTCGCTGCATGCGATGCAAAATTCTCAAGTTCGCCACAAGCCAAAAGAGGGTTTGTACAATCGCTAGTTGATCTGAATACTGAGAACGGGTATTTAATCACACCCGCCTCAGAGAGCTATAACATTCATAAAGACATTAAGGTTATTTCCCTGCTAAATTTTATCAGTGAACTCAAATCATGGTAAAACATAGATAAATTTTCAACAGCGGAATTATTTCAGTAAGTATATATAACCGCTTTCAGTATAATATCTCCACTTGAAATCCCTTGCCAGCAAAGCTGCACCATGCATAATTTCACCATTCGAAGACGCTGCTTTTTCTGAAATCCTAACCGCATCAACACCAGACTCATTTACGGATGCAGCCCATTGCAGAGGTGATTTTTCTGCTTTACTTGTACTATCACTCATATCCACGGTAAGCCGAATCAACGTTTTTTGAGACAAGTTTTTCCAGACAGCATCAGGAATCCTCGAAATGTAACCGCTAAACAACTTGATATTAGGGACACCCATCAACAATCCGTCTGTTGGCTGATAATTGCCCAACATCCGGAATCCGTCACGTACACCAAAAGGCAGGGTCAATGTCGTTTTTCCCTGAAGATAACGCATATCAGCAGAGGATGGACTTAGGGATTCTCTGCTTAAAAATTGCTTGGACTGAACAGCATGTTCAAAGATAAAACCCGAAACAAAAACTGTAATAACGCCTATTTGAACCCATGCATTCTTCCATTGAATACCTTCAATTACGGCAAAAACAAAAACCAGTGAGGCGATCAAAAACATCTCAAACATCCTTCCCGGTGCCCGGAATTGATCCAGAACCGGAATATAGTGCGTAAATGAAGTGGGCAGGTAAAACAAGTTTCTACCCTCCCATTTTATCACAGGAAATGTTATGCAGAAGTAGGCAAGCAGCATGAACAACCATAGGGTTGACGAATGGTTTCCGCCTAAAATCTTCCTAAACAGAAAACAGCATATTAGCAGTAATAAAATCAATGAAAGTCCGGCGTAAACGAAATTCTCGCTGATGGGGGAATTTCCAAAAACCTGATGCGAATAAAGCCATTTGCCAAAGTGTCCGGGAATAAAAAACGACCGAATATCTGCGGCCGACCAAATCCCTCCCTTTTTATCCAAACCATTGATCCACAACAACCTTGAAATTACATGTGTAAGCACAAACACAAAAAACACAACCGCCCATTTTTTCCAGGTCATGGTTGCCAGTCGTTTGCTTAGAAAACGTACATAGACATACCAGAGAAACATAAAGCTGATCGTATAAATGATGGCGTAATAATCAAATGCAACATTTACTCCAAGGAGCAATAGGGAGAGCATCAGTAAACGAGGCTTTTTCAAACCTGCGTTTCCATCAAAACTGCATAAAAACATATACAAATTCCATGGAACCAGCCCCAATAATATCAGATTGATGTGAATGCCGCTTTTCGCCAGCATATAGCCATTAAACACCGCCACCAGGGCTATTATCAACCGATACAGGGGTGATGTAATCCAGAAAGCAGTAAGCTTGAAGATACCCGCAGAAAACACCACAAGATGCAAATACGCCACCAGATTGATTGAAACAACAGCATCATCCAGCACCCAGTTAAACACACCTATTATCAGGGTAAGAGCATGGCCCCAAAGGCTTATTCCATCAGGTGCCAGAATGGCATTCGTATGGTATAATCCCGTGTGAAAATTCAGTGCATTTTTAACGTGTTCCGCATTCCAGTATATCGTGAAGACATCATCAGGAATATGGATGAAACCCAGCTTCTGAAAATCCGGGAAAATGAAAATTTTGATGAGAATTGCAGGAACAATCCAGGGTAAAATCAACCAAGCAATCCCGTTATTCCGGTTTGAACCTGTTGATTCAGGAAACATGGTTATCCTTTTCTGGCTATCGCTCTTTCGGCGGCTGCTACTACATCAGCTGCATCCAGGTGATATTTGGTGAGCAGTTCTTCGGGCTTTCCACTTTCACCAAAACTATCCATAACAGCTACCATTTCAACCGGTACAGGCAGATTACGGACCAGCAGTTGCGCGATGCTATCACCCAAACCGCCATTGATCTGATGCTCTTCTGCTGTTACCACACAACGGGTTTTGCGCACGCTGTTCAGCACGGCTTCCGCATCCAGCGGTTTAATGGTGTGGATATTGATAATTTCGGCATTGATACCTTTTTCAGCCAACGCTTCGCCAGCCTGTATAGCTTTCCATACCAGGTGCCCGGTGGCAAAAATGCTCACATCCGTTCCTTCGTTCAGCATCAGTGCCTTGCCAATTTCAAATACCTGATTTTCTGGTGTAAAAACAGGCCATTTGGGTCTGCCAAAGCGCAGATAAACAGGTCCATGATGTTTGGCAATGGCCAGTGTGGCCGCTTTGGTTTGGTTGTAATCGCAAGGGTTTATCACCGTCATTCCGGGCAGCATTTTCATCAGCCCGATATCTTCCAAAATCTGGTGGGTGGCACCGTCTTCACCAAGGGTTAATCCCGCGTGGCTGGCGCAAATTTTTACATTTTTGTCGCTGTAGGCAATGCTTTGCCGAATCTGGTCATAAACACGGCCTGTACTAAAATTGGCAAATGTGCCGGTAAACGGAATTTTGCCTCCTGTTGCAAGCCCTGCAGCAAGACCCATCATATTGGCTTCAGCAATACCCGCCTGAAAAAAGCGGTGCGGAAATTCTTTCTGAAAGGCATCCATCATCAGGGAACCGGTTAAATCAGCACAAAGGCCTACTACACGTTCATCAAGCCTCGCGGCCTCAAGAAGTCCGGCGCCAAACCCGCTGCGGGTGTCTTTTTGGGCGGTTATTTCAAATTTTTTCATGGATTACAAAGTCAATACGGTATTGCTGCCTGTGGTTATTTTAAAGTCTGCTGTTTTGCTGTAAAGGGTTCTGGTTTCGCTTTTAGCGCGGTATACGGCCTTGTATTCGCCCGGCTGCATCGTAATAAACTGCGATGTTCGTGTACCATCAATATCGGTAACCCACTCCATCTTGTTCTCCCTGATAACAAAAATGGATGCGATAACATCGCGACCCAACGTGAGCTGCAACTGCCCGGGAGCCGGAATTTCAACGGTATAGGTCTTGTTTTGCATCAACTCTACTCCGGGAATAAACATCCGCGGCAGGGTAAGTAATTCCAAATCGTATTTTCCGGTTAAATACTTTTTGGTGGTCTGAAAATCCTGTGCAAACAGCGTTTCCATTTTCCCGCTTTGTCTCACAATGGCTTGCAGCCTTCCGTATTTTGTAATGCCGCCCACTTTCAGCGCAAGGCTGCCCATAGGGGTTTCAAAGGGAATTATATTGTGTCGTCCGGGCTGTAGTTCTATATTTTTTCTGGTTACATTGGGAAGTGTATGAACTACAATATCGTATTTGCGCATCGGGTCCAGGTACAGCGTATCGGGTATTCCCTTTCCGTTCATGGTATGAACCACGTTTTCAAGTACCTGTCCGCTCGTAGCGTCATACACGGTTATGGGTACATCTGTTTCTCTGGGCTGGTTTTGATTATCAAGCAGGTTAAACTGTACGGAAGTATTGTTCAATGTCTGGCTTACAATAACACCAATGATTTTTTTAAATTCATCTTCGGTCTGGGCGTTAAAATACCTGCCTGCACAGGAATAGGTTTGCTTAAATCTTTCCCCATCGGTTCCCAGCCCAATGATAAACGGTTGCAGCACAATCCCCTTGCGCTGCAATTCCTGACTTACCGCACAGGGATCTCCCGGGCATTCTTCAATGCCATCGGTAATGAGAATTATAACGTTTCTTGCATTTTTGTCCGCAGGAAAATCCTTGGCTGTGGCAAGCAGGCTCTGGGTGATAGAGGTATACCCCAAAGGTTTTACCTGCCTGAGTTTTGTGATGAATGACTTATGGTTATTGGGTGCGAATGGAACTTCCAGCTTGGTATCGTAGCAATCGCGCATGGTGATGGGTTTTCCATGTCCAAATACACGCAAACCCACTTCACAATTTTCCACGAACCTTAAACTGTCTACCATTCGACTGATAAGCGTAACACTCACAGCCCAGCGATTGGTTTTCCCCATTTCCGCCACCATGGATCCGCTGGCATCCAGCAGAAAAAGAATACGGGTTTTTTTACCCGGAAACGCATTTTGTATTTGCGCCTGAGCCAAACCTGCAGCGCAGGCGGCAAGCAGCATTATCCATGGTTTTAATTTATTCATCAGAAATCTCCCAGTTCGGTTACGGGGAGTTGTGCCATGGCTTTCTCAAACTGCTCGGCATTGGGGGCCTTACCATGCCATGCATGGGTTCCCATCATAAAGTCAACGCCCTGACCCATTTCTGTTTTCATGACGATAACCACCGGTTTCCCTTTGCCCATATTTTCCTGGGCCTGAGGAACCACGGCAAGGATTTCATCCATGTTGTTTCCGTCCATGTACACTACTTCCCAGCCAAATGCTGCAAACTTGCTGCCAATTTCATCGAAGCCCATAATGTCGAGCGTTGACCCGTCAATTTGCTGACCATTGAAATCAACAGCTACAAGCATGTTATCCAGTTTGTTGTGTGCAGCATACATCACCGCCTCCCAAATTTGTCCTTCTTGCAGCTCGCCATCTCCGGTAACCACAAATACAGTACTGTCGTCGTTGTTCAACTTCTTGGAAAGAGCAATACCCGCCGCTACGCTGAGGCCTTGACCCAAACTGCCGGTAGCAACCCGAATGCCTGGCAATCCTTCATGCGTTGCAGGGTGTCCCTGCAATCTGGAGTTGATAAGCCTGAATGTGTTCAGTTCCGCAACGGGAAAATATCCGGAACGGGCCAAAACGCTGTAATAAACGGGAGAAACGTGCCCGTTGCTCAAAATGAACACATCCTCATTTTCGGCTTCCATGCTGAAAGACGAAGGATTGTGCTTCATAAAGTGAAAAAACAAGGCTGTAAAATAATCCGCCAGGCCAAGCGATCCGCCGGGGTGGCCGCTTTGAACGTTGTAAACCTGGCGCAGAATATCTCTGCGTACCTGTCTTGCGACTACTTTGAGCTGGCTGGCTTCCATGATTTTTTGAGGGGTTCCCACTATGCAAAGTTGACGCAGTTGAGGCTTTCGCTATACACAAGTTTTCAAGAGTTAAAAGGAGATTTTAACGCAAACTCCAAAACCCTTGAAGGAGGCATCAAACCACTTGCTTTTATTGCGTTTTAACAGTATATTTGCGGGTTCAAATGCCGCGTATTTTTCGAGTTTTACCCTTAATTTTTCTCCTCGCTGCCTGCAGCGATTATGGAAAGATTTACAAATCGAAAAACGCAACACTCAAATACAACAAGGCTGTGCAGCTTTACATGAAAAAAGATTTTGCCAGGGCACTTCCTTTATTTGAACAGCTAAGGGATATCTACGGCAGAGCTACCGACAGTCTGGAACAGGTATATTTCTACACAGCCTACAGCCATTACGGCCTGGGAGACTACGAATTTGCCAGTATGTTTTTTAAGGATTTTACGGAAAACTTCACCACCAGCAAGCGCAGTGTTGAATGCGCCTACATGGCCGTGTACTGCGACTATTTGGATATTGGCTCTCACGAACTGGATCAGAGCCAGACACTGAAAACCATTGGTGGACTTCAGACGTTCATCAATTATTATCCTGACAGTGAGTATGCCCAGCGCTGCAACAATCATATTGATGACCTTAGGAGAAAGCTACAGCAAAAGGAATACGATCATGTAAAGCAGTATTTCCTGATGGGCGATTTCCGCGCCGCTGTCAATTCCGCCAAAAACACACTAAAGCTTTATCCTGACATGGAAAAGAAGGAAGAGCTTGAGTTTCTGATTGTAAAAGCCCAGTTCAATTACGCTGCAAACAGCATAGAAAAAAAGCGCATGGAGCGTTACAAAGAAGTTCTGGACTATTATCAGGATTATGTTTACAGCAATGGAAACAGGGGTGAACATGCAGCTGAAGCTGAAAATATTAACAGAAAAGCAAAAGAAGCCATCGAAAAACTAAAAACATTATTATGAGCCAACCTATATCACGCAATGCGGAAACCCGCGATCTGAGAAATTTAGAAGCCGAGACCGAAAATGTATACCTCTCAGCTGTAATTATTGCCAAACGTGCCAACCAGATTGCCGAGCGTCAGAAGGAAGAACTGCGCAACCGCCTGGAGCCGTTTGTAAACGATACAGACAACCTGGAAGAGATTCAGGAAAATCGCGAACAGATTGAAATTTCGCTGATGTACGAAAGACAACCCAAGCCCACCCTGCTTGCCACCCAGGAATTTGCCGAAGGCAAAACCTACTGGCGCATGCCCGATGTCAACACCGGTAAATAAACCGTTAAAAATTATTCTGGGGATTACGGGCGGCATTGCTGCCTACAAAATCCCTATGCTTCTTCGGCTATTTAAAAAAACGGAAGCTGATGTTCAGGTAATTATGACCCCTTCGGCTGAACGCTTTGTGACAGCTGAAACACTATCGGTACTCTCGGAGAAACAGGTTCTTTCTGATTTTTTTGACCCTGCAACAGGAATGTGGAACAACCACGTAGATCTGGGCTTATGGGCGGATGCCATTTTTATTGCGCCGGCTACTGCCACTACCATCGGCAAAATGGTTCATGGTATTGCAGACAATCTGCTGCTGGCAACCTATCTCTCAGCCAGGTGTCCGGTAGTTATTGCCCCGGCTATGGATTTGGATATGTATGCCCACGATTCGGTTACAGAAAATCTTCGGGTTCTTGAGTCGCGCGGGGTGTATATCATTCCTGCCGAAGACGGCCCGCTTGCCAGCGGATTGTCAGGACCTGGAAGACTTCCCGAACCTGAGGCCCTCTATGCGGAATTCATGAAAATCATGAATCCTGAATTGCCCCTGAAAGGCAAGCAAGTGCTGGTGAGCGCAGGCCCTACCCATGAACCCATCGACCCGGTCCGTTTTATTGGAAACCACTCCAGCGGAAAAATGGGATATGCGCTGGCAGAAGCTTTCAGCAAAGCCGGTGCTTCCGTTACCCTGATTTCAGGACCGGTAGCTTTACAAACGCCGAAAAATGTTGAACGGGTGAATGTTCAGACTGCAGAGGAAATGCG
>CANHQZ010000032.1 GCA_947463125.1 Flavobacteriales bacterium | reverse complement strand
TGCTAATCCGGCAAATAAAAAGTCCGAGTGAGCGGAGCGAACCAGGACTTTTTATTAGTAAGCCCCCTCGTAAGACTTTTTGGATCACTGCAAGTAATCCGGCAAATAAAAAGTCCGAGTGAGCGGAGCGAACCAGGATTTTGATATCCTTACCACATTCTACCCGGCTTCAGCCATTTCCATATTCCAAACAAAACAACAGGTAAAATGGCGCCTGCCAGAAATACAACCTGCTCCGTACGCACATTCTCCGGAATATGAAAAAATAAAGCCCCCAAAGCTCCTGTTATGGCTCCGCCAAGGTGTCCTTCGTGCGAAATGCCGGCTTCGTGGGCCCGCGGCAACTGCGACAATACCATCGATAGCCAGCAAATGATGATGGCAAATAACCATCCCGGAATAAATACCGGAATGAAAAACAAGGCCAGTTTGGCATCGGGCAGTATCCATACAAAAGCAAAAACCACCCCGAACAAACCACCCGAGGCACCAAGGGCACTGTAATTGGGATTGTTGCGGTGGGTAACCATGGTAAAAAGGTTTCCGCCAATGATGGATGACAAATAAATAGCCGCAAAACCCAACCTGCCGTAAAGCATCTCTACCGTAGGTCCAAAGTAATACAGCGTCATCATGTTAAACAGCAGATGAATAAAGCTGTGGTGGGCAAAGCCGGAAGCAATCAGGCGGTCGTATTCACGGTCTCGGGCCACCGAGCGGTACACAAAAATCATCCGTTCAAGCAATGCATGATTGCTCTGCAACAAAAGCCACAGAATTACGTTGGCTGCAATAATGGCCAGTGTCAATCCCGGCTGTAAACCCATAGGTAAACTCATAGTTTTATAACCCTCCCTTTGCCCAGCTCTTTTTTCCCCAGTTTCACCAGTGGATCGCGGAAATAAACAATATTTCCCGTGCCGTAAACCGTGGCCTCGAGAATATTTTTAGGATTAACCTGCACATCTCTTGCTGCATAGTGGTAAATGTATGCATCGTCAGACCTGAGGTTGCTTGCATCAAAGCTGTTGCCGTTTTCGCAGCCCCAGGCAAAAATGGTGCCCTGTCCGGCCAGTTCCACATGTCCGGCATTGAGCCCGTTTCCATATAAATTGCCGCAGTGCAGCAGCAATTTCTGGTTCTCTACACTGTTCATCACCACATCTACCTGGTCTGTATATACGGTATCCAAGAAGTTTACGGAAGCGGCACCCTGTATGTCCAGCGCATTAATTTTATGGATATTAAGCGTGCAAACTGGCTGCACCTTAAAACTGCGCACCCAGTTAAAATTGTTTTTATCCTCAATCACACAATAGTCATCCTGCCACGTTACCGCAATTTTGTCGATCACATTGCTGCCGTAACGAACGTAAAGTACTTCCGGTTTTGCTGTATCAGAAATGATAAAAAGTTTGAATTTTTGCCCTACCCTTAGTTTTAGACAGGGTTTTTCCATTAGCAGTGTTGCACTGTCTTCGGTGCCATAAGACCTTATAAAATCTGGCCCTTTGCTGCATTGCTGCAGTCCTGTCATTAAAATAAAAACAAGGAGAATAAAAAAGCGGCCCAACTTTTGAAGTTTATTTTGCATCACAAATTTCCGAAAGGTGAAGCATATTTCATTGAATCCGATAAAATTAATTGTTCTGCTGTTGTTGTTTTTGCCCGCAACAACCTTTGCACAGGATGAAGACGAGTCATTAAGCGAACTGGCCCAGGCTCAGCAGGCAGTAAGAAAAAAAGAGTTTCTCAAAGCTGAACATATTTGCCGGAGGATGCTGGCCCGGCACCCTTTGGATAACGATATCCGTCACCTGTTATCCCACGCCCTTATTTTTCAGTCGCGGTTTTCCGAAGCAGACAGTTTACTAAGAAGGGTGCTGGAATCCGATACCAATCTTGCCGGAACCTACTGGTATATGGGTCTCAGCGCCGAACGACAGGGCAAAGATCTCGTGGCTGTTGGTTTGTTTAAAAAGTATGTATCCAAAACACCCAATCCCCTGAATGTAAATATGAGTGCCTGGCTGCACGCAGCTTCAGGCTACCGGCGTATGATGCGAAAGGAAGGTATTAACACAGCCCAGTTCGATGAAATGTTGTATTTGTATAACCAGTATCTCGAGGCCATGCCCACTGAGGTGTATTCCGATAGTGTGAGAGAGTTTATCGAGCGGGTTAAACCCAGAAAACCGGCACACGGCCAAAAACTCATTTGGGACGAAACGGGGGAATAACAGCGGGAATTGTACCTTTGTAACCATGCATCCGCTGAACAAGAACAAAATCATCAACGACCCGGTGTATGGGTTCTTGACCGTACCCTCAGCACTGGTGCACGATGTGATTCAGCATCCTTACTTTCAGCGGCTTCGCCGCATCCGTCAGCTGGGGCTTAGCGAAGTGGTCTATCCCGGTGCCACACATACCCGATTTCACCATGCCCTTGGCGCACTGAATCTGATGGTCAGGGCCATTGAAACCCTGCGATCGAAAGGGGTTGATATTACCGACCAAGAGGCCGAAGCGGCATGGCTGGGCATACTGCTGCATGATGTAGGACATGGACCCTATAGCCATACACTTGAACATACCCTTATCGAAGGTGTGAGCCACGAATACATCTCCACGCTCATCATGCACCGGCTCAACAAAGAGTTTGGCGGCAAACTTGAGCTGGCCATCCGCATATTTAAAGGCGATTATCCCCAAAAACCATTTTTAACACAACTTATTTCCGGGCAACTGGATATGGACCGGCTGGATTACCTGCAGCGCGACAGCTTCTATACAGGTGTGAGTGAAGGTGTGGTGGGCGGCGATCGACTCATCAACATGCTGAATGTGAAGGACGGCAACCTGGTAGTAGAAGAAAAGGGCATATATTCGGTAGAGAAATTCATTGTGGCCCGCAGGCTGATGTACTGGCAGGTGTACCTGCACAAAACGGCCATTGCTGCCGATGAGCTGCTCATCGCCATCTTGCAGCGCGCAAGGCATGTAGCCACCAACATGGCATCGCTGGGAAGCTATCATCCGCTCATTCATTTTTTAGGCAAAACCATTTCAGCCGAAAAATTTGATGAGGAATCGCTGGATTTGTTTGTGCTGCTGGATGATCACGATATTATGACCGCCGTGAAAGCCTGGCAGTTTCATGAAGACAAGGTTTTGTCCACCCTCTCACAGGCCATGCTGAACCGCAATTTGCCCAAAATTGTGATACAGGATAAGCCGATATCAGCCGAACTTGGTTCAGAATGTCTCAGAAAAACCCGTCATCGTTTCCCCGACATGCAGGATAATGAAGCCGGCTTTTTTGTGAGAACCGGGCTGCTTGAAAACCTTGCCTATAAACCGCAGAAAGGCGGAATTCATATTCTCCGAAAAGATGGTACTGTGTGCGATGCGGCCGAGGCATCGGACAATCACAACCTACATTCTCTGAGCGAAGCGGTTACAAAACACTTTATAACCTACTGGCCCTGATGCAAAAAGTGGCTCCCAAAAAGCAGCTGGGTCAGCATTTTCTCACCGATCCTGCCATTGCACTGAAAATTGCGTCCTCCGTACCGCAGGGTGTTTGGGACAAGGTAGTGGAAGTAGGCCCGGGAATGGGGATTCTTACCAAACCTTTGCTGGAAACACATGGTTCTGCATTACACTGCGTGGAAATTGATACCGAAAGCGTGCAGTGGCTTCAGCATCAGGCATGGGCCAAAGAACTCAACATCATTCAGGGAGACTTTCTTGCCATTCCTGAAAAAGAGTTGTTTGGAGAAGGCAAGGTAGCCGTGATAGGCAATTATCCCTATAATATTTCCACCCAGATTGCCTTTCGGGTGCTGGAAGCAAAAAATCCGGTGGCTTTTTTCGGAGGTATGTTTCAGCGTGAGGTAGCCAGGCGATTTTGTGCCGAACACGGCAACAAGGAATATGGAGTTACCAGTGTGTTGCTGCAGGCTTTTTACGATTGCAAATACCTGTTTACGGTTAATGAGGGCAGTTTTAACCCGCCTCCGGCCGTAAAAAGCGGTGTGATGGCCTGTGCGAGAAAAGAGCAGGCGCCCGACTGCACCTACAAAAGCCTGGCACTGGTGGTAAAAACCGCCTTCAATCAGCGCAGAAAAACATTGTCCAATGCTTTGAAACCGCTCACCTCTTCCAGACCTGCTTTTGTATTGCCCGATGAACTGAAAGGCAAACGTGCCGAGCAGTTACCGGTAGAGACATTTATCATGCTGGCCGAACAATGGGATTCTTTGACCGTATAATTTCGGCAGTATTTTTGCCGTTGTAACTGTACAAAGTTTCGTGATCCGTCTGTTATCCATATTGCTTTTCCTCTTTTTTGCCCGACTGGCGGCCCAGGATGTTGTTCCAGACAGGCAGGTATGGGATTTTGGCGATGTCCTTTTCTGGAAAAACGATACGGCGCGTTTCAAGGTTAGAAATGCCACTGAAAAAGATTTTGTATTTCTGCCCACCTACTACAAGGAAGAGGTAGCCATTTTTTTCAATACCCGTCTGGTGGAGCCGGGAGAAACTGCTGAAATTTATATGGTCTATTACACCACCCGAAAGGGGAAGTTTCAGCTGGATGTGCCTCTGTATATCAGCAGCCGGGCAGAACCACTCATGTTTAAACTGAAAGGCAACATCAAAGGATTTGATCCGTCGGCGCAGTTGCGATGCCCTGTGGTAAACCCCACCCATGCTGATGAGAATACACTGGAAAAGATGGTGCAGGTGGAAATTAGAAACCGCAATACAGATGAACGAATCAAGCCCGATGAGTTTGCCGTAAAGGAAAGCAGTGGTAAACGCGTTCGCCTGGAACCACATACCGAAGGCTTTAGAATGGCGGTTAGTCCGGGTAATTACCGTGTTTCCTGCACCAAATCGGGTTTTGATGACTATCTGGCGCTCATTACCCTCGAGCCATATCAGAACAAGTTTATCATTTACATGGATCCAAAACCGGTAGAAGAGCCTGTTGTTACCGGAAATGACGCCGGCGGCAGGGATGATGCTACGGCAGACCTTCCACTGATGGATACACTTGAAAATGAGGAGCATATTCACCCCGATGATGGTCTTTTGCAGAGCAACATTTTCAAAATCAACAACCTGGTTTTTATTGTGGATGCCAGCATGAGTATGAAACGCGATGGGAAAATGGAGACCCTGAAATCAACGATGGCCATACTTGTATCCGCGCTGCGCAGCGAAGACAGGCTGGGGGTTATTGGTTTCAGCAGTGAGGCTAAGGTGATTCATCCGCACGGTCTGGTTGACAATAAGGACAGTATTTACAGTCGTATTAATCGTTTAAAAACCGAGGGTGGAACCAACGGTGGTGCAGCACTCAAACTTGCTTATGAACAGGCTAAACGTCATTATCAGGCAGATGGAAACAACCAGATTGTAATCGTCACCGACGGGGTGTTCACAACGGGCGGAATGAGCCGTAAATCTATGGAAAAGATGATATCGGATGCCAACACCGAAGGTATCCACCTGAGTACCATTATGGTAGGGCAAAACCCCGATGCTTTGAAATTGCTGACCCATCTCAGTGTTTTGGGTGGCGGAAACAATATCCACATATTGCCGGATGCAAACCAGCAAAGTCTGCTGCTGGAAATGGTTAAAAACCAAAGCCGGCGCTGAATAGGTTGTTGTTATTCAAACCGTTAACAAACTTTATGAATTTTTCTCATTTTTTGCTTGAATCATGCGGCAGATTCTTAAATTTGCGCCACCAAATCCATAATAGGCATAAATGAAGAACTACCATTTGTCCGGCATCGCTGCTTTTGCAACCAAGAAAGTGTTTTCTGCGATGTTTTTACTGGCGCTGCCTCTTTTTGCAATTGCCCAAACTGCCACTGATGTGGTTGAGCCTCCCAAAGAATTCAGTCTCGCAAACTGGGACTGGGAATTCATCAGCTATTTCGTGCTTGCAGTGCTGCTGATTCTCATTACTGCCAGGGCTTTCGATATTGGAGCCCTTACCGAAAGAATTACCGGTAAAAAAGTGGTTAACTGGAACGCCACCAACCGCTGGATTGCCATTATTTTTCTTCTAGCCTCCGTTGCCGGTATCTGGTATGAAATGGTAAACCATGGTAAACATGTGTTAATTGGAGATTCGTATTCTGAACATGGTGCTACCATCGATAGCATGTTTAACTGGACTTTCGGTTTCACATTTGTGGTATTCGTAATCACCGAGGTGTTGCTGTTCTATTTCATGTTCAAGTACCGTTACCGTGAAGGTCAGAAAGCACACTATTATTTTCACAACAACAAACTGGAGCTGGTTTGGACAGTTGTGCCAGCCATAGTGCTTACATTCCTGGTTTTGCGCGGATTCAATACCTGGACAAAAATTACGGCCGAAAAGCCTAAGGATGCTCAGGAAATTGAAGTTTTTGCCTATCAGTTTGGCTGGAAAGCACGTTATGCTGGTGCTGATAATAAGTTCGGCAGCCACCACTTTACCTTTATCAGTGGTAAAAATCCACTCGGTCTTGCTGTTCAGGATCACGTAGATTCTTTGCTGGCTGATTTGAAAAAAGATACTGCTTTGCTCAACAAACAAATTGCTTCTGCCGGTGATTCGGCCAAAGCATGGAAAGCGGCTTTCGTAAAATTCAATACCGGAAGCAACGCAACTGCCTACCCGGCCGTATACAAAGAGCTCAAGACGAAAATGGAAGATGCTGAGTCAGGTTCGTACCTCCGTCAGCTGAAAAAAGACCTGCGCCGCAAAAACACCACTATCACCCGCATCACTACCTACCGCAAAAACCAAGACGTATTTAACAATGCAGGAAATGATGACAAGATTACCACTGAAATTGTGCTGGTAAAGGGTAAGTCCTACACCTTCAATTTCCGTGCCCGCGACGTTATTCACTCTGCCTGGTTCCCCGATTTCCGCGGTCAGATGAACGTGGTTCCCGGGATGGCTACCTGGTTCTCTTTTGTTCCCACCAAAACCACTGAAGAAGCCCGTGCAGACAAAGGCAACAAAGACTTTGATTTTTATCTCTACTGTAACAAGATATGCGGCGGAGCCCACTACAACATGAAAATTAAGATTACCGTAGTAGGTTCTGATGCAGAATATAATACCTGGCTTGCAACCCAAACGCCTTTTGTAGCGCCACCTGTAGCAGCCCCGGCTGAAGGAATGACCCCTGCTCAGGATTCTTCTTCTATCGTAAAACCAAACACCGTTACTATCCGTTAAACTTAAAAGGAATCAATAATTATGAGCACCGCTGCTTTACATACCGATCACCATCACGATCATGGCCACCACGAGCACAAGGAAAGCTTCATCAGCAAGTACGTGTTCTCTATGGACCACAAGATGATTTCCAAACAGTTCCTCATTACAGGAATTATTATGGGTATTGTTGGACTGGTAATGTCCCTTCTGTTCCGCATGCAACTTGCCTGGCCTGATGAAAAATTCGGATTCATGGAAATGTTACTCGGCAAATGGGCGCAGGACGGAAAGCTGGATCCCAACTTCTATATGGGTCTGGTTACCATTCACGGTACCATCATGGTGTTTTATGTGCTTACTGCCGGTCTTAGCGGCACGTTCTCAAACCTGCTGATTCCATTGCAGGTAGGAGCGCGCGACATGGCATCACCTTTTATGAACATGCTGAGCTACTGGTTCTTCTTCCTATCCTCAGTAGTGCTTCTCATTTCTGTTGGCGTTGAAACAGGGCCTGCTTCAGCCGGCTGGACAGTTTATCCTCCGCTGAGTGCTATGGAGAAAGCTATGCCCGGATCTGGCTTGGGTATGACCCTGTGGCTGGTAGCCATTGTTTTGTTCATCGTATCTGCCCTGCTGGGTGGTATCAATTATATCAGTACTGTACTGAACATGCGTACCAAAGGTATGAGCATGAACCGCATGCCTCTTACAATTTGGGCGTTTTTCTTAACAGCCGTTCTGGGTCTGCTTTCATTCCCCGTGCTGTTGGGCGCCGGTCTGTTCCTTATTTTTGACAGAAGTTTTGGCACTTCATTCTACCTTTCAGATATCTATCTAGAGGGAGTAGGTGCCATGGAAAACATCGGAGGTAGCCCTGTTCTTTATCAGCACTTGTTCTGGTTCCTTGGACACCCCGAAGTATACATCATCCTGATGCCTGCGCTGGGTATCACTTCTGAAGTTATTTCGACCAACGCTCGCAAGCCGATTTTCGGCTACACCGCCATGGTAATTTCCTTGATGGGTATTTCGTTCCTTTCATTCATCGTATGGGGTCACCATATGTTTATTACCGGTATGAATCCGTTCCTGGGCAGTGTGTTTATGATACTCACATTGATTATTGCGGTACCTTCGGCGGTAAAAGTCTTTAACTACCTGACAACACTTTGGAGAGGAAACCTCAGGTTTACTCCTGCCATGCTGTTTTCCATAGGTCTGGTATCCTTCTTTATTTCCGGAGGTCTTACCGGTATTTATCTGGGTAATGCTGCTCTTGACATTCAATTGCACGACAGTTACTTTGTGGTTGCACACTTCCACCTGGTAATGGGCTCATCTGCCATCTTTGGTATGTTTGCAGGCATTTACCACTGGTATCCTCGCATGTATGGTCGCATGCTCAACAATACCCTGGGTCAGTTCCACTTCTGGATAACCTTCATTACGGCATACCTGGTGTTCTTCCCCATGCACTTTATGGGTCTGGCCGGTGTGCCCCGCCGATACTACATGTTTACTCTGGTGAAAGAATTTGACGTGTGGATGGACGTAAACAAGATGATGACCATCGCTGCCATAGTTGGTGGTGCTGCTCAGTTGCTGTTCCTCTGGAACTTCTTTTACAGCATGTTCCGCGGTAAGAAATCTGAACAGAATCCCTGGCAGAGCAATACCCTGGAGTGGAGCGCTCCCGTAGAGCACCTTCACGGAAACTGGCCAGGAGCCATTCCCGAGGTTTACCGCGGTCCCTATGAGTACAGCCGCCCTGACCGTGAGGATGATTATTTCCCTCAGTATGTTCCTGATGAGTCTGATCATGCAGGTACCGGTGGAGATGGCCACAAAACCGCTCCCAAGCGTAAATCTACCAAGAAAGAAGAAGTAGCGGAAAACGTGATGTTTGCCGCCATCAAACGCGTGTTTGGCTGGAGCTGATAGGTCCTTGTCTGCACTGCTAAGAATATTCTCCGATTTTTTTTTCAGACGAACAGGTATACTCGCCTGTTCGTCTGTTTTTTTATTATTCCTTTTGGGTGGCCTGGTGAGGGTTACCGGCAGTGGCATGGGCTGCCCCGACTGGCCCAAGTGCTTTGGTCTGCTTGTTCCACCTACTTGCGATTGTCAGTTGCCACCAAACTACATGCAACTATTTCTTGAAAAGAGAATCCAGAAAGTTAACCGCTTTGCCACTACGCTCGAAAAGCTTGGCTGGGCAGAGAAGGCGGGTGAAATCAGAAATAACAAAGCTATTTACCAGCCCGAAGCCTTCAATGCCACCAAAGCCTGGATAGAATATATCAACAGACTCTTTGGGGTGCTGGCCGGTCTGTTTGCCCTGTTTTTCTGGCTGGCCTCTTTCCGGTTTATGAAGAGTAAATCTAAAGTATTCATTTTTGCAACACTCGGACTCATCATGTTGCTGCTGAATGCCTGGCTGGGCAGTATTGTGGTGGCGACTAATTTGCTACCGGGTATTGTTTCTGTTCATTTCATGTTTTCGTTTCTCAGTATTTATTTTTTTATGCTTGCGTTGCATACGCAGAAAGCACTTGTATTTGCCCCTGGAGAAAAGAAAATTAATCTTCACTGGACTGTGATGCTTTTGTTTGCGCTGTTTATAGTGTTTTTGGGAACGCTTGCCAGAGAAAGCGTAGAAGTGCTGACTGTTTCCGGTACACTGGAAAAGAATGGTGATCTTAACTGGGCAGGTATGGGAGGTTCTTTTGCCTTACACCGCTATCTGCCCGTATTGTTTATGGTTTATGCCTTTTGGCTATGGAAACTATATAAATCAGATTCTCCGATACAGGCGCGTGCATTTGGTATCGCCGGTAGCCTGGTTTTTTGTCAGATTGCCCTGGGTGCCATCAATATCAACTTTGTATTACCACCGGTAACGCAGGTGCTGCACATTGTTTTGGGTGCTTCGCTGCCGATTTTGATTTTTTATTGGAGAATAGCAAAACCCATTGCGGTTCAATAATGTTATAATTACGCCCTGTGAAAAGCACCCTGAAAGCATATTTTGATCTGGTTAAATTCCGCCTTACATCAACGGTAGTAGCAACTTCTGTGTTTGGTTACCTACTGGGCTGTAAATTCAATTCCACAGATGGCAGCTTTGCTGACTTCAGCTGGCCGGTTTTCTTCGGTGTTTTTGTGGGTGGACTGTTCATTGTTTTTGGCTCCAACGGTTTGAACCAGTTGCTGGAAAAGTCACAGGATAGTAAAATGTCGCGAACTCAAAGTCGTCCTATCGTTGAGGGTCGTCTTACGGAATCACAGGCACGCACTTTTTCGCTTGCCTGCGGTATAGCCGGCGTGTTAGTTCTGTTGTTTACAACGCCGCTGATAACAACCATTCTTGGGGGCTTGTCTCTGGTGCTTTATGTTTTCGTGTACACACCTTTAAAAGGAGTCACCCCCCTAGCGGTGATGATTGGCGCCATTCCCGGTGCGTTGCCTCCGCTGATTGGCTACACGGCTGCTACCGGGACTATCGATGATGCCGGTGTGATTTTGTTTCTGATACAGTTTTTCTGGCAGTTCCCTCACTTCTGGGCCATCGCCTGGCTTTTACACGATGATTATCAAAAGGCAGGATACTGGCTGCTTCCCAGCAAAGGCGGCCGTGATAAATACAGCGCATTTCAAATAGTAATTTACACCATCATTCTTATTGCTACCAGTATCATGCCTGTAGTCTACGGGATGGCTGATTTTTGGGCGCTTGCCGGTGTGGTGCCCGCGGGTGTGCTTTTTCTGCTGTATGCGCTCAAGCTTCGCAACTCGCTGGACACTGCCGATGCAAGAAAACTGCTCTATACCTCATTTTTGTATACACCCATAGTATTTCTGTCTTACATCATATTTTAACCCGTCATGAACACCAAAATTGCTTCAAAAAAACCTAAGGAAAACTACCGGATTGAACCCATGCGGTTTAACCTGGTACTGATGATTATTGCCAGCTGCATGCTGTTTGCCGCTTTTGTAAGTGCATACATCGTGCACATGCCGGATGCTGCCGCCAAAAATACCTGGACGGAATTTGACCTTCCTGTACAGTTCATGTATTCTGCTATCGTTGCCTTAATCAGCAGCGTTACTATTTATCTGGCTTATCGTTCCGCTAAAAGCGATGAACTGATGTTAAACAGGGTCTACCTGTCAGCAACCTGGCTGTTGGGTGTCGTGTTTTGCGTGTTGCAATACATGGGTTGGTTAAACATGATTTCCAGGGGGCTCATGCCGGTAAATGCAGACCCTGAAGATATTTCCGCAAGCTATGTGTATGCAATTTCTTTGATTCACCTGCTGCATGTTCTGGGTGGAATTATTTTGCTAACTGTCACATTAACAAAGGCTTTCAGATATCAGGTGCATAAAAAAGAACTCACCTTGATGAAGGTTACCCACACTTACTGGCATTTTCTTGGCTTGTTGTGGATTTATTTGTATTTATTCCTTTATTTCGCAGGGTAATTCTGAACAATGGCGAATCATCAACAAGCGGCCTTTGAACAACAGCCCATGTGGGCCGGCGGGCGCTCTCCTTTCAACGTAAGTTACGGAAAGCTCATGATGTGGCTTTTCCTGCTTTCTGACGCATTTACTTTTTCCAGCTTGCTGGTACAGTACGGCGCACAGCGTTTCAGCAATGTGCAGTCTCCTATCGTAACCAACTGGCCGGATCCCGCATCCATTTTTAACCATTTCCCATTCATGCACGGCTTGCATTTGCCTCTGCTGTTTGTGAGCGTAATGACCTTCATTCTGATTATGTCTTCGGTAACCATGGTGCTCGCTGTTGAGGCCGGCCACCGCAAGAGCAAAAAGGAAGTGGTACGTTACATGATTTACACCATCATCGGAGGTGCCATGTTCCTGGGCTGTCAGGCATGGGAATGGACGGTGTTTATTGGTGAAGGTGCAACCCTGTACGGCAACCAGTTCGGTATTACCGAAGCAGGGCAGAAAGTATTTGGAGCTTTGGGTTTTGGCGACCACTTTGAATGGCAGCCCGAGTACCGTACGGCAGGCCCTGTTCCTTTTGCAGCGTTGTTCTTCATTGTAACCGGTTTCCACGGATTTCACGTATTTAGTGGCGTGGTAATCAACGTTGTTGTAACCATCATGGCTGCCAGAGGCGTTTTTGATCGTCGCGGTCACTACGAAATGATTGAAAAGGCCGGCTTATACTGGCACTTTGTGGACCTAGTATGGGTGTTTGTATTTACTTTCTTTTACCTCATCTGATTAAAATTTAAATAACCATGGAATTCTATACCAAACCCGGCGAATACGATGCCATTAACTACATTCCCCCGGCAGAAAGCCACGGCACCAAGGAGCTATGGCGCACCTTCTGGATATTGCTGGGAATTACTGTTCTGGACTTCATCATCTACTTCGTGATGCCTCACACCGGTTTCAGAAATTTCATCTTCATATTCTTCGGAATCGTGAAAGCATACTACATTGTGGGTGCTTTTATGCACATGAAATACGAGAAAATTAACCTCGCTTTGGTAATACTTGTGCCCACCATTTTCATTATCGGACTGGTAATGGGATTGTTGTATGAAGGCAACGCATTAACCTATGCCAAGTAATGGCTGCCGGCGATAAAAAAGGAATTTTAAGGGTGGCCGCTGTTGCGGCCATCATCATTTTACCCATATTGGGGATTTTCTATCTGGGAAAAGCCAAGTGGGTCCATAAACCATTGGATTATCTCGGACAAACCGAGACCCTTCCGGACGGAACCAAAGAATTCCATACCATCAGCGAAATAAAACTCACTGACCACACCGGTAAATCCGTAAGCATGGCAGATTTTGACAGCTGTATTGTGGTGGCCAACATTTTCTTTGCTAACTGCCCTGAAATTTGCCCTGAAATGAACAAACAGGTGCAAACCGTGGCAGAGAAGTTTTACCGCAATTCCAGGGTGCGTTTTCTGTCAATTTCCATTGATCCCGAATCAGACAGCGTGCCGGTTTTGAAGAATTATGCCGCCCGTTTTCGTGCTGATCGCCTCAACTGGCAGTTCTGTACCGGTTCCAAAAAGGAGATTTACGACTGGGTAATCAATGATTTGCTTTTGGCTACAGAACAAAAAGGACAGAATTTCATCCATGATGACAAGGTGGTGCTGATAGACAGGGAAAAGCATGTGCGCGCCATTCTGCCCACCCGCGGTGAGAAAAACAAAGACCGCTTCGAAGCGTTAAAGAGGATAGAAGAAGACATCAACAATTTATTGTATGAATACCGACAAAAAGAACTGGATAAGTGATAAGGCCTTTTTCTGGCTGGTAACCGGGGTGAGTGTTGCCGTGCTGGCAGTGGTGGTGCTGTTGCGTTATCTTCCAAGTGAATACCGACCCAATTTTCATCTTGCCAAACATTTGCCTTTTCTGAATGCCGTGCTAAATTCCTGTGTTTCAGTATGTCTAGCATTAGGCTACTATATGATACGCTACCGCAAAAACAAAGTACTGCACCAGTTCTTTATGTTGCTGGCTTTTATTATTTCCGCGCTTTTTCTGATTAGCTATGTAGCCTACCATACCAGCATGGATCACACGCCTTATTGTGGAGATGGGTTTATGAAAACCCTTTACCTGTCCGTTCTTTTTAGCCATATACTGCTGGCGGCCATCATTCTGCCACTGGTGCTGTATACCATTTACTTTAGTACAACCGGCAATTTGGTCAAGCATAAAAAGCTTGCCCGCTGGACTTTCCCATTGTGGTTTTATGTTTCGGTAACCGGGGTGCTGGTTTATGTATTAATTTCGCCTTGTTATCCCTGGAATATATGAGGAAGTTTCTATTTATTGTGTCGGCTGCCCTGTTGATGGTCATTGCATCTCCGGTTTCAGCTCAGTGCCCTATGTGCAAAACAGCGCTGAAGAGCAATCAAACCAATCGAAAAGGCGCAACCGTAGGTAATGGTATCAATAAAGGTATTTTGTTTTTGCTGGCTACCCCGTATTTGCTGGTAGGTGCCGCCGGTTTTGCCTGGTATAATTACCGCAAAAACCGCAAGGATGCCTGATTTTCATCATCCACGGCCCAGATTAATCAGTTTTTTCCTGTGTCGTTGTCCGCGCTGCGGCAGGGACAAGGTTTTTCCCAACAGTATTCTCCATATGGGCAAATTTGCCGAAACCCAGTATGAATGTGCGCAGTGCAAACTGAGCTACGAACCTGAACCGGGATTTTTCTTCGGTGCTATGTACTGGAGTTATGCCATCATAGTTGCGATAATCGTTACCATGAGTGTAGCCATGAATTTGCTGGGGCTGTTCGATTACGCTATTGTCAGCATTCCTGTAGCTATAGTTGTTTTTCTGCCGGTAATATTCAGATACAGCCGCATGCTTATGCTGTATGTGGTATATCCTGCCATGTATCGGGATCTGTATAGCAAAAAGCCATAAAAAAAGACTGCCGAAGCAGTCTTTTTACAAATTAATCGGATTATACAGTAATCAGGAAGCTTCACCGGGCTGAACAGCTACCACTTCTTCGCCGGCGGCGTTCTTTGCCTTGATTTTTCCTTCAATTTCCAGCATCAGTTCGGGATTGTCTTCCAGCAGTTCTTTCACGGAATCACGTCCCTGTCCCAACTTGGTGCCGCCGAAACTGAACCAGCTGCCGCTCTTTTGAACAACGCCTGCATCAACGGCTATATCAAGTACTTCTCCCACACGGCTAATGCCTTTGCCATACATGATATCAAACTCAACCACACGGAAGGGAGGAGCAACCTTGTTTTTGGCCACTTTCACCTTGGTGCGGTTGCCAATGATGTCTTCGCCATCCTTGATTTGGCCTATACGGCGAATATCCAGACGGATAGAGGCGTAGAACTTCAGGGCATTACCACCGGTGGTGGTTTCGGGGTTGCCAAACATCACGCCAATTTTTTCACGGAGCTGGTTGATGAAAATGGCTACACATCCGGTTTTGCTTATGGTTCCGGTGAGTTTACGCAGCGCCTGGCTCATCAGCCTTGCCTGCAATCCCATTTTACTATCACCCATGTCACCTTCAATTTCAGCACGGGGAACCAATGCGGCAACGGAGTCAATCACGAGAACATCGATAGCGCCGGAGCGAATGAGGTTATCGGCAATTTCCAGTGCCTGCTCTCCGTCATCGGGTTGTGAAATGAGCAGGTTGGCTGTATCGATACCCAGTTTTTCGGCATATGTTTTATCAAAGGCATGTTCTGCATCTACAAATGCGCAGATACCGCCTTTTTTCTGTGCTTCTGCAATGGTATGCAAGGCGATGGTGGTTTTACCCGAAGATTCCGGACCGTAGATTTCAATGATACGCCCGCGGGGGAAGCCGCCTACGCCTAGCGCAAGGTCAAGGCTGAAAGAGCCTGTAGATACTACATCTACGGCAATGGAACGTGTGTCGTCCATTTTCATTACAACACCCTTGCCATAGGTTTTTTCCAGCCGCTCGATGGTGGCTTTGAGGGCTTTCATTTTTTCATTTTGTTCACTCATGATTCGAATTGATTAAAAAATATTAATAATAATTTGGGTCTTTGCTGGTTCAAAAGTAATACATTTGAAAAATAATTACTCATTGTTTTGTCAAAAAAATTATCAACATGTTTCAGTCTCTACCTATTAAGCTTTGGAATGAAGATGATCGTCCGCGCGAAAAAATGGCCCTTAAAGGCCGACAGAATCTCAGTGATGCCGAATTGCTGGCCATCCTGATTGGTCATGGTACACCGCAGCACAGCGCCCTGGATCTGGGGAAATTGATTTTGTCTCGATACAACAACGATTTAAACTGCCTTGCAAGGGCGAGCCTCCGGGATTTATGCGCCGTTCCGGGAATCGGGACAGCCAAAGCCGTAAGCATCATGGCGGCCATGGAACTGGGTGCCCGAAAAAAACAATGTGTAACAAAAGTGGCCAAAATAATCACCAGTCGCGATGCCTATGACCAGTTAAGAGGCCATATGGAAGACCTTAATCATGAGGTTTTCTGGGTGCTTTATCTCAATCAGAACAACCGCATCACGGGCGCAGAAAAAATCAGTGAAGGCGGTATCACAGGAACGGTTATTGATGTAAGAATCTTGTTGCGCAAAGCACTGGAGCGGCTGGCATGCGGCATCATTATTGCCCATAACCACCCAAGTGGAAACCTTTCTCCCAGCGAACCCGACCTGAAAATAACCAAGCAAATTGAGCATGCCTGTAAATTGATGGATGTGGCTCTGCTAGATCACCTTATTATTGGCGCTTCAGGATATTACAGTTTCCGCGACGAGGGTAAGTTGTAAGCTGTTTTTTGCCAAACAGTGAGCCGCATTTTTTGTTAAATTTGCATATTTATGCAACTAAACACGCGTTACACCGAGAAATTCGAGGATCGCCACATTGGTCCCCGCCCTTCCGATTTACCCGAAATGCTCAAAACCGTTGGGGTAGATTCTTTGGAAACCCTCATCAGTAAAACGGTTCCGGCCGGTATTCGCCTGCCAAGACCGCTCAATATTGGAGAGCCCATGAGCGAGCCCGCGTTTTTGGAAATGCTGAAGGCAAAAGCTGCCAAGAACAAAATTTATAAAAACTACATTGGTATGGGCTATTACGGTACCCATACTCCGGGTGTTATTCTCCGAAATATCATGGAGAATCCCGGATGGTATACCCAATACACCCCTTATCAGGCTGAAATTGCACAGGGTCGTCTGGAAGCTTTGTTAAACTATCAGACCATGATTATTGACCTTACTGGCATGGAGATAGCCAACGCGTCCCTGCTGGATGAAGGTACTGCCGCTGCTGAGGCTATTCACATGTTCCTGGAACAGGCACCCAAAGGCCAGGGAATGAAGTTTTTTGTGGATGAAGATATTTTCCCGCAAACCAAAGACATCCTCATTACCCGCTCCGAGCCCATTGGCGTTGAACTGGTTTTTGGCAATTACAAAACCTTTAGTCCAGACACCACCTATTTCGGTGCCGTGGTACAATACCCCAACGACAAAGGCAGCATTGAGGATTACCGCGAATTTGTGCAGAAATGCAAATCCCACAATGTAAAAACCTGTTTCATAGCCGATATTCTTTCACTGACGGTGCTCACACCTCCAGGTGAAATGGGCGCCGATTGCGTGGTGGGTTGTACCCAGCGTTTTGGTGTTCCCATGGGTTATGGTGGCCCCCATGCCGCCTACATGGCTGCCAAAGACGAACACAAGCGCCAGATGCCTGGCCGTATCATCGGTGTGAGCATTGACCGCAATGGAAACCGTGCCTTGCGCATGGCATTGCAAACCCGCGAACAGCATATCAAGCGCCAGAATGCCACCTCCAACATCTGCACAGCGCAGGTGCTGCTGAGTATTATGGCCGGTATGTATGGCTGTTACCATGGTCCAGATGGTCTGAAAAAGATTGCCGGCCGTGTGCACGCCCTCGCTTCTGAACTGGCACGTGGCATTGAAGCCACCGGCAGTGTTTACAAAGTATGCAACCAGCATTTCTTCGATACACTTTACATTGAGGTTCCCAATGCTGAAACCCTGAAGTCCCTTGCCGAAGCTGCCGTCATTAATTTGCGTTATTTCGATGCAACCCACGTGGGTATTTCGGTGGATGAAACCACCACGGCAGAAGATGCCAATGCCCTGCTGCAGATTTTTGCCAAGGCGATTGACGGAAAATTGCATCAGGTAGGCGATTCGGCCCAGAGCCGCATTCCTGCAGCATTGCAGCGCACATCTAACTTTATGCTGCACCCTGTCTTCAATACCCTGCAGTCAGAGCACGAAATGCTGCGCTATATCCGCGGTTTGGAAAGCAAAGATCTCAGCCTTTGCCACAGCATGATTTCGCTGGGAAGCTGCACCATGAAGCTGAATGCCACCACGGAGATGATTCCCGTTACCTGGCCCGCATTCAATGCTTTGCATCCTTTTGCACCGTCCAATCAGGCAGAAGGCTACAAAGAAATTATTGATGAGCTTGACAAGGATCTGTGTGAAATCACAGGTTTTGCGGCCATGAGCCTGCAGCCCAATGCGGGTTCGCAAGGCGAATACGCCGGCTTGATGGTGATCCGCGAGTATTTCAAGGACCGCGGTGAATCGCACCGAAACATAGCCCTGATTCCCAGCAGTGCCCACGGCACCAACCCTGCCAGCGCCGTTATGGCCGGTATGGAAGTGGTGGTAACTGCCTGTGATGAGCGCGGAAACATTGATTTGAACGACCTGAAAGCAAAAGCCGAACAATACAAAGATCGTTTGGCTTGTTTGATGGTAACCTATCCCAGTACCCACGGGGTATTTGAGAGCGCCATTAAAGACATTACCGCCTTGATTCACCAGTATGGCGGACAAGTGTATATGGACGGTGCCAATATGAATGCTCAGGTAGGCCTCACCAGCCCCGGCATGATCGGTGCGGATGTGTGTCACCTGAATTTGCACAAAACCTTCTGTATTCCCCACGGCGGTGGTGGACCCGGCATGGGCCCCATTGGTGTTGCAGCGCACCTGGCACCTTATCTGCCCGGCCATTCGGTTATCAAAACCGGCGGAGAAAAAGCCATGCACGCTGTGAGTGCCGCTCCCTGGGGCAGTGCAAGCATATTGCTCATATCGTATGCCTACATCAAAATGATGGGCGGAAAAGGCCTCACCAATGCCACCGAATGGGCCATTCTAAATGCCAACTACATGAAAGCCCGTCTGGAAGCGGAATATCCCGTGCTTTACAGTGGTGAGAATGGTTTCTGTGCCCACGAAATGATTCTGGATACACGCAAATTCAAGGCATCTGCCGGTATTGAAGCGGCTGATTTTGCCAAGCGCCTTATGGATTACGGTTTCCACGCACCTACGGTTTCTTTCCCTGTGAGCGGAACATTGATGGTGGAACCCACCGAAAGCGAAAGCAAAGAAGAGTTGGATCGCTTCTGTGAGGCCATGCTGTCTATTCGCGAAGAAATTCGTGAGGTTGAAGAGGGCAAGGCCGATAAGGAAGACAATGTGCTGAAAAATGCACCCCATACCGCTTCTGAAATTGCTTCGGACACTTGGTCGCATGGATATGGCAGGGAAAAAGCCGCTTATCCTGCGCCGTTTGTGGCTGCCAAGAAATTCTGGCCTTCTGTGGCACGTGTGAATGACACCTACGGCGACAGAAACCTGGTGTGTGCATGTCTGCCCATGGAAGCCTACATGAATACTGAAGCCAAAGCGGCCACTGCTTGATAAAAGCTATTAAACATATTTTCAATATACAGGGAACCGGGTTTTTTACCTGGTTCTTTGTTTTATACGCCATACTGGGATATGCGACCTTGCAACGTTATGGTGTGCATTACGACGAACTTACCCAGCGCAGTATTGGCATAGAGAATGCACGGTATATAGCAGGCTGGGGCAAATATGAAGATGTAACGCAGCATAAATACTTTGGTCCTTTATTTGAAACGCCGGCCTATCTGCTGGAGCAACTGGTGTTTACATCATCTATGCAGACAAAGCTGCTGCTGCGCAGGGCTCTGTTGTTTTCCATTTTTTTATTGTCTGTTATCGGGATATATAAAATAGGGCGCCATCTTTATCAAAGTGCTGCTGCGGCAGGAATTACGGCTGTAGCCTACGCCTGCTGGCCGCGATTGTTTGCCGAAGCGCATTACAATTCTAAGGATGTATTTTTTCTGTGTATGGGGGTATTTGTGCTGTGGGCGCTGGTAATTGCATTGCAAAAACAGAAATTTCCATGGGCTGCCTGTATGCTGGCGGGAATGGCAAGTACGGTGCGAATTGCAGGGGTTTTTTACTTTATACCGATACTATGGGTTTTGGTGCATTATCGGTTTAACCTGCAAAGAATCCTTGCATGCATTTTAGGAATAGTGTTATTTATAATATCCTGGTATATGGTTTATCCTGCTGTTTGGAAAGCTCCATGGGAAAGCTTTATCGGTATATTGCGATACGCGGATGAAAATCCCTGGCCATCTCCGACAATGTTAGCCGGAAAATTAATGATGCCCGGAAATGTACCCGCTTATTATGCTTTTTTATGGATGCTGGTTACGCTGCCTCTTATTTATATTATTTTGTTTTTTGCCGGATTTTATGCCTCAATTAAATCATTTAAACAATCACCGGTAGTTCAGTATATAATTATTTTATTTTTAATAACTTTTATGTATTTAATTATTCAGAAACCCACACTTTATAACGGATGGAGGCATGTGTATTTTATATATATACCTATTGTATTGTTGGTCGGGCTTTATGTTGATACACTAATATCAAAAATTAATTTTAAAAAAATAATTGCATTATCTGCCTATCTGCCTGTTTTATTATTATACAATATCAAACATGATTTTGTTTATTTTAACTCATTAAAGCTGTTATGGAAACCGGGTTCTTTTAGTATGGATTACTGGGGAATAAGCACCTTAGGTGCATTAAAGAAATTTGATCAGGATGAAAATCTTAAGAAGATCTATGCATTTACCGAAACCATCTGGTTAAATAAACAATTAATGGGCAGTGATGCCCAAAATATCAAGCAGGTTAATACAGCGGACAGTGCAGATTATTTGTTTGTACTAAACCGTGAAGGCAAACTGGATTCTTACAATTTGCCAGTTTTTGACGCAGAAATTTACCTGGGCGATACCCTTTGGAAGCTTTACGACAGGCGGTCTGAGAAGCGGTAAAGCCGCTGATGGTCGTGATGTTCGATGTTGATATGAAGGCAGTTTTCGCCTTCAAGTAATGCTGCGCCCACTTCAGGCCATTCAATCAGCATCAAGCATTCATCGTTATGAATGTATTCCAGAAGTCCCGCATCCAGCAATTCTTCTGCACTTTTTGCTCTGTACCAGTCTGAATGGCACACCAGGCGGCCTTTCCCGGTGTGGTATTCGTTCACAATGCCAAAGGTGGGGCTGCTCACTTCATCGGTGCTGTTTGCTGCTTTCAGCAAAGCGCGGATGAGTGTGGTTTTACCTGCACCGAGATTCCCTGTGAATGTGATGATGCGCGGCTGCGGATTCAGTTGGGTGATGTATGTAACAACCGCTGAAATTTCTTTTTCGTCCAGCGGGCCAATGCTGCAATCCATTATGACTTGGGACTAAGGGTTATCAGCGGGCAACACATTTCTTCCAGGCTGATGCCTCCATGCTGAAACGTATTGCGGTAGTGGTTTACGTAGTAATTGTAATTGTTTGGATAGGCGAAAAAGTCATTCTCACGGGCAAATACAAACGAACTGCTCATATGCAGGGTAGGCAAAAATGCATCCATGGGTTTTTTTACCTCCATTACTTCCTTGGGATTGTAGGTGAGGGATTTTCCCTGTTTGTACCGCAGGTTGGTATTCACATTTTTATCGCCCACAATTTTGATGGGGTCTTTCACGCGAATACTGCCATGATCGGTGGTGATGACAACCCTGCAGGGCTTTTCAGCTATGCGCTGCAAGGCTTCCCACAATGCACTGTGCTTGAACCAGGTGGCCATTACATTGCGGTAGGCCGTTTCGTCTTCCGCCAGTTCGCGCACCACGTGTATGTCGGTACGTGCGTGGCTGAAATTGTCAACGAAGTTGTATACCAGCACATTCAGTTTGTTTTGGAACATGTTGGGAACATTGTTCACCAGGGCTTTTCCGGCATCCAGGTTGGTGATTTTATGATAGGAAAATTTGATATCCCGGCGCAGTCTTTTCAGCATGTCCTCCAGGAAATCCTTTTCAAACATGTTCTTTCCGCCCTCATCCTCATCGTTGCTCCATTTGCCGGGAAAACGCTTTTCAATTTCTGATGGCAACAGGCCGCTGAATATGGCATTTCGGCAATATTGCGTGGTGGTGGGCAGGATACTGAGGTACAGGTCTTCCTGATCCACACGGAATTGGTTTTGCAGGGTTTCCGATATGGCGCGCCACTGATCGAAGCGCAGGTTGTCTACCAGTATCATAAATACAGGCAAATCGCCGTCCAGTAAGGGATTGATTGCGCGACGGAAAAGGTTGTGGCTCATTACCGGGCCTTCATCGCCTGTGGTTTTGAGCATACCCAGGTAGTTGTCGGAAACATATCGGCAAAAGTTGCGGTTGGCATCGGCTTTCTGGGTTTCAAACACCTCTTTCATGCCATCCTCGCCGCTTTCATTCAATTCTATTTCCCAAAAAACGAGTTTCTTGTATACCTCTTTCCACTCGGGGAATGCCATTTTTTCACTCACTGCCATGCCAATCTGCATGAATTCCTTCTGGTAGCTTTGTGTGGTGCGCTGGGTTACAAGGCGTTTTTCATCGAGGTTCTTTTTTACCGACAGCAATATCTGATTGGGGTTCACAGGTTTGATCAGGTAATCAGCGATTTTACTGCCGATAGCCTCTTCCATGATGTGTTCCTCCTCGTTTTTGGTAATCATGATTACAGGGAGGTTGGGTTTATCCTGCTTGATACTGGCAAGGGCATCCAAACCGGAAATGCCGGGCATGTTTTCATCTAAAAATACGAGGTCAAATTCCTGTTGCTTTACCTGCTCAATGGCATCTCTGCCGCTGCTCACGGTTACCATTTCATATCCTTTGCCTTCCAGAAACAGCACGTGCGGTTTTAAAAGGTCTATTTCATCATCTGCCCAGAGTATGCGGGGTTTGGTTGCCATAATCAATTAGAACGTGAAAATACAATAAAATATTGGGTTTGTCTTTTGTAAAATGTTATTTTTGAATAGTGTATTGATTAAAAAAATTATAATGACTTCAAAATATTTAAAAATGGAGAGCGATATTATTGCTGACACAAACGGCCACTTTAATCTCAGTAATTGTAACGTCAAAAAGGTATGGTATACTGTAAAAAACAATAAAATAGAACAGTTTAACAATCTTGCACAAGCAATGCTTGTCATGCCTGATTTTGTTATATTTGACAGATATGATAACACAAGTCCCCGATTCAATTACACTACTTTATATTTTGACAAATCAATGAATCTTGTTGCTTATATAGATTTTAATGGGTGGAAACTTGGGGATGTGGATTTTGATAACTATAATAACCGCAATACGTTTGTTTTAATAGATCCTAAGGGTATCAGGCGTAAAGTAAAATTGAGTAGATACTTTCCATATTTATGCGATACATTAAATGAATTTATTTGTTTTGACTCATATGAGGCATTTGATAATAAGGATAGCAACTGATTTTGTTTATGGAAGTTCTTGTTAGTAATTTATTTTGATGTCTTCCCATCACTTTGTTCGCGACGGACAGGAACCCGCCCTCATCATTGCCAATGGTGCCGAATGCGATTCGGAACTGCTGGGGCAGCTGCTTGAGTGGAATCCCTATGTACTGGTGCTGGACGGTGCGCTGCAACGGGTGCTGGACATGAACATCAGGGTAGATGCGGTGCTGGGCGATTTTGACTCGGTGGCGCCCGGCTGGGATTCGCATTCAGCCATGCAGGGTGTGCGCATTGTGCATGCACCGGATCAGGAACTCACAGATTTGCAAAAGGGAATTGAATTTTTGATTGCCGAAGGGCAGCAGGCCGCACACATTGTATGGGCTACAGGCAGGCGCAGCGACCACCATTTCAACAACCTGGCTACGTTGCCGGCCTATTCAGGGCGTATTGAGCTTACCATCATCGACGACCATTCCCGCATTTTTAATTTGCCCAAAAACTTTAAAAAGTGGTACCCGAAAGATACGGTACTGTCGCTCATTCCTGTGATGGAAGCGGGCGGGATTCATACCTCCAATTTGTTGTATTCCCTGCAAGATGAAGCCTTGCATTTCCCGGGTCGTAGTGGCAGCAGTAACCGGGTGGCAGAGGATGGTTTTGTGGAGATTCGGTATGAAAACGGTCACCTGCTGCTTATGGAGTGCAGGGATTAATTGCACACATTACCTTTGCATCATGAAAATTCTTACCTACAACGTAAATGGCATACGCAGTGCGGCTTCCAAGGGTCTTTTTGATTTTTTAAAGGAGGAAAACCCTGATGTGGTTTGCCTGCAGGAAATCAAGGCCACACAGGATCAGGCCGATATTGCTGCCATTGAAGCGCTGGGGTATCATCACTACTGGTTTTCGGCCATCAAAAAGGGCTACAGCGGGGTGGCTATTTTCAGCAAAAAGGCACCCAAACACGTGCATTACGGCTGCGATCAGGAGGAATATGACCATGAAGGCCGCGTTATCCGCGCCGATTATGAAGATTTCAGCGTTATCTCTGCCTATTTCCCCAGCGGCACCAGCGGCGATCACCGCCAGGATGTGAAATACCGCTTCCTGGATTTTTTCTTCGGTTACTGCAACGAACTCCGCAAAACCTTACCCGGATTGGTGGTATGCGGCGATTACAACATTTGCCATAAGCCCATCGATATTCACGATCCGGTGAGCAACAAAAACACCACCGGCTTTTTGCCCGAAGAGCGCGCCTGGATGGACAAATGGTTTGACAGCGGCATGGTAGATACCTTCCGCGAATTTCACCCCGAGCCGCACCGCTACACCTGGTGGAGTTTTCGGGCCAACGCGAGGGCCAATAACAAGGGCTGGCGCATCGATTATATCAGCGTTACGGATAACCTAAAAAAGCGCCTGAAAGGGGCAGACATTCTGGCGGATGCCAAACATTCGGACCATTGTCCGTCTTATGTGGTGCTGTAAAGACGCATAATTATGCGTCTCCATATTCAATACCTCAACTCACCCCATGCACCTGAAATGGTGAGGGATTTGGCATCAGAGGCCTGGGTGTAGCCAATAATCTGGCTATCGATATCATACGATTTGGCAAGCTGCATCATCATTTCAGCCGATTTTTCATTGGTGTAAATTTCCAGGCGGTGGCCCATGTTGAACACCCTAAACATTTCATCCCACGCAGTGCCGCTTTCTTCTTTAATCATCTGAAACAGCGGAGGAATAGGTAACAGGTTGTTTTTCACCACATGCAGGTTGTCGGTAAAGTGTAATACCTTGGTTTGTCCGCCGCCACTGCAATGTACCATGCCTTTCACAGCCGGACGCATTTCTTTCAGAATGCTTTGCACCAGCGGTGCGTAGGTTCTTGTAGGTGAGAGCACCAGTTTTCCGGCATCCAGCGGGCTGCCGGCCACCGCATCGGTGAGCTTTTTGCTGCCACAGTACACCACATTTTCAGGCAGGCCAGTGTCGTAGCTTTCGGGATATTTTTCGCGGTACTCCGCGCTGAAAACGTCATGGCGGGCGCTGGTGAGGCCATTGCTGCCCATGCCTCCGTTGTACTCGCTTTCGTAGGTGGCTTTTCCGTAGGATGCAAAACCCACAATCACTTGCCCCGGAGCGATGGTGTGGTTGCTGATAATATCGCTGCGTTTGGCCCTGGCAGTTAATGTAGAATCTACAATAACCGTGCGCACCAGATCGCCTACATCGGCAGTTTCGCCGCCGGTGGTGTAGATTTCAACGCCCATGTCGCGCATGTTGGCACAAAATTCTTCTGTACCATTGATAATAGCGGCGATGACTTCACCGGGAATGAGGTTTTTGTTGCGCCCGATGGTGCTGCTGAGCAGAAAAGGACCGGTAACGCCCACACAGAGCAGGTCGTCGGTATTCATCACAATGGCATCCTGCGCAATGCCTTTCCATACGCTCATGTCGCCGGTTTCGCGCCAGTAGAGGTAGGCAAGGCTGCTTTTGGTGCCCGCCCCGTCTGCGTGCATGATGTTGCAGTATTCGGGGTCATTGCCCAGCAGGTCGGGAATGATTTTGCAGAATGCTTTGGGATACAGGCCTTTGTCTACGTGGCGTATGGCGTTATGCACGTCTTCCTTTTGGCTGGAAACACCGCGTAAACCGTATTTATCCTGCATGGTGCAAATATACGCGATTGTCAGGCATTGGCGAAGAATTGACAACTTTCAAAAAGTTGTCAATTCTGCCGGATAAATCCCCGAATTTTGCAACATGACAAAACCCCTGATATTGATCAGCAACGATGACGGTATTACGTCTCCCGGCATTTCGGCACTGGTAGAAACCATGCTGGAACTGGGCGAAGTGATTGTGGTAGCCCCCGATAAACCCCAGAGCGCCATGGGACACGCCATTACCATCAATCAGCCCATACGGCTCACCAAAGTGGAACTTTTTCAGGGAGTTGAGTCCTGGCAGTGCAGCGGCACGCCAGTGGATTGCGTGAAAATTGCTATCGATAAGATATTGCCCCGCAAACCGGATTTAATGGTGTCGGGCATTAACCATGGTTCCAACAGCAGCATCAACGTGATTTACAGCGGCACCATGAGCGCCGCTATGGAAGGTGCCATTGATGGCATGAAAGCCATTGGATTTTCGCTTTGCGATTACAGCTGGGAGGCCGATTTTATTCCTGCAAAACCGTTTATCAAAAAGATTGCGGAGAATGTGCTAACCAACGATTTGCCTTACGGCACATTGCTGAATGTAAATATTCCTAAGCCCGATGATGGCGTTATCAAAGGCATTAAGGTTTGTCGGCAGGCACAGGCCAAATGGAAAGAGGACTTTGATCAGCGCACCGACCCGTTTGGGCGCACGTATTACTGGATGACCGGTAAATTTGTGAATATGGACCACGGACAGGATACCGACGAGTGGGCTTTGCAAAACGGGTATATCTCTGTGGTGCCCACCATGTTTGATTTAACGGATCATCAGCGCATTGGGGCTATAAATAACTGGGATTTAAATGGATAGGGTTATACAACTGGTAAGCGGTTTGCTCATTGCTGCCATGCTGCCCATGTTGGTAGCAGGTTGGATTGCCATGGCCCAGGGTATTCAGTTTCAAACCATTATTTATGCAATCTTGCATGGCGAAGGTTTTTACAATACCTATTACCAGGTAGGGGTTGCTGCCAACATTGGTGTTTTTTTCCTGATCATGCGAAATCCCAAGCTACTCAATTTTGGCCGGGGCTGGCTGGTAGCCACCATTCTCAACGCATTGTGGACGATTATCATTGACCTGAACTGGTTTACATGAGCCGTGCCCGCAAATATTACCTTGTGGCGGGAGAGGCCAGTGGCGATTTGCACGGGGCTAATCTGATTAAGGCGATTAAAGCCTTGGATGCGGATGCCGATGTACGCTGCTGGGGCGGAGATTTGATGCGGGATGCCGGTGGGGAACTGGTTTCGCATTACCGCGAGCGGGCTTTTATGGGGTTGTGGGAGGTAATTAAAAATATCCGCACCATTTCAGGGTTTTTGCGCAAGGCCAAAGAAGATATCCTTGCCTGGAAACCCGATGTGCTGGTGCTGATAGACAATCCGGGATTTAACATGCGGCTGGCGAAATTTGCGCACAAGCAGGGAATTCCGGTGCATTACTACATTGCCCCCAAGGTATGGGCCTGGAATACGGGTCGTGTGAAAGGTATTCGCGCTTATGTGGATGCGTTGTATACCATTTTGCCGTTTGAAATCGATTTTTTTAAAAAACATGGGGTTGATGCGGTCTATGTGGGTAATCCGGTGATGGATGAAGTAGCCACTTATAATCATTCACAGCATACTAAATCGCAATATGCCGATAGCCAAATCAATATTGCATTATTGCCGGGCAGCAGGGCCAACGAGATTGACAATGCCGTGCCCGTGATGCTGGAGCTGGCGGCCCTGAAACCTGATTGGAACTTCAGGGTTGCGGTAGCCCCCAGTTTTGACCGTTCGTTTT
>CANHQZ010000031.1 GCA_947463125.1 Flavobacteriales bacterium | reverse complement strand
GAAAATCGAGGAAGCCATCCTGCGTGCACTTGAGCAATCTCCGCCCGAATTGAGCGCAGACATTCTTACTAATGGAATATGGCTTACCGGTGGTGGTGCCCTTTTAAGAGGTCTGGATAAGCGTGTAAGTGCCAAAACAAAATTGCGCGTTTCTATTGCCGAAGACCCATTAAGAGCTGTGGTTCGCGGAACCGGAATTGCTCTCAGAAATATCGGCAAATTCAAATTTTTGATGACTGCATAAATAGCGTAGCATGGTTTTTCTGATCAGACTCATACGGAAAAACCTTTTTCTTGTTGTTTATCTTCTGCTTATGGTCCTCAGTATAGGCCAGGTGGTGCGTTTCAATATTTATCAGCAGAGCTATTATTTTAATACCAGCAGCGCTTTTGTGAATGGTATGTCCAGAATGAAAACAGGCATTGCCGATTATTTTAAGCTTGCCGATGTGAATGCGGCACTGGCTGAAGAGAACAGGGTTTTACGCGAAAAACTGAAAGAGAACAATCAACTGACCGACAGCCAGTTGATTGTATCGAAAGACTCTTTTGGCAAGAAAAAATACACCTATCAAACGGCCAACGTAGTACAATTCACTACCCATCTGCAGAACAACTTCATCACCATTGATAAAGGAAGCAAATTGGGAATTAAAAAAGATATGGCTGTTTTGAGTCCGTCAGGAATTGCCGGAATTGTTGTTGATGTCTCGGAAGATTTTTCTTTGGTATTATCAGCCATAAATTCACAGTTTAAGGCTACGCCCATGATACCTTCAGCCAATTTCAGAGATGGATCGGTAAGCTGGAACGGCAAAGACCCTACTATTATTCAGTTAAATGGAGTGAGCCGGTTTGAGAAAATCACACCGGGTATGTCTGTGGTAACCAGCAACTATTCTGTAAAGTTTCCCTCGGGTATACCTATTGGCAAAATTCTGCGGGTAAATAAAACGGGTGGAAGCAGCTTTTACGATATTGATGTAAAGCTTGCCACTGATTTCAGAAAACTTAGCCATGTTTATGTGGTGAATTACAGTCATGCAGCACAAATTGACACATTAAACAGGAGGACAAATAATGGCCGTTGATCTTCTGCGATATCTCTTTGGTGCAATTGTTCTGATCTTTTTTCAGTTCTTTCTTATTCAGGAAATCAATTTTGGGCCCTGGATTAAGCCAATGCCTTATATCCTGTTTATTTTTTTGCTGCCCTTTACCTACAACCGTTTCTTAATTTTACTCACCTCCTTTTTTGCAGGATTTTTTCTGGATGCCTTGTGCAACAGTGGCGGTCTTCACGCTGCGGCTTGTTCCACCCTTGCATTTAGCAGAATCTTGGCGGATACAAAATTTCTTGATGCCGATGCCATACAACTGCAGGGTTTTCGCCATGTTACACCTGAATATAAAAACTTCCGCTTCTATGCACTGTACACATTGTTGCTCATTTTTATTCATCACTGGGTTTACTTTACCCTGGACTACTTTAGTATAGCTTCTTTTTTCAATGTGCTAATAGTAGCATTGTTCAGCAGTATTGGCACTTTTTTATTAATGTTATTGTTCAAGGTTATTGCAAGCGTTCGTTAAATGGATTTACACCGCAATCGCAAATTTGTTTATCTGGGGTTGTTCAGCCTGGTGGCATTGGTGTATCTGATTCAGATTTTTCGACTGCAGATTCTCGATGATCATTACGAGCAGAAAGCTATCAACAATGCACTGAATAAAATTCCTATTTACCCGGACAGAAGTATTATCTATGACCGAAATGGCAAACTCCTGGTTCACAATATTGCCATGTATGATCTTATTGTCTTTCCCGCCAAAGCAAAAGGCATAGATACTGCCCAGTTTTGCGAAATCATGAAGATATCGGGTGAGGATTACCATAAATACATGGCTACAGCAAGGGAAAACTCGAAAAAACGTCAGAAAAACAATGTTTTTAACGGTTCCGCAGTATTTATGAGCAATCTCAGCAAAGAGCAATACAGCGCCATTCAGGAAAATCTGTATCGTTTTCCGGGTTTTTCTGTTGAACCCAAAACAGACCGATTATACGCGGTGAAAGGTGGCGCACATATGCTGGGTTACCTGGGAGAAGCAAGTAAAAAACTGCTGGCAAAAGACCCGTATTACCGTCCGGGGGATTTGGTGGGTGTTACCGGCATTGAACACACTTATGAAGCCTATATAAGGGGTGTAAAAGGGGTTAAGACCGTTTGGCAGGACAGAACATATACTGAAAGAGGTGAGGCAAAAGACAATGAATTCAATTCTCCTGCTCAGGCAGGTCCTGATTTCTACAGCAGTATTGATTTTGATTTACAGGAGTTCGGTGAAAGCCTGCTGGCCAATAAAAGAGGCAGTGTTGTGGCAATAGAACCCTCCACAGGCGAAATACTTGCGTTAATCAACAAGCCGGATTACGATCCGAATTTACTTGTTGGAGAAGCCAGGGCACGCTCCTTCAGGCAGTTGCTGATTGATCCTAAAAAACCCTTGTACAACCGCGCAATCAAAGGGGTTTATCCACCCGGATCCACCTTTAAAACCGTGATGGCCCTAATTGGATGTCAGGAAGGCGTTTTGAAGCCATCAACCACGCATGGTTGCAGTGGAGGTTATCACCTGGGAAGCCTTACCGTGGGTTGCCATCCCCATCCCTCGCCTACTGATCTTAAAGGCAGTATTGGCATTTCGTGTAATGCATATTATTGTCAGCTTTTCAGAGATATTATCGACAATCCAAGGTATCCTAATGTAAAAACAGGATATGCTGCCTTGGAAAAACACCTTCGCAGTTTTGGTCTTGGCAGTAAACTTGGGGTAGACTTACCCGGAGAAAACAAGGGCAACGTACCAACCATCAAACAACTGGATAAAAGACATGGTAAAAGCTGGAAAAGCAGCATGATTATTTCACTCGCTATAGGACAGGGAGAAATTCTGCTAACTCCTATGCAAATGGCCAATTGTGCTGCTATTATCGCAAACAAAGGATGGTTTATAACGCCGCATCTTGTAAAGGGTATTGGGGTGAAAAAATATCTGCCGGATGAGTTTAAAAAGAAGCATTACACTACCGTAAGCGAATTGTATTACGACTGGATTATCAATGGAATGGAAATGGTAACAAAGCCGGGAGGAACCGCTTTTGGTACCGGAATAAATGATATTGTGATTTGCTCCAAAACAGGAACTGCGCAAAACCCTCACGGACAGGATCACTCGCTGTATATTGCATTTGCACCCAGGGAAAAGCCTAAAATAGCCATTGCGGTCATTGTGGAAAATGGTGGTTACGGTGCAACCTGGGCAGCTCCAATTGCAAACCTGATGATAGAGAACTATCTCAACCGGGGTAAAGAACCGCAGCGACCCGATATGCTGGAAAGAATAAGAACATCTACCGTTAATTAAACCATGGCGAGAATAAATACGAGCAGAGAAGATAATCCCGTACTGGACACCGTTTCGGTATGGCTTTATGTGCTGCTTGTAATTATTGGACTCATCAGTGTTTATTCGGCTACCTCAGAAGTAAACCAAACCTTTCAGTTTTCATTCTCCTCCATAGCCGGCAGACAATTGATTTGGATTGGCGGAGCTGTGATTATTATCCTAACCATCGCATTTGCCAATGTTGCCATCATTGACTATTTCGCTTACGGTTTTTATGGATTTGCCATACTGCTCAATATTGCGGTATTATTTCTCGGAAAAGAGGTTTCCGGCGCAAAAAGCTGGTTTGGCTTTGGTGGTTTTGGTATCCAACCCAGCGAGTTTGCCAAAGTAGCCACTGCCCTTGCCATAGCTAAATATCTTGGAACGTATGGTATCCGCTTCAAGGGAACAAGAAATGTTGTAATAACCATGTCGCTTTTCCTAACACCGATGTTGCTCATTCTTGCCCAGAATGATACCGGAAGCGCGTTGGTTTTTCTCTCTTTCTTTCTGGTTTTGTACCGTGAGGGATTACCAGGTTGGATACTGCTCAGTGCCGTATGGCTTATTGTAATTGCGATTGCACGGATTGTTATGGAGGCAACCGGAATAAGCCACTTGTGGACCATGGGAACCCTATCATTACTGGCAGCACTCATTGTTTATTTTGGAAGAAAAAACAGGCAGCTGATCATTGCCACACTTTTTGTGGCAGCAGCCAGTGCCGTATTTAGCGTTGCGGTTGGTTTTGCCTACACAAAAATTCTGAAAGGTTATCAGCGTGACCGGATTGAGCTTGTATTAAACCTAAAACAGGACACCCGAAATATGGGGTATAACCTGGAACAGTCTAGGATTGCCATTGGCGCCGGCCAGTTTGTAGGGCGTGGTTTCCTAAAAGGCACCCAAACCAAGATGGGATTCGTTCCGGAACAGCATACCGATTTTATTTTTTGCACCATTGGTGAGGAATGGGGCTTTGTAGGTGTTTTGGTTTTCTTCGGACTGTATTTTGGACTATTATTTCGTATCGTTACCCTCGCTGAGAGGCAATCAACGGCATTTGGCAGGGTGCTTGGCTATGGTGTGGTATGTATACTCTTTTTCCATGTGGCCATCAATATTGGAATGACCATTGGTATCATACCCGTTATCGGGATTCCCCTCCCCTTCATTAGTTTTGGCGGAAGCAGCTTGTGGGCATTTACACTGCTGCTGTTTTTGTTTCTGAAAGTAGATGAAAAACGCCGTTGACAGCGAGTCTCTTGTATTTACAGCCACACCCGATGGAAGTTATACCTTTCATCACCCGGAATTACAGGAAAACTATCACTCCGTTAACGGAGCAAGAACAGAAAGTCAGTACGTTTATATTGACCAGGGCCTTTCTCTGGTTAAAAAAGACACCATCCATGTTTTTGAAATGGGTTTTGGAACGGGCCTCAATGCTTTTCTTGCCTGGCAGCATGCTACATCTAATCATAAAACCCTTTGCTATACTGCCATTGAAAAATATCCCCTGGCATCTGATTTGTTACCTATTCCTGATTTTATCAAAACAAATCAATCCGGAATTGATGCCTGGATTAAGATACAAACCTCAGCGTGGAACAAACTTTTGACAATTGACAACCATTTTAATCTGGAGAAGATTCATGGTGACTTTACTGCTTGCTCCCTTAATGGATTGTATGACATCATTTTTTTTTGATGCTTTTGCTCCCTCAGCCCAGCCGGAACTTTGGTCGGAAAACATATTCAGGACTTTATTCAATGCTTTGAATACATGCGGCATACTGGTTACCTACAGCAGTGCGGGTTTGGCTAAACGGTCTCTTGTTTCAGCCGGTTTCAAGATTGAAAGACTGAAAGGACCTCCCGGAAAGAAACACATGTTAAGAGGTACTAAGTGAGAACAGAAGCGCAAAACAATCCAACTCATTTAGTAAGTTTGCGGTATGCGAAATTTTCCGTCATTGTGTCTTGGGTTGTATTTGTCTATTGCTTTCTTAGCAGTAACATCCTGCAGCAGCGATGAATCAGAGCAGGTAATTGTATTTGAGCTGACCAAACCGGAGGAAATCGGGATAACCTTTGTTAACTCGGTACCTGAAAACGACACGCTTAACCAGTTTATTTATCATTATCTCTTCAATGGCAACGGCGTTGCTACCGGTGACTTAAACAATGATGGCTTACCTGAGATTGTATTCAGCGGCAATGAAAAATCGGCAGCACTTTACCTCAACAAAGGAGATTTTAAATTTGAAGACATTACAGAAAAGTCCGGCTTAAAAACAGCCTACTGGATGAGTGGCATTAGCCTTGCTGATGTTAACAATGACGGGTTTCTGGATATTTACATTTGCCGCAGCGGACCCAATAAAAACCGGGATCGTAAACGAAACCTGCTATTTATAAACAATGGTAACCTCACCTTTACGGAAAAAGGCGCTGAATGGAGTGTTGATGACCCCGGAAATGCCACTTGCGCCACCTTTTTCGACATGGATAATGATGGCGACATGGACATGTATCTTGGCAACCACGCGGATCGCTTTTTTGATGACATAGCCACCAAGTTTACCCCTGCCCTGCACCGTGACGAAACCAGCCAGCAACATCTTTTCAGAAATGATGGTAAGAAATTTACCGATGTGAGTGAAAGCGCCGGAGTGAATGCCATGGGATATTGCCTGAGTGCGACGGCAGCCGATTTCAATAAAGATGGATTGGTGGATTTATATATCTGCAACGACTATCATGTTCCGGATTATTACTACACAAACAATGGAGATGGTACTTTCAGCAACAGGTTTGATACGTATTTCCGACACAGCAGCACCAACAGCATGGGGGCAGATGCCGCGGATTACAACAAAGATGGCTGGATGGATCTCTTTACCGTTGATATGTTGTCAGATGATCCCAGACGTTTCGGTTTGCTGAAAGGCCCGGAGAAATACGAATACTACAATACGGCTCAGAAAAACGGATATGGCCTGCAATACATGCGCAATAACCTGCAAACCAATTTCAACGGCCACTTCTCTGATCTGGCTTACTTGAACGGGGTTGCAAGAACTGACTGGAGCTGGAGCCCGCTATTCGCTGATTTTGATAATGATGGGGCAACCGATTTATTCATTACCAACGGATATTACCGCGATGTAACCAATATGGATTTCATGTTGTTTCAGAACAGAAAGTACCAGCAAATGAAACAATATGCATCCCATAAGGAGATATTGGAAAAACTGCCCTTTGAAAAAATATCAAACTATGCCTTCCGCAATTTGGGCAATTATCAGTTTAGCAATGTTACACAGCAATGGGGCCTCGAAGAACCATCACTCAGCACCGGATCTGCCTATGCAGACCTGAATGCCGACGGCAAACTGGATATCATCATATGCAATCAGGGGGATGTGGCATCCGTATACAAAAACGTGGGAACAGATAAAAACTACCTGAGGGTTAAGTGCAAGGGAGGAAATAAAAACAACAGATTTGGAATTGGCTGCAAGCTCATGGTAACCGGAGACTCGGGAACCCAGATTATGGAAATGCAGCCATCCAGAGGCTACCAGAGCGCATCTGAACCTATTTTTCATATAGGACTTGGAAACGCGCAGACGTTAAAACAGCTTACGGTAATATGGCCCAACGAAGAATTTCAGGTATTGAAGGATGTAGCCGGAAACCAGCTGCTGGAACTGGATGAAAAAAATGCGGAAGGACACTGGAACTACAAACAGGACAACCCGCTTGTTTTTGAGGATATTACTGCCCAGACCCAGCTGGATTTTGTGCATCAGGAAGGTGATAACCCCGACTTTAAGTTTGAGCCATTGATTCCGGGAAGGTACACAATGCAAGGACCCGGCAGTGCCACCGATGATGTTAACGGTGACGGACTTACCGATTTGCTGATTAGCAATGCCATGGGAAGCCGCGGACCTGTTTTGTACCTGCAGACGCCCGGCGGTACGCTTTCTGCTGCACCTTCTCAACCATGGAGAACCATGAATGATATTGATGTGCTGGGCTGCCTGCTTTTTGATGCAGACAGCGACGGAGACAATGATGCCTATCTCGCAGCCGGAGGTAACGAATATCCCTTTGAAAGTGCACGCTATAAACACAGACTGTATTTAAATGATGGTAAAGGAAATTTTTCTGAAGCTCCCAAAGCACTGCCCGATGTAAATACCAGCGGATCCTGCATCGTCGCCGGCGATATAGACGGCGATGGCGATCTCGACCTTTTTGTGGGTGGGAGACTTAAACCCAGAAGTTATCCTGAAGTTAAAATTAGAAGTTATCTGTTGCTGAACAATAAAGGATCTTTTTCGGATGTAACCGAATATGCAGCACCCGATCTTTATCAGGCCGGCATGGTAAGTGCTGCTGTTTTTTGCGATTACAACAATGACAACAAAATGGATCTGGTTGTTTCAGGCGAATGGATGCCAGTTGCATTTTTGGCCAATAATGGTTCAAAACTGGTAAATCAAAGCGGTGCCACCGGAACCGTGGGATTCTCGGGCTGGTTTAACAGCCTTATGGCAGTAGATATTGACAATGACAGGGATTTAGACATTGTCGCCGGAAACAAAGGAATGAATTCTTTTCTGAAAGCCACTACCGATGAGCCATTGAAGGTATACTGGACAGATCTTGACGGAAGCGGCAATATCGATTTTTGGTTGTCATACACCAGAAACAATAAAGAATATCCGGTATTTGGACTGGAAGAAATGCTTACAGCTTATCCCCTGTTTATGAATAAACGTTTTACCGATTACAACGAGTTTGCAGGTAAATCTGTTTTTGAGGTGTTTGGAGAAGAAAATTGCAAAAAGCAATCTATGAAAGCAACGGAGTTCAACAGCCTGTTGCTGAGAAACAGTGATGCCGTTTTCAGTCTGGAATATTTACCCCGTCTGGTCCAGTCAGGACCTATTTTTGGCATTGCTGCCGCTGATCTGGATGAAAACGGATTTCTGGATATTGTAGGCATGGGAAACAGCTATTCTCCCAGGGTTCAACATGGAAGAGATGATGCATTGCATGGGTTTTTGCTTATGAACGATGGAAAAGCACTGCAGTTCAGCCAAGGAATTAACAATGGATTTTACGTGCCCGGAGATGCAAAGTCGCTGGTTTGGATTGATTTAAAGGGCAAATCACTCAGCCTGGTTGCCAATCAGAATAATGACAAAAGCAAAGTATTTAGCCTGAAAAGCAAAAACCTAACATTCAAGGCTTCACCGCCCCGCGCAAGTAAGGCAGTTGTTTCGCTGAAAAACGGTGGCGATAGAATTGAAAATTTGACACCGGGTTCCGGCTATCTTTCAGCATCAAGGCCCGGCGTATGGATAAACAGCCAGGTAAAATCAGTGCAGTTTTTTGATGTAAATGGAAACAAACTCTGATTTTATTTGAAAAACAAATAAAAAAACGTATATTTGCACTTCTAAAAAATCAGCCATGGGAGTTACCAGACTTAAGCGCAAAGAAGCCAAAATCAGAGCCAGATCCAACCGCAGGGTGCAAACCATCAAGCGCCTCAAATCAGTGGTTTTACTCGCATCACCTTTTAAAGGTGAGTCGGGTATCGTTCTGGAAGATAAGGAATAATACAACATATTTGTTGTGAAAAGCGATCCCACGGGTCGCTTTTTTTATTATTCCGAAATCAAAAAATCACCGTGCATATTGATAAATATTCTGCGAACTTTGTGTTTTCAATGAAACCGATCTTTTATTTGTCTTTCCTGGCGTTGCTGTTTGCCGCTTGTACAAAAAACAACTCCCATAAAATCATACTGAAACACGATGTGCTTTCGGAATGTAATGAAGCCATTCAGAATGCCGTGGTTGTTGACAGAGTCCCTCCTCCGGTTGCCAGCCGAAGGTATTATTATGCTGGTATTGCCGCATACGAATCGCTTGTCCCCTTTTCAAAAGATTTTATTTCACTTTCAGGCCAGCTGAAAGAACTAAGGGATATCCCAAAACCAGACACAAGCCTGGGTTTTTGCCTTGATCTGGTTGCGGTTTGTGCACATACCTATACCAGCCAGAAACTCGTATTTCAGGAAGACAGTATTGCAAACTTCAGAAAGCGCAAACTCGATTATTACAGAAGTGAACTCCCTTCTTCTACCTTTAAAAACTCCATTGCCTACGGAGATTCTGTAGGTGCGGCTATTGTAAGATGGTCAAAAACCGATAATTATGCCAAAACCAGGGGTACCGACTTTTATATCGTAAAAAAAGAAGACGGGAAATGGGAGCCTACCCTGCCTGAATTTGGTGATGCACTTGAGCCAAACTGGTTTAAACTGAGAACCGCCGTTGTTCCTTCAGCATCAAGTATTGCCATTCCTGCCCCTGAACCATTCAGCAAGGATAAAAACAGCCGTTTTTACAAAATTGCCAGGCAGGTTTATGATCAGAATAAAAACCAGGACAGCTCCTATTTAGCGATTGCCAAATACTGGGATGACAACCCCAACTCTGCCATCCATTACGGGCATGCAACCATAAATGTGTTGCGTGTTTCGCCCCCCGGACACTGGCTCAGTATTTTCAGCCAGGCTGCCCGACAGCAAAAATATGATTTGTTTAAATCTGCCGAGGGGATTGCACGGTTAAGCGCGGTCATCTACGATGCATTCGTTGTATGTTGGGACACCAAGTACAAAACTGAATATGTGAGACCTGAAACTGTTATCAGAAAATTGATAGACAGCAGCTGGACACCCGCCATCCAAACACCGCCTTTTCCTGAGTACCCAAGCGCTCACAGTGTGGTCAGCACCTCATCTGCGAAACTGTTAACCTCTATGTTTGGTGAATACGCTTTTACCGACAGTACACAAATTGAATTTGGGCTGGGCGCCAGAAGGTTTAATAATTTTCGGGAAGCCGCTAATGAAGCCTGTATGAGCAGGCTCTATGGCGGGATTCATTTTATTGATGGAATCGAGCAGGGAAAGCACATGGGTGAGAAACTCGGAGAGTATCACATCCGGCACATAAAAACCAGACGTTAATATTACAGAGATTGCAATTGCGATTGCAAACTCATGATTTTCTGCTCAGCATCCGCCTTTTTCTGTCTCTCCCTTTCAACCACATCCTGCTTGGCATTGGCCACAAATTTTTCATTTGATAGCTTTGCATCAACGCTGCGCATGAAACCCTGCAGGTAAGTAATTTCTTCCTGAAGTCGCTTTTTCTCTGCCTCAGTATTCACGGCAATGTTAAGTCGGATAAATGCCTGCGAAGTACCCGCCATAACCGATACGGCCGAATCCGGTTTTTCTGCGTTAATCAGAAGTTTAATGTTGGCAAGCTTCTCTATAAGTGCTGCATTCTCACTGAATACATCATCCTTGCTTATCAGAACTACTTCCAGATTCTCTTTTGGAGAAATCCCTTTGCTGTTTCGAACATTCCGTACTTCTGCAACAAGTACCAAAGGCAAGTCTGAAGATAATTCCAGACCCTTTGACACAGGATATGCATCTGTGATGCAGGGTTTTTTCGGATGCGCGCCGTGCAGAGCATGATGCAATTCTTCCGTAATAAAGGGCATGAATGGGTGCAATAACTTCAGTAAGCCATCAAAATGTTCTTTCACCTGACTCAGGGTCTGAGGATTGAGTTTTTCGCCATGAGGAGGTTTGATAGCTTCCAGCAGCACACTGCAGAAATCATCCCATACCAGTTTATACACCGACATGAGTGCATCATTCAACCGGAATTCAGCAAAAGCTTTCTCCATCTCACCGGTAACAAAATCTGCTTTCGCTTCAAACCATTTAAGCACCTGAATTTCATTGGGTCTTACCGCTGCTTGATCATCAGCTTCCAAGCCGGAAACCAACCGGTATGCATTCCATATTTTATTACAGAAGTTTCTGCCCTGCTCAACCTGCGATTCGTCAAAAAGGATATCATTTCCTGCCGGTGAACACAGCAACATTCCCATACGCACACCATCAGCACCATACTTTGCAATCAAATCGAGGGGATCGGGGCTATTGCCCAGACTTTTACTCATTTTACGGCGCTGTTTATCTCGTACAATACCTGTGAAATAAACATTTTTAAACGGCTTTTCCGAACCGTATTCGTAACCGGCCATAATCATCCTGGCTACCCAGAAAAAGATGATTTCAGGAGCGGTAACCAAATCATTGGTAGGATAATAATAACCAAGCTCCTTTTTACCCGATTCAGCAAAACCGTCAAATACACTGATTGGCCAAAGCCAGCTGCTAAACCAGGTATCAAGCACATCCTCATCCTGCTTTAATTCAGCCGGATTTATGGTTATCTGTTTTTTGGCAAACTCATCCACGGCATCGTTTGCATCTTTTGCCACCACAAACTGACCGTCATTGGTGTACCATGCCGGAATCCTATGCCCCCACCACAATTGCCTGCTTATATTCCAGTCCTTAATATTGTAAATCCAGTGATGGTAGGTGTTTTTAAATTTTGCAGGATGAAACTTGATTTCATCGTTCATTACCGATGTTAAAACCTCAGGATTTTTCTTCATGAAAGCCTGCATATCCATGAACCACTGGGTACTGATTCGCGGCTCTACAACGGCATCGGTACGTTCACTGAAACCTACATTGTGTTTGTAGGCTTCAGTCTTCAGCAACAAACCATTGCTTTCCAGTTCCTTAATCCATAGTTTTCTTGCCTCAAATCGGTCTTTGCCTACGAACAAAACACCTGCCTCAGAAATACTTCCATCCTCATTGAGGGTGTCAAACACAGGCAGGTTGTACTTCTCTCCTATTTTATAATCGTTGATATCGTGGGCAGGCGTTACTTTAAGCACACCTGTTCCAAAATCCATGGCGATATATTCATCAGCTATAACCGGTACTTTACGGTTAATTAAAGGTACCACTACCTGTTTGCCTATCCAAGATTTATAACGCTCGTCTTCGGGATGAACGCATACAGCCACATCTCCGGCAATGGTTTCCGGACGGGCTGTTGCAACGCTTATAAATTCGCCGGGATTTTCTGCCAAAATATATTTTACATAATACAGATTGTCATTTACCTCTTTAAAAATAACCTCTTCATCGCTTAAGGTGGTTCTTCCCTGAGGGTCCCAGTTCACCATTTTGGTTCCACGGTAAATAAGCCCTTTTTTGTATAAATCTATAAAAACATCAATTACGGCATCATAGAGTGACGGCTCCATGGTAAAACGTGTACGGCTCCAGTCACAGCTCGCACCAAGTTTTTTTAATTGTTCGAGGATGATGCCGCCATATTTGTGGGTCCACTCCCACGCATGTTCCAGAAATGCTTCTCTGCTAAGTTCTTTTTTTGAAATTCCTTTCTCAGCAAGCATTTTAACAACCTTGGCTTCTGTAGCTATGCTGGCATGATCGGTGCCCGGCACCCAGCAAGCGTTTTTGCCCTGCATACGTGCACGGCGTATTAACACATCCTGAATGGTGTTGTTAAGCATGTGCCCCATATGCAGCACACCAGTCACATTTGGCGGAGGTATTACAACACAGTATGACTCCCGCTCGTCGGGGACCGAATGAAAAAAGTTATTCTCCATCCAATACTTATACCACTTATCCTCAATCAACGACGGGTCATATTTGCTGCTAATTTCCATGGTTGCAAAAATAATTTATTTTAGGGGAAGGAAGCTTACAAACCCGCATAAAATAAAAAGCCCCGGAAATTATCCGGGGCTTCAAAAATTCTATCGTTAAACACCTACATCGTGGTGTGCTGACTCTTCTATATAGGGATGATTAACAGCAATCAAACCGCGCTTGGTGAGTGCTATCATTACCCAGTAAATAAAGATACCGCCAAAGGTTAACAGAGTTCCTATTTCAAGCAAACCAATTTGCTGACCCGGACCAAATACACCAGGAACAACCATCAGCCAAACATCATGGAAGTGTCCGAAGATTAGGATGCAACCCACAATGGTCAGAACTACCGGATTCCTCTTGGCATTTCTCATCATAAGAATCAGGAAGGGACAAAGGAAGTTCAATACAATATTCAACAGGAAGTTAAACTTGTAATCTTCGTAACGAATCTGGTAGTAAGACATTTCTTCGGGGATATGGGCGTACCATATCAAAAGATACTGGCTAAGCCATATGTACGTCCAGAAGATGGAGAATGCAAACATAAATTTACCCAAATCATGAATGTGTTCATCAGATACAATTTTCAGGTATCCCTGAGATCTGAGATAAAGAACGAACAGACAGATAATGGTAAGGGCTGTTACCCAGGATGTAGCAAAGTTGTATACACCAAAAATGGTACTGAACCAATGTGCATCAATGCTCATCATCCACAACCAGGCCACCACAGCGATGGTAAATCCATAAATAACGGCAAATCCTGCACTGTAACGGATGCTCTTTTTAAAGAATGATACATCACCGGGCTGGGCAGCATCTTCTGCTACGGACAAACTTCTCAGTTTGCGGCCAAGCATCCACCAGATTACTACCAAAACCACAGGGAATATCAGAAACATTTTGCTGTTCAAAAACCATGATTTTCCGTCAAGTATGGCATCGAAACCGGGTTGACCCTTGGTAAGATGCTGATGCTCGTAGTGCACCCAGTGATATAAATCGGATTTAGCTACAAGAATTGCAATGAATGCCAGTGCGAATCCAACCGGGAAGAAGGTAGAAATAGCTTCAGGTACCCTTTTGATGGCAGCACTCCATCCTGCATTGGCAATGTATTGAACCGCAACAAAAAACAACGCGGCAAGAGAAACCATAAACAGCAGATAACCTACTATCAAAATATTTGACCAGATTCGGGTTGTCCATGGTTTGTTCTGCTTGTGAAATTCTGCTCTGGGGCCAAAATTCTCGTTCTCAACATTTCCATGATGTTCAGTAGCATTTGCGTGTGCATCTGCAGCATGTTCATTCACGGCTATTTCACCGCCGGCAGCAGCAGTAGCTGCATGTTCATGTTTTGTGGCAGCCGTTTCATGGCCATGACCATGTGAACCGCCTTTATCCATAGTAGCAATACCTATACCTGCCAGGATTAAACCAATTATGGTAAGCCCTATGGCAAATCTTTTTGCTTTGGCAGGCACAGCAAACTGTTCCTGCTTAATCTCAATCTTATGATGTCCGTGTCCCATTGAGTGAATTCTAGTTTAGTTGTTGGGTTTTACAGCGGTGCTATCTTTAGCTGCAGCAGGTTCTGCGCCGGCACCACTCAATTGTTTCACATACCTGATAACCCTCCATCTGTCCATGGGTTTTAACGCATAAGCATGGCTTCCCATGTTGTTTTTACCATATGTCAATGTATGATAAATCTGCCCAACTGGAATCTCCTTGATGTACTTATCCTGGAAATTAGGCCAGGCGGGTTTACCCAGACCCTTTTTGAAGATTTCCCCGTCATTTCCGCCATTAGCTCCATGACAAGGTGTGCAGTAAATACCAAAAAGGTATTTGCCGCGTTCGTTTTTGTCTTCAAAATCTGCAGGATAAGTAAAAGATTTGGCTGCCTCATATCCGTCAGCACTGTTGTCATAAGGATAATGGGTAGCTTCTTTTCCTATAGCAACTGTTCCTGCCACAGGTTCACGCATGCTCATGCCGTAAGGGTTTACGGTATTGCTGTCGCCCTGGTTGTATGGCTCATAACCTTTGGAATAGGCCATATCAGGAGCGTATTCCCAGCCGGTGTTGTTACCACGGCTCACACATCCGGTTGAAACTGCCGCAAGGGCAATCATTCCGGCACTGATATACAAAACGCTTTTCATGAATGATTTCAATTAAATGGTGGTTTGAACCCCTCCGATTCTCTCACGCAGTTCCACGGCACCGTGGTCCTTCATGATTTGTAAAACTTTCTTTTCATCTACACCTTCGCCGGTTTCAACGGCAATTACCATGCGGTCGTCGGTCTGTCTGTCATCCAGCAGCTCGGGTTTAATTCCCCAAATCATTCTGTTTCTAAGAAAGAAAAAGAATCCCATTCCGAAAGCAGTGCACAATACTGTTGCTTCAAACAACACAGGAACCCAGCTTGGGCTAAAGCGCACAGGCTTGTTTCCTACATCCAGTGGCCAATCCTGAACATACATGTAGTAAATCATCCAGAAAGCAAGGCTGAAACCGGTAGCCCCACACATGAAGGCAACTATGGAGAGCCAGCTGCGGCGAACACCCATAATTCTGTCCAGTCCATGAACCGGATAAGGGGTATACACATCCTGAATTTTCACACCGGCATGCACCAGTTCGCTGGTCGCCTCTACCAGTTTGTCTTCATCTTCCCAAATGCCCACCAACATTCTGTTTCTGTCGCGTAGGCTAAGGTTATTATCTATTATTCCCATGAATGGTAGTCTCCTTTTTTAATTATTCGCGATTGCGAAGAATGGTTTTAATTTCTGACATGTTGATAACGGGCAGGAACTTGGCAAACAGGAAGAAACAGGTAAAGAATATTCCAAAAGTCCCCAAAAACAGGCCAATCTCAGTAAGTGAACCGGCATACATAACCCAGCTGCTGGGCAGGTAATCGCGGTGCAGAGAGGTAACGATAATTACAAAACGCTCGAACCACATACCTACGTTAACCACGATGCTCATGATAAAGATGAACCAGGGAGTAGTGCGAGCCCATTTGAACCAAAATACCTGTGGAGATACCAGGTTACAGAACATCATACTCCAGTAAGCCCACCAGTAAGGTCCGCTAGCACGGTTTAGGAAGGCATACTGTTCATATTCCACACCGGAATACTGCGCGATGAAGAATTCTGTAAGGTATGCAATACCTACCAGGGTTCCGGTAAGCATGATAATCTTACACATAGCCTCAAGGTGACCGATGGTAATGTAATTTTCATAGTTCATTACTTTACGTGCTACCACCAGCAGCGTTGCTACCATACCGAAACCGGAGAAGATAGCACCGGCAACGAAGTACGGAGGAAAGATGGTGGTGTGCCAGCCTGGAATTACTGAAGTTGCGAAGTCAGTTGATACAATGGTATGCACAGACAATACCAGGGGTGTACTCAAGCCTGCCAGAATCAATGAAATCAGTTCATAGCGGGCCCAAGTACGGGTGCTGCCGGTCCATCCCATGGAGAAAAAGCGATACCAGTACTGTGCCGCTTTGGTTTTCACCTTGTCACGGATAGTAGCTATATCTGGTATCAAACCGATATACCAGAATAACAGAGACACACTGAAATATGTAGAGATCGCAAATACGTCCCACAAAAGCGGTGAGTTAAAGTTTACCCAGAGTGAACCAAATGCGTTCGGCAGTGGCAATGCCCAGTAACCAACCCACACACGACCCATGTGAAATACAGGGAACATGGCGGCGCATATTACGGCAAATATAGTCATCGCTTCCGCAGAGCGGTTGATACTCATCCTCCATTTCTGTCTGAAAAGCAGCAGAATAGCAGAAATCAAAGTACCGGCGTGACCAATACCCACCCAGAATACGAAGTTGGTAATGTCCCAGCCCCACATAACGGATTTGTTGATATTCCATGTTCCAATTCCTGTCCAAAGGGTCCAGAAAAGGCTTACCACGAAAATACCCAAAAAGATTACCGAAAGGGTGAAACCCACTTTCCATGCGGTAGAGGGTTTATTCAAAATGGGCCTGGCTATATCACGGGTTACATCCGAGGCAGTTTTGCCTCCGGTTACCAGGCGTTCCCTAATGAGTGAATCATGTATCATTTTGTTGGTGCTTGGGGTTTTTAAATGGTTTCAGTGTTACGGATTTTGGTCATGTACTTCACGCTGCTCTGCACGTTGATTTCTTCGAGCACGCCAAAAGCACGATCGTTTTTGTACAACTTGCTGATTTCGCTGTCGGGGTTGTGCAGATCACCGAATACGATAGCATTGGCAGGACATGCACGCTGACATGCAGTTTCTACTTTCACTTCGCTGGGTGATTTTCCTTCACGCTTGGCTTTCAGCTTACCTTCCTGTATTCTTTGAACACAGAAAGAGCATTTTTCCATTACACCGCGGGTACGAACTGTTACATCAGGGTTAATAACCATTTTACCCAGAGGGTTGTTGAAATGGAAATCAAACTTGTCGTTATCATTATAGCGGAACCAGTTGAAACGACGAACCTTGTATGGACAGTTGTTACCGCAGTACTTGGTACCAATGCAGCGGTTGTAAGTCATTTGGTTTAGACCTTCAGTGCTATGGGTTGTTGCCAGAACAGGACATACCGTTTCGCATGGAGCCTGTGAGCAATGCTGACACATCATGGGTTGGTGAACAACCTTGATGTTTTCCCAATGGGCAAAATCACCTTTATCGGTTTTGTCTATTTTGCCTATCTCCTTTTCACGGGTTACATAATTGCCTTCAATTTCTTTGGAAGTGTTGGCAAAGCTGTAGTAGCGGTCAATACGGATCCAGGTCATTTCCCGACGCAGACGTATCTCATCACGGCCTACCACGGGAACATTGTTTTCGATTGAGCAGCTAACGACACAGCTTCCACAGCCGGTACAAGCATTCAAATCAATTGCCATAGCCCAAAGGTGGTTGGGTGAACCATCCTTGCGGTATTCGCGTTTTTCCCAAATGGTATAAACGTGGGTTTTCTCCTTGTCGTTTCCGGCCTTGGGGTTCTTTTTCCAGTCTGTGTAGGTTGCTTCACGAACGAGATCACGGCCTTCAATGCTATGATGCGTTTGTGTTTGCGCCAGTGCATAGGATTCGTCACCCTTTGATATTTCAACACCATTCACAACCCATGTCCTGCTACCATTTTGAGCAGTAATAAGTGGCCATGCAGATACCCCTACCGTATCAAAACCTTTTTCCTTGCTGCCGCCTACTTTTCCTGCAGCAGTTCTTCCGTAACCCAATGCCAAACCAACAGTTTCGTTGGCCTGACCCGGCTGTACCATGGCAGGAACATTACTCAGGGTAACGTTTCCGGCTTTCACATTAACGGTATCTCCTTCTTTGAGATTCAGTTTGTGTGCCAGTGACTTGGGAAGTGAAACATAGTTATCCCATGTTACCTTGCTCACCGGATCGGGCAATTCATGCAACCATGGATTGTTTCCGTGAGCTCCGTCTTTCACATAAACCTGTGAATAAAGAATCAGATCGGTTCCGTTATTTTTATTACTGCGAGAAACAGCATCTGCCAGGGAAGCAACATCACCGGCATAAGATACGGGCTTGATTTCTGATGTTTCGGACCATACTCCATCATGAAGCGCTTTGTTGAATGCTTCATTGCTGGTAAGTTTACCTGCCCAGTTGGTTTTGATGTAAATGTAATAGGGTGAAGCACTTAATTTTTGAGAAAGAATGGCTTTTGAAGCAAAAGGATCGTTCTCTGCTTTTGGAGTAGCTTCAGCCCATGCCAGCAGACTCAACTGAGCCTGGCGTGTATTGAATACATTGCTTATGGTAGGTTGTACAAAATGGTACTCTCCTGCACGTGGCTCGGCATCTCCCCAGCTTTCCAGGTAGTGGTTATCAGGACATACATACTGACAAACACCGGCTGTTTCGTCTTTAGTTGAAGCAAAGCTCACAGACAATGCAGCTTTCTTAATTGCATCAGCCCATTGTGAACTGTGATTGTAAACAGGATTGGTATTGTAGAAAATAACTGCTGATACTTTGCCTGCTGCAAGATCTTTTAGCAGATTGTCGGTATCGGCGTCAACACCTTTGTACTGGTTGCTGTGGTTGCTCAAATCAATGGTTTTGCCATAATTTTCAAGCAACATATTGATTCCATTTACCAGTTTCTGGGCAACAGGATCGTTTGAACCTGAAATCACCAAAGACTTACCTTTGGCATTCCACAATAGCTCTGCAGTTTTCTTGAGGCTATTGCCTGCAAGTTCAGCATTCTGAGGAACAGGAATCTGTTTATTTCCACCTTTATCGGACAGATAATTATAGAGTGTGCTCAAATACAGCAACTCTTTTGAAGCCTTCATGGGGAAACGTTCGTCGGCATTGGTTCCGGTCATACTCAGATTGGATTCAAACTGAATATGCTTGCTCATGGTTTTACCGGCGGCAGGAATTCTGTTGCTAACGTATCCTTTGGTATATTCTACGGGAGAAATCCATGACCCGAGGAAATCAGCTCCAAAACTCACGATAAGCTCAGCATTTTCAAATTTGTATGACGGAATTGTTGCTTTGCCGAAATCTTCACTGTTAGCGGTAATAATTCCACTGTATGAAACCGCATCGTACGTGATGTGCTCCGCAGTAGTGAATTTGGTTTTAAAATCAGCGATGGCTTTCAGCGTTGAGGGACTGTGTATGGTTTGGCTAAGAATTACAATCCTTCCTTTGGCCTGATCAATCTCTTTTAGTTTAGCTGTAATAGCCTGATCAATTTTGGTCCAGTCGGTAGATTCCGCGCCATTTGCCAGTGGGTTTGCCAGTCTTTCTGTATCATACAGTGAAAGGATGCTGGCCTGACCTGTTGCACAGAGACCACCTTTGCTGATATTGGAACGGGGATTTCCGTCCACTTTGATGGGACGACCCTCACGAACCTTTACTTCCACACCGCAACCGGTACTGCAGGCGCCGCAGGTGGAAGAATAGTAAGATGCAACCCCGGGGGTTACATCTTCGGGTTTAACCAAATATGGAACAGCGTGTCTCACTTTGGTTTTGTAACAGGCAGCCAATGCTACCGCAGTTACGCTGAAACCGAAGAATTTAAGAAAATCCCTGCGGTTTGAATTTAGCTCCACACCATCTTCTCCCAGCACTTCGTCCAGGGGAAGCGCATCGGGAAATTCGTTTTTACGTGCTGCAAGGAACGCCGGATCTTTTGCCAGTTCCTCCTCACCTTTCCAGTACTTTATGTTATTGGACATGTTAGTTCTTTGCTATTAATAGTGACACTTCGCACATTCCAGACCACCATTCATGGCAGGAGTAATTTTCACCTTGCCATCGGGACCGAAATACTGACTCTTGTTTTTATTATCCTTCAGGTCTTTCGCTGCTTTTTCGTGAAGTGCAGCGTAGTAGTTGTTATTTGCTGCATCGATACCGGCATTTCTGTGACAATCGATACACCAACCCATTTGCAGTGAACTCCACTGCTGTACAACTTCCATTTTTTCGATTGGTCCGTGACAGGTTTGACAAGCAAGTCCTGCTACCTTCACGTGCTGGCTGTGGTTAAAGTAAGCATGATCAGGAAGGTTGTGAATACGCACCCAGCGGATAGGCTTGGGGTTGGGACCAAAAGCTTCGGCACCATTTTTCTCCGGATCGTAATCCAGCGCTTTGTAAATCTTGGCTATTTCAGGTGAGATGCCATCGCCTTCTGAAGTAGATGCTTTTTGAACTCCCTTATGGCAATTCATACATATATTCAGAGAAGGAATGGTAGCGGATTTGCTCTCTTCAACACCAATGTGACAGTATTTGCAGTCAATCTTGAGGTCGCCGGCGTGCAACTTGTGGCTGTAAGCTATAGGCTGGGTAGGTGCATATCCCTTTTGAACACCTACTTCTGTAATACCAAATTTGTAACCCACCACAGAACCTATACCACCCAAAATCACAACGGTAAATACAATGAGAACTGTGGGGTTCATCTTAGCAAGCTTCTCAGGAAGCAATCCTTTAATAAAGGAACCTTTGGATTCTTCCGATGCAGTGCCATCCTGTTCTGCAGCAAGTCTGCGCAGTGTGTTGCGAACTTTGCCCAGAATAATCAGCACAATGGCAAAAATGCCGATGAGTGCGAGAAGAATGTACAAGGTATTTGAATCCTTTTTGCCCGTTTCTCCTTCAACGGCGGCAACAGGTGCTTTTGCTGCAGGCTTGGGTGCAGTTTTGATGTATTCAAGTATATGTTTTACCTGATCAGGTGAAAGGTTCTCGAAGATGTTCATGGCTGCACCGCCATATTCCTTGAATAAGGCATTGGCATCGGCATCTCCACTTTTTCTGAGAGCTTCGTTGTTACGAATCCATTTAATGAGCCACTCTTCGCTCCTTCTCTCGGTAACGCCCCTAAGCGCGGGACCTACAACTTTTTTGTCTAACGCGTGACAGCTGCCACAGTTGTTTGCTTCATAGAGCTTCTTACCTTCCTCGGCACTGGCCTTAAATTGCGCTTTCAGAGAAAATGAAAGCGAAAGTGCGGCTGCAAGTGCTAAAGTTCTCATTTGTCTTTGCATGCTAATTTGAACGCTGTTATTCGCGGTGCAAATATAGAAAGCGTACACAGGCGGTTAAAACAAATTGTTCACATTGAATACAATTTAAAACTATTCTAAATAGATATCTTATTATGTTGTATTTCAAATATTTGAAATCGTGTTACAAAAAACCTTACTGACATGTATAACTGATAGTACACATTACATACATGCTGAAGTTCCGGAAAAAGAATGTCATTTTTGCATTGTGATACTCGGAAAAAAAATCGTGGTGGTGCTGCCTGCATACAATGCCGGTAAAACCCTGGAACAAACATACCGTGAAATACCCTTTGATATTGTAGATGACGTAATTCTGGTAGATGATGCCAGTAAAGACAACACATCACAGATTGCAAGGGAACTTGGCATTGGACACGTTGTTGTTCACAAAAACAACCGCGGATACGGCGGAAATCAAAAAACTTGTTACGATACAGCCCGGGAACTTGGGGCCGATGTAGTAATCATGCTTCACCCCGATTATCAATACACCCCTAAACTGATTCGCAGTATGGCCTACCTGATTGCGGAAGGTGTTTATCCGGTTGTGTTTGGCAGCAGAATTCTAGGGAAAGGCGCTCTCAAAGGAGGGATGCCTATGTACAAGTACATTGCAAACCGCCTCCTCACCTTGTTTCAAAACATTATGCTCAACCAGAAACTGGCCGAATACCACACAGGTTACCGTGCTTTTTCGGGTGAAGTGCTGAATACCGTAAAGTACCACCTGAATTCAGACGACTTTGTCTTTGACAATGAAATGATTGGTCAGATTTTTATGAATGGTTTTGAAATCGGCGAAATAACCTGTCCTACCAAGTATTTTGAGGAAGCCAGCTCCATCAACTTTGCCAGAAGCACCAAATACGGGCTTGGGGTGTTGCGTGTAAGCATCACTTACCGGCTTTGCAAATGGGGCATCTATCGCAGCCCAATTTTCCGTTAGTTTTTGGAATAGGGAACACGGGTAACTTCGGCGTGGAGTTCATTCTGTTTTTCAAACTCCAGATAGCAGGCCAGCGCCAGCTGTGAATAATTCTGTGCCTCACTTCGAAAATAGCCTGCACTGGTTTTCCATAAGGTTTTTATCAGGTCATTTCCCTGCGCGTTTTTAGGCAAAACAGCCATTGCACTCCTAACTGTACCTGCACCTGCATTATAGTTATGTAATGCAAGCAGCTTGAACCAAAGCGCGTTCTCATCTACTGCAAATCCATAGGTTTCACACCACTTTCTGGCATAGGGTATACAAATTTCCTTGATTAGCCTTGCCGCAGCGTAAGCGCTGCGGTCAAAGTTTTCCCTTTCATCCACGTAGCGGTCAACTCTGAGTCCGTACTTGCGGGCCACAAAAGGCATAAGCTGAAAATTGCCATAGGCACCTGCGGTGCTTTTTTGTTTGTTTGATCCGGGACTTTCAATCAGCAAAACACTCTGAGCATAGAAGGGATCCACTCCAAAACTGTCAAAAAGTTCTATACCGCGCTTCATGTGGTTCCCGATTTTATCAAAACGGTAAAAATGGTTTTTACCGGAAGTAAAGCGAATGTGGTAGGCGGAGTCAACACGGAAGCGACCGGCCAGTTCATCTCTAAAACGTTGCAAATGGCCAATTCTTTCGAGGCTGTCTATCATCTTTCTTGAAAAAACCGCCAGTCCCTTTCTGTTTTCAATCACATTGGCCAGCACACTGTCTTTACTGAGGGTTACGATACGGCACCAAAATTTAATTTCCGGCAAGGTATCCCAGCCATCTTGTCTGATACACCCAACTTTAAAATAGCATATCCTGGCGCCATCGGTTTTTCTCACCGTACATATCTCTCTGATACAGCCTTCCTGCGGACGCGTATTGCCGGGCTTTTCGGTATCGGAAGATGCGGCGGAATTGCAGGAAACAGCCAAAATAAAAGAAGCTGCGATTAAGGACTGCGCCTTTTTAACTATATCGGAAAAGGTAATCATTCTTGTTTTTTACAATAAGTATCCAGGTATTTTTTAGCGGCTTTTTCGCCGAGTTTGTAGCTTTTCTCCCAATCTGCGCAAGCCTCCTCTCCTTTTTCAAGCTTCAATCTTGCCAGCCCACGGCCCAAGTATGCATATGACGGCGAACTGTTTTTCATTTTAATAGCTCTGCTAAGCACAATCTCAGCATCGGTGAACTTTTCCTGCTGCAGCAAACAATGACCGTAATCCGCCATCAGATTAGCATTGCCGGTATCCTTTTGTAAAAGTGTAGTGTAGATATCGGCTGCCGAAGCATACTCTTTCATGAAAAAGTAGTTATCTGCCTTCAGGTGTTGCACCTCTGCAACAAAGGGTTCACCCAAAGTTTCCTGAAGCATAATTCTGTTCAGCAGCTCCATGCTTCTTGTATATTTTCCTGTCCGCTGGAACAATGACGCCGCCTCAAGCTGAAGGTTTACATCGCCCGGCACAAGCGCCACTGCCCTTTCCATGTGTGTCATCGCTTCCTCCGGCTTGCCTGCTTTTTCAAATAAAACAGCCAGAAGAGCATCCGCATTGCCTACCGTTGTATACTGAGTCTTCCACTTTAGATCCTGAATTGCCATATCCCAGTCCTGCGCTTCCAATGCAATCATATAACGCAATTCCCTGGCTTCAGCATGTGCAGGATAATTTTTTATGTAGCCGTTAATATCCGTGAGCGCAAACTGCAGGTTACCCGTATTCCATAGTGCGACAGCTCTGTTGAAGTAAGCTTCATGAAAACCCGTATCCAGTAAAATACACTTGTTCAAATCGACAACGGCAAGGCTGTATTGTTTAAGTTTAATTTTTGCAACTCCTCTGTTGTACCAAGCCGTTGGCAAAGCCGGCTCAAGCTTTATTGCCTGATCATAACATTCCACTGCGCTTCTATAATTAGCTGATTTCTCTGCCAATATGCCTTTTTGAAGCCATTGTTCTGCAGACTGTGCTGAAAGATTGGACAGTATACAAAAATGCAATGTGCTTAAAAAAAGTAAAAGTATGTTCTTGCAGTGATGCATTCTAACTGATATTTGCAAAACACGGGCCGAAAATGAATTCCTATCAACCAAAGATGTTCACACCATGAATATAACTTTTCACGGAGCTGCAGGCCGGGTTACCGGTTCCAAACACCTCATAACAACCGATCAGGGCGAGCGCATTTTATTGGATTGTGGGCTATTTCAGGGTGAAGGCCGGGCCGGTGATTTTCTAAACCGGCATTTTGGTTTTAATCCTGCGGATATTGACTGTGTTATACTTTCTCATGCCCACATCGACCATTCCGGTCTTTTGCCACGTTTGGTAAAGGAAGGATTTAGCGGACCCGTTTACTGTAATGAAGCTACCGCCGACCTGTGCAGATTGATGTTGATGGATAGTGCTAAAATTCAGAATTCAGACCTGGAGCGCGTAAACAGACGTCGCATAGCCAGAGGCGAACCTGCACTTGAATTGCTGTATGATGAAGATGATGTACAAAGAACCATTGCTTTAATTCAAACAATAAAAAATGAACACTGGACTAAAGTTGGCAAGGAAACCCGCGTTTTTCTTACTCCCAATGCACATATTCTGGGTTCTGTTTCCATTACACTGGAGCTGCTAAAAAACGGATTGCCTACCATTCTCACATATACCGGTGACATAGGAAGGCCGGGAGACAGTATTCTGGAAGGCCCAAAAGCTTTTCCCCAATCTGATTATATTATTTGTGAAAGCACCTATGGTGATCGGTTGCATCCGGCAGCCGAAGACGCCGAAAAAGCACTGCTGCAGCTGGTTTCCGAAACTTGTCTTGAAAAGCAGGGAAAAATCATCATTCCCGCTTTTAGTGTAGACCGCACACAGGAAATTATTTATTTGCTTGACCGTCTTGCATTTCAGCGAAAATTACCCAATATCGATGTTTATGTAGATTCACCGCTCAGTGTGCACGCAACACACATTATGGGCAGACACCGGGAGGAATTCAACCGGGAAATCCTCGATTACATAAGCAAAGATGGCAATCCTTTCGATTTTCCTACCCTTCATTATGTTTCCAAGGTGGAAGAATCAAAAAAGATCAATGAAAACCCGGGACCATGTATCATCATTTCGGCCAGTGGTATGGCCGAAGCTGGCAGGATCAAACACCATATTGCGAATAACATTCAGGATGCACGAAATACCATTTTGCTGGTGGGATATGCAACACCGGATAGCCTTGCAGGACGATTGAGAGACGGTGTTAATCCCGTGCGAATCTTTGGAGAAGAGTATGCGGTTGAAGCCCAAATTGCCAGCATGCCTTATTTCAGCGCCCACGCCGATTACAATGAGATGCTGGATTACCTTTCCTGCCAGCGAAAAGCAGGTTTAAAGGGCATATTTTTGGTTCATGGTGATTTGCCTGCCTTGTCTGCCTGGAAGAGCCGCTTATTGAATCATGGATATACTAATGTAGTGATTTCAGAAGATAAACAAACCATTGAAATAGCCTAATGGAAACAACAGTAAATCAACACCCTAAATATCAGAAACTATTCATTTTTCTTGGTTTTCTTTTTTTAACCAACGCCATTGTAGCAGAAATTATTGGAACCAAAATATTCTCACTTGAAGCCTCACTTGGACTCCCGCCTGCTTCTATTTCGCTGGGTGGTGAAATATTTAATTTCAACCTGACAGCCGGGGTAATGCTGTGGCCGGTGGTTTTCATTTTAACTGATATAATCAATGAATATTTCGGAAAAAAAGGAGTTAAGAAACTTTCCTATCTGGCGTCAGGTATGCTGGTATACAGCTTTATCATGATTTTGGCTGCCATGAACCTTAAAGGAGCCGATTTTTGGATTACAAGCCGGCAGCAACAGGGTATCCCGGAAATGGATACCGCCTTCAACGCCATTCTGGGACAAGGCTTGTTCATCATTCTCGGATCTTTAACCGCATTTCTGATTGGACAGATGGTGGATGCTTTTGTATTTGAGCAGGTTAGAAAAAGAACCGGTAACAATATGATATGGCTAAGAGCCACAGGCAGCACCCTGATTTCGCAGTTTATTGATAGCTATGTGGTGTTGTTTATTGCCTTTTACTGGGGCGCAGACTGGTCGGCTGTAACCGTGCTTAAAATCGGCACCATCAATTACATCTATAAACTTACAGTAGCTATTTTACTCACACCTGCGCTGTATTCGGTTCATGCAGGTATAGACCGCTATCTGGGCAAGGAATTGAGTGAGAAAATGATGAAAACTGCCATGGAAGGCAAATAAGCTGGCCGGTTGTGTTTAATTTTGATGCGTTGATGAAAGAACAACTGCTGGGGGCTTTTCTGATTAGTTTGCTGCACGGACTGATTCCCAGCCACTGGTTGCCCATGGTCAGCATCGCCAAGCACCAGGGATGGAATCTTCAAAAGACCATACGGCATTCATTTATGCTTGCCATGGCCCATGCAATCAGCACTATTTTAATTGGCTTGGTTATAGCTACCCAAAGCAATCTTTTTATCGATGTGCATGCCGCCTGGTTTAAATGGCTCCCGGCTTCTCTCTTAATGGGAATGGGGATATGGTTTTTATACAGACACCACAAACACCATCATTTTCACATACACGAAGAAAGCTCCGGCCCCGAATTTCGTATCTGGCCCTTGTTGCTGGCCATGTTTTTATCGCCATGCTTGGAAATTGAAGGTTTTTATTTCTCGCTGGGTATCGAGGGCTGGTCAGGGATAGTATTATTGTCATTGATTTATTTAATCACCACCCTGGCCAGTATGCTGGTCTGGATATGGATCGCCTACAAAGGCCTGGAAAAAATTAACGCGCACAAATGGACACATAGCGCCGGAATTCTAACAGGTGTTGTTCTGATTCTTTCAGGACTGTTATTCCTCTTGGATTAAGATTATTACTTACTACAAATGATGCACTTTAACGATAGACTGGTGCACGTTTACAAATTTCATACGGATTATCTTGCGTAACGGTTCGTATGCATGAACCCCGTTAACTTGCTATACCTACAGCCCTCTTTGCAACTACCAAGTAAAACAATAAAGGCCGCTTCTCAGCGGCCTTTATTATAGTTTCAATTGATGATTACAACCCTTTGGCGCCCTCAACCCATTTGTTCCACTGGTCGGCAGAAGTCTTGCTGTCCTGTTCTACCAGGGCTGCAATTTTCTCTTCATTCAGTGCTACGAGATCGGCCACAGAATTGATGCCCATGGCATTCATTTTCTTAACGGCTGCGGGACCTACACCTGCTATATCCTTCAGTTCCTTACCAGATTCTGCTACAGGCGCATCTTCAGATTTTTTGGGTGCTTCTGCTGCCTTGGCTTTGGGAGCTGATTTTTCAGTTTTTTCAGCCTGCTCGAATTTGGCTCTCAGTTCGCTCAGAGCATCAAGTTCACCCATAGTGGTTGCCTGTGCATTCTGGTTAATCTTCTTAACCGCTTTGCTGGCATTCTTACGGGCTTTTTCACGAGACTTATCTTCTGCTTCGCCTTTGGCTTTATCGGCAGCTTTCCATGTATTGGTGTGGCTTACGATAATACGCTTGCTGTCTTTGCTGAATTCGATTACTTCAAACTCCAGGCTTTCATCTTCTTTTACGGATACGTTTCCGGCTTTCTTGATGTGACGTGAAGGAGCAAAAGCTTCAACACCATACTGCATCTGGATGGTAGCGCCTTTATCGTTTACACTCAT
>CANHQZ010000030.1 GCA_947463125.1 Flavobacteriales bacterium | reverse complement strand
TGAGGTTGTCAGTTTTTCTTCAACAGAAACCTTTGCAGGAGCGGCCGGAATTTGCGAAGCCATCTGCACTTGTTGCCTCTGGCTGTTAAACAGCTTTCCGTAATAAACAGCTGCTGCAGAAAGGCTGATCAGACAGAATGCCGCTGCAATTTTCCAGAAAATACTTTTGGATCGCTGATGGCTTATTTTTAGTTCAACAACTTCTGCCTCTTCAATCTCTTCTGCGTTTTCTACGGTAGTCTTGTCGTGGGAAACAGGGGCGGTTTCAATCACTGCAACATTGGTTCTGTTGCTGGATGATCCAATGAGCTCGTTGATCTTGATTGGGGCCAAACCAAAAGCACTTTTGCTAAGATTTACCGAAGCAGATGGAAGAAAAAGCAGCTTACCGTCGCTGTGGAGGAAGAAATTTCCAAGATTTCCCAGAGGCTGACTTCTCTTGCTCTTAACATTGTTACTGATGGTTTCTACCAGTTCCTGTATGGATTTTTGCGCCGTAGCGTAATCAATTCCGAGGGTCTGCCTCCATTTGTTTAAAAGCAATCCGTCATCGGTGATGACTGAGGGATTAAAGAAGAGGGTCTGTCCGGAGGGCTTGATTTCTCCGCTGAATGCATTTGCCGAGGCAGGAAAAGACCTGAGAAGAAATGCCCCTAAATTGGGTATGATGACACACTCATGTTGCATCAGCAATTCAGTAATGGCATTTTCAAGTCTTTGCAAGTCGGTCATAAGCACAAAATTACATTCGTTTCGTCACAAATCAAAATCCTGCAGAAATACCACCCATCACGGTAAGACCGAAATTATTGTATCCAAACCACTGCTGGTATCGCTGATTCAAAAGGTTGCTTCCCTGAACCCATATGCGAACCAGGTTTTTTACCTTGTAATCTGCACGCAGGTGAATGTCTGTGAAGCCTTTCATTTCAAGCTGACGGTCTGTTTTTAAAACGGTATTGTAGCGGCGGCTAATTCCATCAATACCAATTTGTGCAGTTAGGTTTTTGTTAATGTAGTACTGACCAGACAATGCGTAGGTAAACGAAGGCAGGTGCCAGGCCTGCAGCTGATCGTTTGTAGTATAGTTATTGAATTTGCAGTTTGCACCCACTCTCAGTTTTTCACCCACCGAAAACCGGAGATCTGAGGCAAAGTACAGGTTGTTAATGTTGTCATACACAATTTGCAGACTTTGAATACTGTCATTGTTGGTGATAACCAAAGGCATTTTGGATGTAGTATTATTGCCAAATTCCACCATAAACTGTGAGTTGTTGGTGATGCTTCCCTTCAAACCGGCAAAAACCCGCAGCTGATCATAGGAATTGGTTATTTGTATGCTGTCATAAGTAAATGGCACCATTTCGGAAAATCTGCGGATCGAATTTTTCCGAAGTCCGCCATCCACTCCACCATACATTTTCATTTTCAGCCCTTCCAGCTTTTTTTCGGCCAGAATAACCGGATTTAAATAGAACAGTGGGGAGGAGGAATCGGTAAAAACCCAGGCAAGGTTTAAACCTCCGGTAAAATCAATGCCTGTTTCCTTGATTTTCATGGTCACCCGTGGGGTTGCATCCACGAAATACTGCTGTTTGGTGCTGAAGTTCTGCCTGAACTGCAGGCTGGTCAATTCAACCCAACCTGAAGTCCCAAGATTTTTTATCCCGGCATCCCAACCAATCTTACCCGCAAATTCTGTCTCGCTTTGGTTGAGGTTGTTGTAAAAGTTATTGAACATAAATCCGGCGGCCAGTCCGGGCTTTTTACCATCCCGTTTCATGTCATACAATACGTTGAATCCGGCGTTTTGAGCGGTTTTTTTGATCAGCGCGGCATCTTTTTCATAGAAAGTATCTTTGGCAAAAAAACGGTTCATGTCGCGCGAGTAATTAAGTGTTACATCCATGCTGCTGCGCTTGTAGTATCGGGAACCTCCCAGGAAGGCCCGGTTGGTGCTGAAATCCTGAAGGGTTTTTTCTGCATCAGCGCTCAGGTGCTGAAATGATGCGTGATAGGCCCATTTGTCGGCGGCCCTGCTGCCAACAAACAGCTCCATGAGTTTGTGACCGTAATTACCGCCCCCCATTCTTGCATAGTTGGGATTGTACAAGGTGTCAAGCCCCGGTTCAAAATGTTTGGCAGGTGGCAGGATTCGTGCAATTTTCCGCGTATTCCATTTGAATTCCTGTGGCAAATAGCTGATGTCAAACGGATATTTACCGGCCTTGGGAACTGTAGGGTCAATGAGTAGTTTGTTTGCCGATAGCAGCCGCGGTTTAAACGTGGTGGAAACGGTGGTTCCATCGTCAAATCCGCGTGTTGTCTGCGCATTCAGGCTTATGAAAAGCAATCCTGAAACTGCGGTTAATAGTGATTTGTGCATACAATGATAGGCAAATATAGATTCCTCAGCATGGCTGTTGTTTTCAGAGTTATTGACACTGTGTGTTTAGAATGATTGATTTTTTAAGCAGTGTGACTATTTTTGAAAACAATATCCCTGATTAAAACGGCTGCTATCCATCTTTATTGTCCCCCGCTATATCATTTTCTCAGGGTAAAATAAATTAGGTAGTATTGTATTTGAAGTAACTATTTCCTATCTTTGCAGCCCTTTTTGAGGGAAAAACGATAAATTAAGTTATGTACGCCATTGTAGAAATAGCCGGAAGGCAGTACAGGGTAGAGGAAAACAAATACCTGATTGTAAACCGCATCACAGCCAGTGAAGGGGATAAGCTTACCTTTGATAAAGTGCTGATGATCAGCGACAAAGGAAAAGCCAAAGTAGGCGAGCCCACCATCAAAGGTGCAGTGGTATCTGCCACTGTAGAAAAGCATGGCCGCGGAGAAAAAGTGGTTGTATTCAAAAAGAAGCGCCGCAAAGGTTACACCGTTCGCAACGGTCACCGTCAGGATTTGACCCGCATCAAAATTACCAGCATTAAAACCAAGGCAGAAAAAGCCGCAACAACCGAAGAAAATTAATCATCATGGCACATAAAAAAGGTGTAGGTAGTAGTAAAAACGGTCGCGAATCTCACAGCAAACGTCTGGGAGTTAAAATTTTCGGCGGTCAGGTAGTTAAAGCCGGCAACATCATCGTTCGCCAGCGTGGTACCAAGCATCACCCCGATGTGAATGTAGGTATTGGTAAAGACCATACCTTGTTTGCACTGGCTGATGGTGTGGTGCAGTTCCGCAAAACCCGCGAAGGCCGCAGCAAGGTGTCTGTAGTTCAGGCCCAGGCTTAAATCACAATTTAAATTAACTGAAAGGGGCATCCGTAGGTGCCCCTTTTTTATTTCCCAAGATAATCTGCCTAACTTTGCGGCTATGACAGCAAAAAACAGCAAAACTCCCCGCGAATCATACACCATCATGAATGAAATTGTGTTGCCCAATGATACCAACACACTCGGCAACTTGATGGGTGGGCGTTTGCTGCACTGGATGGATATATGCGCTGCCATTTCAGCACAGAAACACAGCAATAACATTGTGGTTACGGCTTCGGTAGACAGCGTTTCTTTTAAAGAGAGTATCAGATTGGGAGATGTTGTAACCCTGCAGGCCTGGGTTACCCGCGCATTCAATACATCCATGGAAGTGTTTATAGAGGTTTATGCCCAAAACATCCCCAAGGGAGAAATGATTCGGTGCAATGAGGCTTATTACACCTTTGTTGCACTGGATAGCCGCAATAAACCCGCTCCGGTGCCCGAGCTGAAACCGGAAACCGATGAAGAGCAGAAAAAGTATGAAGGTGCACTCAGAAGAAGACAGGTGCGACTTATTCTGGCCGGTAAGATGAAACCGGAAGATGCTGTAGAGTTGAAAAACCTCTTTGTATAGCATTAACTATCCATTTGAAATGATTTAAAACACCTGCACTGAAACGCAGGTCATGTTTATTTTTTTACAGCGAACCCAAATTCGTAGCCCCAAAAAATTTGGCTATGAAAAGGGCTTTTACAAAAGTTGCACTGATTACGTGCGCGGTGTTTTCAATTACTTCTTTATACTCGCAGGCGGTTGGCCCGGGAAAAATTGAAGGCGGTTTTGGTATTGACGGAGATTTGGCTGCAGATACAGCCCTGCAAGGACGGGCCGCCACAACCTCAGGAAAACCTTCGGATGACTGGTTCAATTGGCGGGGTGTAAGGAGACCGTCGAACGGAATAGGTATAATCGATACAACGGGAGCGTATAATTTCAGACGACAGCTGCAAAATTCTGCCGCTGCAAGACAGAATCTGGTATTTTCCCAACCCATGTCGGTACCCAAGCTTAGCCGCAGCAACGGAACCATATTGCTGGATGGATTGTATGCAAGAGATCAGGCTGACGTGGACAAAACATCCATTACCGGCCCCGGTGGCGTAAAGCTTATCGATGATCCGGGAACCTGGATTATAGGCAACTCCAGCATGGCGGCAAAAACCGATATACTTGAATTTTTTAGCCACATGCGCAGGAAAGGCAGTACAGTGAAAGATTCCCTGTTCTTTTATTTTGGTGTTGCCATTTTTGGAACCACCGGATCTAAAAATATATCTGCAGAGTTATTTGTGCGTGATGTGCGTCTGGATACCGTACAGGGAAAATTGGTTAATCTGGGAACACAGGGTGGAAGAACGGCATGGTGGCTTTATAGCTCCGGCAAAGTGGCCGGTATTGGCGATATGGCTGTAATCATGGACTATACAGGAGGTGTATTTACCTTAAAACCGCAGGTTTGGGTACGAAAATCAACCTATGATAGCTTTAGAAACGGCAGTGGCAGGCTTCCGGTGAATTTTTTGTTCGGTAATTTTTACGGTCAGGGAACCTTGCCGGGTAGTTTTGGCTATGCTGAAATTCTGCCCAAGAACGGTGGAACTGCATTGGTGGCCCAGGGATCGGCAAACAATTTATTTAATGCTATGTGTGCTCCCTGGGGCGCTGCATCGGCGGGTGGATATGCATGGGATAGTACGTACGCTGTGAATCAGTTTGTTGAAATGTCTGTTAACTTTACTGCACTGGGCGTGGATCCTGCCTTGTTTGAGGGAATAGATCCCTGCACCACGCCGTACCGCACGCTTATGTTTTATAGCCAGTCATCTCTGGCACCAACTTCATCTCCCAAAGATTTTGCCGGACCTTACCCGTTTTGGCGCTATCCGCGCGTTATCAGCAAGATTAAAGGCACCGATACATTCAATTGCACGGTAAAAGCAGGCAGCATGTTTGCAGATTCAGCTTATGGTCTTGCCTGGTATAAATGGACAACCCCCAACGGCAATATTACCGGATATAATGCAGATAGTACGGTTATAACCTACAATAAACCCGGTAAGTATATTTTGGAATCAGCGCCGCTAAGGGGATGTTACACCGTGAAGGACAGCGTTGTTATTTATTCAGATACGGTTCGCCCCGTGGCTACTGCAAACTATTATGATACGCTGAGTACCAACACAGTTTATACAATCAGGCTGTTTGGCGGAAATACAACCCTAAGCGACAGTTTGCTGAATTCACCCATTTTCGGCACCGCCGGCGGCTACAATTGGTACTGGACTGGACCGGGAGGCTTCAATTCCACTCAGCAAAATCCGTGGATTTCAAATCCGGGTGTGTATTCTCTTACCATGACAAGCCGAAGAAACACCTGTTTTGATACCGCCTCTTCCTTTATCATACTGCTGCCGGTAGTTATGCAGCATTTTGAATGCAAACCCGGCACAGATCATGTTTACCTGCGGTGGGAAACTTCTCAGGATCAAAGCATCAGAGGTTACACTGTTCAGAAAGAAAAAAAGGGAAGTTTTGAGAATATAGGATTTGTGCCTGTAATCAGATCACTTCAACCCACCCAATGCTATTATTTTACTGATATGAAGCCCGTTCCCGGAAGGAATACTTATCGGCTTATTTTGGAAATGCAGACACCTGAAAATAATCTTTCGGTTATGTGTAGTTCCAATTTTGGATCTGCTACAACCAGTACAACCGAGCTGTTCCTAATTGAACATCCGCTTAAAAACGCACTTAGATTTAGGGTTTCCGGCATTGCTGATTTGCAGTCAGTGGAGGCAAGATTGTGCAATATGGCAGGCGCTGTTGTGAGAAAACAGACGTTCAGGGGAATAAATGGTTCCGGGTGGATGACGCTTGAAGAAATCCCTCAGGGTGTGTACACGCTCACCGTTTCGTGCAGCGATAACAGATGGATTCGAAAAGTGATTGTAAACTAGAATCTGTTATTTCATCAACCCGATTTCGCGCAGACGTTCATGCAGAAAATCAATGGCGGTGCAGTCTTCATACTTTTTGGGGTTGTCTTGGCTGATACAGCTTTCAAGACATGCCAGTGAAACTTCGGGCCTGGGGTGCATGAAGAATGGGATGGAAAAGCGGGGAAGGTGCCATTGCTCACGGGGAGGATTTACTACCCTGTGGGTTGTGCTCCTCAGTCTGTCATTGGTTAAACGTTGCAACATGTCACCAACATTCACAATAATGTGGTCTTCAACCTCTGTTACCCCAACATATACTCCTTGTCGGCTGAGTACCTCAAGTCCATCAGCACTGGCACCCACCAGCAAGGTGATGAGATTTATGTCTTCGTGTTCGCCTGCGCGTATGGAACCATTGGGTTCTGAATTTATCGGAGGATAATGAATGGGGCGTAAAATGCTGTTGCCATTATGCACCTTATCATCAAAGAAGTTCTCCGGCTGGTTCAGATAGAGTGCTAAAGCTCTAAGCATTTGTATTCCGGTGCTTTCCAGTGCCCGGTAAATTTCTTTACCAACGCTGTTAAATGCAGGAATTTCATTCACGAATTTATTGGGCGGATAAAAATCTGCGAGAGGATCGCCATCCTCAACCCATTGACCAAAGTGCCAGAATTCCTTTAAATCGCCTGCATTGGAGTTTTTGGCATGCTCTTTTCCAAAACCGGTGTATCCGCGCTGCCCACCGCCTTCGGAATCGTCGTATTGCAGTTTTGATTCCAGAGGGAGTGCAAAAAATGCCTCTACCTGTTTGTATAGATTTTTGAGCAAATCATTGTCTACACCATGGTTTTTAATAGCTACAAAGCCAATGTCTTCGTAAGCTTTGCCAAGGTTCTGGACAAATTGCATTTTCTGTGATTCGTTTCCATGGGTAAAGTCAGCCAAATCCAGTTTAGGAACAGCAGAGAGGTATTGTGTAGTCAATGTATGATGAGTTAAATTTCAATTTGAAAAAGTGCCAGCAAAGCTATGACAATGCTGAGTAAACCCAATATTCCGTATCGAAAACCGCCAAAAAAAGACAGGGTCATCAGGTAGCAGATTAAGCAAACCCAAAACAGGGTGTCGCTTGTCTGTTTAATGAGGTAATAGGCCAGGGGAGGAATGAGAAAACAAAGCAGAAAGTAAATAAACCAGCGAATACTGCCCTCATTGGGATGGTCTTTGGATGGCAGGCCGGTCATGTGATTTTTATATTTAACTAATTTGTACTGCCCTGGCAGCATCGAAAGTGGTAACGCAGAATGATTTTCCTGCTCGATTTTAGCTAGATTCTTTAGCTGTTTGATACCCTTAATTTCTGTCTTTACGTTTTTTTCTGAAGGCGGGTTGATGCTCTCAGCCGTGTCTTTAGACTCGGTAAATCTGTTGAAGTCACCTGTTAAAGGTGCAGTTTTGCTTCTCGACGGGTAAGAAAAATCGGAAGTCGGGGAACCAAATGAAGCACCGCCCTGCATCCCGCGTTCTGAAACAGTGGCTGTTTTGCAGGCGGCGAGGGATAAAACAGCACACACAGCCAAAGTAACGATTGCTTTCATAACGAATACAATTGCAAACCTACTTCAAAATAACTTTTCCAAAAAAGACTTCGGTCGTGTTTGGTGAAAAAGTTCTAAACGGCTTCCGTATGGCTGTCGTGGGAATGTTCGCTGATGATGGCTACTGATGTTGGATGCGGCTCTTCTTTGATGGTATTCAGCAGTTGTTTAGACTGGAGCACCGACTGATAGAAATTCCAAAGATCAGGGTTGGCATTCATAGCATCTTCAGCCATTTTGCGTTCTTCCGCGTTCAGTTCTCCGTAGGCCAGTAAAATCAATTGTTCCTGAGTAATGTTTTGTGTCATAGGCTTATTAATGCTACTATAACGCAAAACCGGAGTCAATTATTTTACGTACACGACAGATTTTTGCATCATTTTTCTGAGGTTGATCAGGGCATAATGCATTCTACCGATACAAGTGTTGATGTTATTGCCTGTCATTTCAGCTATTTCCTTGAAGCTAAGGTCGGCATAATGTCTTAAAACCAACACCTCTTTTTGTTCAGCGGGCAATTGATTGATAAAATGATGCAGGGAAGCGTGTTCTTCCCGTTCAATAACAATTTGCTCGCGGCTGTCTTCCTTAATGTTTAGAAAGGAAAAGATATCGTTACCTTCACTGTCAGTAACAATGCATGGCATTCTGCCTTTCTGGCGAATCGAATCTATACTAAGATTCCGGGCAATACGCAGCGCCCAGGGCAGAAACTTGTCCTCGTGCTTGTACTTTCCGGTTCTTAAACAGTGTATAATCTTGATAAATGTTTCCTGAAAAATATCTTCTGCCAGGTAGCGGTCATTCACTAAGAGGTAAATGCTGGTAAAAATGCGTGATTTGTGCCTTTTAACAAGGGTTTCTAACGCTGATTCATTGCCTTCAAGATAAACTTTTAACAACGCACCGTCTGAAATAATGGGTTTTTGCATGGCTTCCTCCTTTGTGTTTAATGTTAGACTGAATAAAACGATTTAAGGAGTACGGCTTACTTGCAATAGGCGGTGTTTTTTATTAGATTATAAAATGCAATTTCAAACAAAAAAATGACAAAACCAAATTTTTGCTAAAAAATTATTTGTTTTTTATTCCGTTGATAAAGTCGCGGGCCGACATTTTACCTTTTCCCGCAGGCTGAATCTTCAGCAATGAAAGCAATCCGTCGGTACAGCGAAACAGGAGTTTGTCGCCAAACACAATAAATGAATCGTTGGTATGCTGCATCTCTGCCGTGAATGGTGCAGACTCATAAATTTTCACAGGTCCGTAAGGCGTGTCAGCCCATGCAGCAGGGTAGGGACTCAGGCCTCGCACTTTGTTGTGGTTTTGTAAAACAGTATCGTGTTCAGACAGCCTGCAGAAATCACGAAAAATTTTGGGTGCGGACTTTTCGTCTCCTTTCAAAATTTGAGGGTGTCCGTGAATTTTTCCTGAATCCACCATTTCGACCGTTCGTAAAACCAAATCTGCGCCAACCGCCATCAGCTTGTCATGCAGGCTGCCGGCATTGTCTTCGGGCTCAATGCTCACAGATTCCTGAAGCATAATATCGCCGGTATCAATTTCGTGTTTGAGAAAGAATGTGGTAACCCCCGTGGTGGTTTCTCCCTGAATAATAGCGTGATTGATGGGTGCAGCACCTCTATATTGCGGCAGCAGAGAGGCGTGAAGGTTGAACGTCCCCAGCTTTGGCATGCTCCAGATGATTTCAGGAAGCATTCTGAATGCGATTACAATCCCCAGATCGGCATTAAGCTGTCTCATTTGTGTCACAAATTCCTCCGATTTTAGTTTTTCCGGTTGCAGAACTGTGAGTCCTAATTCCAAGGCTGTTTTCTTTACATCGCTTTCCTGTAATTGCATACCCCGCCCTGCAGGCTTGTCAGCGGCAGTGACTACAGCCACTATATTCTTTCCGCTTTCTTTCAGCTTTTTGAGAGAATAAGCCGCAAATGCCGGGGTTCCGAAGAAAACGATACGCATGGTTTTTACGTCTGTATACTTGTGACGCTGCTACAAAAGTCCGAAATTTGTAACAAACACATGGGGTTTGGCAGAAAAATATTTGCAATGTTCTGTGTCATCGGTATTGGATTGATGGCCATTCCCCTTAAAAGTCAGCTTAAGTTTATCGAAAATACCGGTCAGTGGCCCGCTGCACTTCATTTCAAGGCATCGCTCAGCAGTGCAGATATCTGGGTTTCAGACTCAGGAATTTGGATCAACAGCTGGGATCCTGCTGCATCCGAGAAAATGCATGCCCGCAATACCGATGAAATAGTAGTGAATGGCCACATGCTTTTGCTTAAATTTAAAAATGGCAGTTTTCGCAAAACCTCCGGTAAAGGATTTGTTTATGCGGAGAGATACAATTATTTTTATGGAAAATCAGCCACTCAGGTTGCTCCGGCAAAGGCTTTTTCTGAAGTGCTTGTAAAAGATTTGTATCCGGGCGTGGATCTGGAAATACTGGAATCACAGGGTCGTGTGAAGTACAATATTATATGCAGCCATCCATCGAAGATGCAACAGATTCGCTGGAAATATGCAGGTGCCAATGGTGTAAGGGTTCAATCTGATAATCTAGAGATTCAGACCAGCCTGGGTGTCTTTTTGGAGCAGCTTCCCCGGGTTTTCTCACAATTCAAAGATTCAGAAACCGATCTGCAGGCGGATTATATTGCCGAAGATGGTTACATCGGTGTTCAGGTAAAGAATGAGATATCAAGGCGCCGAAAATCAAAAACCATCATTGATCCGGTCCTGGTCTTTAGCACCTTCAGCGGTTCCAGGGCTGATAATTTCGGATGTTCAGGCACCTATGATGATCTTGGGAATGCGTACGCCGGCGGTACGGTTTTCAACGCAGGATTACCCACAACCCCCGGAGCCTACCAGACCAGGTTTGGCGGAGGTATCAGTGAAAGCCTGGGATACGGCGGTGCGCGCGATGCTGCGATTTTGAAGTTCTCTCCCAATGGAAGTACATTGTTGTATTGTACGTACCTGGGAGGCGAAAACAACGAACAGCCACACAGCATGGTGGTGGACAGATTCGGCAATCTATATGTAATGGGAAGTACAAGAAGTATGTTTTTCCCGGTAACTGCAAATGCTTACCAGGGTTCTCACCGCGGTGATTATGATTTCTTTGTTTCCAAAATTAGCAGCGATGGCAGTAAACTGCTGGCTTCAACCTTTCTGGGGGGCACCGAGATGGATGCTGTCGGAGCCAACAGAGCCGTCAATCCCATCGATGATTATCCTTTGTTATACAATTATGCAGACGAATTCAGAGGAGAAATTATTACGGATGACACCAGTGTGTTTATCGCCGGATTTACGTTCAGCAGTGATTTTCCGAGGTCTGCCAACAGCACAGCATTTGGGGGCAAAGAAGAAGCTGTGCTATTTTCCCTGAATAGTAATCTGTCTCAGCTCAGGTGGTCACAACTTGCGGGAAGTTCCGATTATGACGCATTTTATGGCGTGGCGCTCGGCAAGCACGGTGATTTATATGCCTCCGGCGGAAGCAGCAGCCTGGATTTACCAGCCAGGTATCCGGGAATATTCAAGAAAAACTATCATGGTGGAATTGCAGACGGAATCGCATACAGATTTAATAAGAATTCCGGAAAGGCAATAGCGGCCACACACATCGGAACCGCATCCTATGAACAGGCATATTTTTCTCAGACAGACAATGCCGGAAATCCGTATTTCTTTGGCCAGACGGAAGGTGTATTTTCCATTATTAACGCTCCCTATAACCAGCCGGCAAGAGGGCAGTTTATTGTTAGATATGACACCGGACTTAACAATGTAACACTAAGCACAACGTTCGGTGCAAACAGCAACCAGCCCAACATAAGCCCATCGGCTTTTCTCGTGGATCGTTGCGAAAGAATTTTTGTTTCAGGCTGGGGCGGTTCTACCAATGATTACCTTACCGATAATCAGACCGGCGCTCCCAAGGCTCATCGCAACACAGGAGATACAAGAAACCTTCCCATTTCGGCCGATGCTGCTCAAAAGGTGACAGACGGCAGTGATTTTTATGTTGCTGTTTTCAGTAAAAATATGAACGGGCTGGCCTATGCAACCTACTTTGGTGGTATTTCTTCAGGGGGCAGAAGTGCTGAAGAACATGTAGACGGAGGTACCAGTCGTTTTGACAAGAAAGGAATTATCTATCAGTCGGTTTGTGCAGGTTGCGGGCGAAACGGATTATTTCCGACTACACCGGGTGCCTACAGCCGCACCATGAACAGCAATAACTGCAACAATGCTATTTTTAAAATTGACTTTGAGAACCTGAATAAAAAACCATCCATGAAGGACACGTTCGTTCAGGTAATTGCGACCCAGCCCATCCAGTTTACTATCAGAGCCATAGATCCGGATCCTTTTGACACACTGTTGCTCAGGGCCTTTAGGGTTAAAAACGGCGGTATGACTGGAAGCGACACGGCAGAAATAGCTGTTAAGCCTGGTTTGGGTAGTGCTACATTGTCCGTAAAGTGGAATACCGGATGTAACAGCCATTCAATAGATACGGTTCAATACAGAATAATGGTGTACGACAGGGGATGCCCCACAGCAGATACTACCTGGGCCACCATCCGAATTCTAGTTACACCGCCACCTAAAGTGATTCCACCGGATGCCATTTGTGTGAGCCTGGACAGAACTACAGGAAGAATTAAAGTGTCATGGAAAGCCACGACACAGCCGGCTGCATTCTTTAGGTATTTTTTACTGGAAAGAACCAATCCTGACAATGGTAAAATTATTTTGGACACCATCCGCAATTTCGGCGACGGAGAATATACCGACCTAACTACGGTGGACCCTTCCAACAACAATTACTGTTACCGGCTGAAAGGATACAATATTTGCAATGAGTTGGTAGAAAGTCTTTTCCCATTTTGTACAGTAAATGAATTGAATACCCCCATCGCCTCTACGCCCATGAAGTTTGCCACGGTAGACTTTGATAAAACGGTGAGGGCAGAATGGGAGCCTAGTAAGGAACCCGATTTTAAGGAATACGAAATTTACCGTTATCCCCGTGGCGGAACGAAGGGAAAGATACCATTCATCATTACAAAGGATACGGTGATGGGGGATTCGTCCTTCAACGTTGACAATGAATCATACTGTTATACTGTAGTGGTGGTGGACAAGTGCGGCCATATTAGCAAGCCCGGAGGAGAAGCCTGCAATATCGTGCTATCCGGGACTGCGACCGGCAGGCCTCAGTATCATTTTGATTTATCCTGGCAGGATTATTTATCGTGGTCGGGTGCGGTTGATTACTGGACCATTGAACGTCAGTATGCATCCAATCCATGGAGTATTATTGCTTCCAATGTTAAAAACAGGCAGGCCAGGGATGCGAACCTGGATTATGACTGGGGTGGTTACTGGTATAGGGTTACAGCCCATGAATTTGCGGCGAGTGCTTCCAGAAAACCCTACAGCAGCCAAAGCAACTGGATTTACCTTTATCAGCCCCCTGAGTTATGGGTTCCCAATGCGTTTACTGAAAATGAAGACAGAATCAATGATGTGTGGGGCACAGTTCCCGTTTTTGTGAGAAACTATAACATGCGCGTTTATGACCGCTGGGGAGGTAAGATCTGGGAAAGCCAAAACAAAAAGCAGCAGTGGGATGGAAAGATAAACGGCAAAACTGCTCCCGACGGGGTTTATGCCTGGTATGTCATTTTTGACGGCTGGGATAACAAGACTTACAAAATGAGGGGAACGGTAACTGTACTTCACTAAATGGCTAAATTACCCTTAAAGAAGCGCATTGAGCCCAAAATTTGTCCGGTTTGTCAAAGACCATTTGAGTGGCGTAAAAAATGGGAGAAAAACTGGCATGAAGTAAAGTATTGCAGCGATAAATGCAGGATGCTGAGGGGTAAACCCTGAAAAATGGCAATAAACTGATAATGCAATTCAAAACCACACGTTTATTGACTTGAGCTTAAAAATCTTAACAATAAGGTTATTTGCAATTAACGCCCCGTGTGATTAATATTGCACCTTTATCATAAAACAACAAAATCCATATGAATAACACACAAAAATCATTAGGTAACGGAACCCAAAAATCATCCGGTAACAACGCCCTCATGGGCTGGTTTGCGGGCGGTGCAATCGTTTTTGCGCTTCTGGTAGGTGTACTCATTTACATGTTTGTAATGGGTAATGCCTCAAACTTTGAAAACAATGACATCGTTAAAGGTCATCCCAAGAACATTCTGGGTATTATTCACCGTGGTGGATTTATCGTGCCTTTGCTGATTGCCGTTAACATCACCGTTATTCTGGTTGTGGTAGAAAGGTTCATTACCCTGACTGCTGCTTCCGGCAAGGGTAATGCTGCTTCGTTTATTCGCAATATCCGCCAGATGCTGGGCAAAAACCAGTTTGAAGATGCTATTGCTGCCTGCAACGAGCAAAAAGGTTCATTGGCCAATGTGGTGCGCAGCGGTCTGGTTCGCTATCAGATGGTGACAAAAGACATTAAACTCAGCAATGATGAGAAAAAAGCAGCGATTGAAAAAGAACTGGAAGAAGCTACCGGCCTGGAACTTCCTATGCTGTCACGCAACCTGGTTATCATTTCAACCTGCGCTTCAATCGGAACCCTGATTGGTCTTATCGGAACCGTATTTGGTATGATTCGTGCGTTTGCGGCACTTGCTAATACCGGTGCTCCCGATACTGCTGCACTTGCAACAGGTATCTCCGAAGCTCTTGTAAATACAGCTTTCGGTATCATCGCGTCTACCCTGGCTATCATTTTCTATAACTATTTCACCAACCGCATAGACAGCATGACCTACAGCATGGACGAAGCCGGATACAGCATTGTTTCCGAGTTCAATGCCAATCATGCATAATGCCGTTTACTTTTATTTCATTAAACGTATAAAGTTAAAAACAGGACCATGCCAAAGGTGAAAATGCCCCGCTCAAATCCTACACTGGACATGACGCCCATGGTGGATTTGGCGTTTCTGCTGGTAACCTTTTCATGCTCACTTCCAGTTTCAGAACCCCGGAACCGGTGGTGGTTGATCCACCCACCAGTACCACAAAAACCGAAATACCCAAGCAGGTATTTATGATCACGGTTGATAATCAGGGAAGGGCCTTTATTGACCTTACCAACCCGGCTGTGAAATCGAAGGTTTTTGAAAAGGTTTGCAATCAGTCAGGAATTAAAGTTGATTCGCTCACGGTAAAGAAATTTGCCGGTTCAGGCGCAATCGGTCTTAAAATATCTGCCATACCGCAATACCTCGAACTGGAAGCCAATGAAAGAACCAAGGTGAATCAGACAGGTGTGCCGTATGACACTACCGGAAAAAAGAGTGAATTGTATTGGTGGGCCTATTACACACGTCTTGAGGCTCATGCCGATTTCAAGGCCCGTGAAGAAGAGGCAAAAACCAGAAAGCTTCCTTTCGATAAATCAAATTACATACAGTTTGCGGTAAAAGCCGCTGCCGATGCCAAGTATGACGCGGTAAAAAATGTAATTCAGGTTTTCAGGGATGCCAAAGTAAAGCAATTCCAGATGATAACAGGCCTTGAAGCAGAACCATCATTGAAATAAGAAAGGAACAGTAACATGGCACAAATTCAGGAAACAGGTGGTGGTGGCCACGGTAAAGGCGGTAAAAAGAGAGCCAAAAAATCAAGTACCCATGTGGATATGACTCCCATGGTGGATCTGGCCTTTCTGCTTCTTACATTTTTCGTTTTAACCTCCACATTCAGCAAACCCAAAGTACTCCGTATGATTTTCCCGGAGAAGCTGGATGAAAAAACCAAGGATCAAAAAGCTCCTGAGGTAAAGGATGGTATTACCCTGCTACTCACCGGAGACGATAAGATTTACTATTACAGAGGTTCTTTGAAACCTACAACCGAACTCATTCCCATCGATTACACCCGCAATGGCCTCAGAAAAGTACTGGTTGATTACAACGCAGATATGCTCGTGAAATTGCAGGATATTCAAAAGCGGATGAACAAACTCGATGAAAAAGACACTGCGGCAAAAAGAAAGCTGGATGAAGAAGTGCTTGGCGTTCAGAAATCATCCAAGCAGATTGTCCTGGTGAAAAATGACGAGGGCGCCACTTACCGAAACATGATTGATGTGATGGATGAGTTTATGATTACCCAGATAGCCAAATACTATGTTATTGATGAAGGAATGGCCAAACTGGAAAAGGATTTGATTAAAAAACAAGGTAAATAAAAGGAGGAGTTATGGCAAACGACATTTTCAACGCATGGGATCAGCCGGAATCGGAAGATCGCCTTGCCATGGTTTTTGAGGGCCGTTTCAAGGATTACGGGGCTTATTACGTAAGAAGCATATACCGCAAATCCAAAGTAGTGGCCACAGCCATTGCCTGCTCCGCTGTTCTTTTGGCCGCCTCTATTCCACTGATTCTCGAAAAAATCGGAAGCAAGGAAGATGGCAACAAAGTAAAAATTGTAATCACCAACCTTGAAGACGTGAAACCGCCGGAAGAGGAGGAAGAAGAAAAGCCCAAGGAGCCGCCAAAAATGGAAGAACCGGAACCGGTTGCCACCCAGGCCTACGTTGCCCCGGTTATCAATGAAAATACAAACGAGGAATTTGAAGCCGAGCCCGTATCTACCATTACCAATGCCAGTACCAAGACCCAGCAGGGGACAGACGATCCCTTTGATGGTTCTGCATCCACCGGTGGTGGAAGCCCATTTGAAGGAAACAATGAACCCGCCGGCAAGGTGCAGGTAGAAGCGAAGTTTCCCGGAGGCGATGAAGCTTTCAAACGCTTCATTGTTGCCAATTTTGAATATCCTGAACGTTGCAGAGATGAAGGTATCGAAGGTTACGTGCAGCTTAAATTCGTTGTGGATGTGAATGGAAGAATATCCAGAATCCAGATTATTCAGCCTACACCCGGATGTCCGGAATTTGACAAGGAAGCGATCCGCGTACTGCAGAAATGCCCGCCATGGATTCCGGCGCAGAACAACGGTAAGTTTACCACAGCCTGGAGAACATTGCCGATTCGATTGACACTTCAGTAATTTTAAAAAAGCCCCTGGAAACGGGGCTTTTCTTTTGTGGGTAATTTTCGGTGGCAATTTTATCCGTTTATTGTTGTTTTGAATGTGTTGGATAATCCCATGCTCCATATTCAAAACCTTTGTATCTGCCGTGGTGACAAGATTTTGTCGTCCATCCCTGATTTGCGCATTGAAAAGGGAAAGACCTATGGTGTAATAGGAGAAAGCGGCAGCGGTAAATCGTTATTGTTGCTCTCAGTAATGGGTTTGTTGCCCAAAGAGCTGAATGCTGCGGGAACATTAGCGTTTACAGAAAATAATGCTACGCTGTCATTGCTTCAGGCCAATAAAGACGCCTTGAGAAAACTCAGGGGGAAATCCATAGGCATGGTGTTTCAGGAACCGTTGAGCGCCCTTAATCCACAAAGAAAATGTGGCTGGCAGCTGCTGGAGGCGCTGGAGATTCATCAAAAAATCAACAAAGAAAAAGGGAAGGAGATTTGCCTGAAATCCCTCGCTGATGTGGGTATTGAACAGCCGGAAAGAATCTATGATGCATATCCGCATCAGATTAGTGGCGGGCAGCGGCAGCGCGTGATGATTGCCATGGCCACCATGCATAAGCCGGCACTGGTTTTGGCAGATGAACCTACAACGGCACTGGACCCGGAAACAGCCGAAAAAGTGCTTGAAATCCTGGTGCAGGTTTGTAAAAACATGGGAAGCAGCCTGATTCTGGTGAGTCATGATTTGCCTCTGGTAATGAAATATTGCGGGCACATTACCGTCATGCAGCATGGTAAGATGGTGGTTTCAGGGAGTTCTCAGGATATCCTTGCTGCAGAAAAAATACACCCCTATGTAAAAGCCATTACCGATGCCCTTCCTGTCGGAAAAAGAGAGGCTTTGCAGCATGGGGAAGCTGTATTGAAGGCGGCAGAACTTGGCAAAACCTATAAACAGGAGAAAAAAGAGTTCAACGCATTGAGCCACATTTCTTTTTCGCTTAAAAAGGGTGAGGGGCTTGCTGTACTGGGTTATTCCGGTTCAGGGAAAACGACCCTGGCGAAAATTCTAACCGGTCTTGAATCAACGGATGACGGTAGTGTACTGTTTAATGGAGAATCTATTCTCGAAAAAAGACCTACCGGTGTGCAGATGGTTTTTCAGGATCCATTTTCTTCGCTCAATACCGAAATCAGCAACCGCGAAACACTGATGGAAGTTTTGAAATTGCATGGATATCCATATGATGAAGCGGAAGATAAGGTGCTTGAATTGTTCAGTCAGGTGGGACTGGACGCATCCCTGTTACATCGTTTTCCGCACCAGTTGAGCGGAGGTCAGAGACAGCGCTTGTGTATTGCTCGTGCCCTGGCCGGTAATCCAAAGGTGCTGGTGCTTGATGAGGCGGTGGCTGCATTGGATCCATTGGTTCAAAAGCAAATACTGGATTTGCTGAAAAGCATCCAGCTACAAACGGGTGTGATTTATCTCTTTATCACCCACAATCCTGATGCCGCACGCTATTTGTGTCACCGATACATTAAACTGGAAAAAGGAATATGCGTAGCAGCAGGAAAGTACGAATAAATGTTAGAATAAATTTGCTTTATTGAATATTTCCGACTAATATCGTAGTCGAAATATTTTTATGAGCCTTTTGAAAATCTTAAAAACAGAAGACATAAATGTATTAAAATCGGGAAATCCGGTTTTTCTTTTTGTTGACGGACAAAAGCAACCTGTTCTGATGGTAACGGTTTCCGGTGATCAAACTGCGGCTGATTTGTCTGGCATAACCGCCGCCTTGTTCGAGGGAAAAAAGATTGACATGGCTTTCTTTGATGTTCCTGCGAATGCGGATTCTCTCAAGCAAAATATTGATTTACTGTTCTCGAAAGAACTTCCCGTAGATGAAAACAATTACCCACAGGAAGAGAAGGAAGGCAGGAAGAAAAAATGCAAGCCCATATTTACCAATCGAGAAATACAGATACTCCAGATGATTGCGATGGAATATACCAATGAGGAAATTGCGGATAAGCTTTGTCTGGCCAAGCGCACCGTTGATAACCATAGGGTTAATCTGATGCAGCGTGTTAATGCAAAAAACACAGCCGGATTGATTGGATATGCGTTTCGAAACGGTCTGGTTGTGTAGTGTTTGATTAATTAGACGATTTGCGGTCGGGTGGATAGCTTGCCGTGTGCTTTTGGCTGTGCGTCAAAAGCGGCGGATTAGATTTGTAATTATGATTCAATCAGCAGCGAAAACCGTGGCATTTTTCCTCATGTTGTTAATGGTTGGCAGTACATCTGCCCAGCAGGAGAAGGCATTTAGCACATACAAAGTGGTGAAAGGGGATAATTATTACAAGATCTCAAAAAAGTTCCACTGCAGTGTGGAAGACATACAGAAAGCGAATGACAATAAAACCGTAATCAAGGTAGGCGAAACCATACGCATACCGGTAAAGTCCACAGCCCGCGAAGAATTGTATAAAGATGCATACCGGGAGCATCAGGTAGCCAAAGGAGAAACGTTGAATAAAATTGCGGCCCGCTATGCTACCACCGTCGACAACCTCCGTAAAATAAACGAACTTTCGGGCGATCAGCTGAAGGTAGGGCAGAGGATAAAGGTTCCGGCACCGCAAAAACCGGTAGAGGTTCACACAGATATCGCCGTTAAACCCAAATCTGAGGCTGCTGTTGTTGCCTCAAAACCCAAAGATACCGCAGTGAAGAAACCGGCACCTCCCGGTCCAAGGGTCGCCACCGATGTTAATCCGGGAATGCCGGAGAAAACAGCGGCCGTTATGAACGATTTTGTAACCGAAAAAGAAGAGACAGCCGTAGCCAAGGTGGTTAGCCGTAAGATGGAAGACACCCGAACCCATGTAATGCATCCAACATTGCCAAAGGGGAATATCATTGTGGTGCTCAATCCTGAATCAGGTCGCATGGCCTATTGCAAGGTGGTTGATAATTACACACCCCGTCAGTACGAAGGTTCAGGTCTGATAATGACGCCCGCCGTTGCCGATAAAATTGGATTGAATGCCGATATGGCTTCCGTGAAAATAAAGTACGCTGCGCCTTAAATTTGTCGGGCGTTTTGATTACACAAATTTCCAGTGAAGTGAGAATAAAAGCCGCGGTTGTATCCGCGGCTTTGTCGCTTTGTACGCTGCATTTTTCACCCGCCCTGTCTTCCATATCACTGCTTGTTTTCTTTGCCTGCGTAATCTCCCTCTTCCGGAAAGAGATTTTTTTACAGAACAGGCTGTTGGTCATATTTGCACTGCTGTGGTGCTTGGCGCAGTTGCTTATTCAGCTTGGTTTTGGTATTGATCAAGAATCTGCCCGGAAGTTGCTGTTACGGTTGCCGCTGTGGCTTTTGCCGCTAATTTGGTGCATAAAACCCGATGAGACGAGGAAGTTTACAGCAACTATACTCCTTTTTACGGGCGTTGTACACACCTGGATTGGTGGAGCATCTGTGCTAAATTATATAACACATTACCGTTTCCTGAATCAAATGGTGCTGGAAAGCAAGCCATTGCCTTTATTTTCTTCTATTTATCATATTGAATTCAGCCTGATTTTAGCGGTTGTTTGTATTCTACAATTATCCTTTTCCAACTACCTAGAAAAAGTCTGGCAGCGCAGGCTAATGGCAGTCAGTTTTATGATTAATATTGTTTCTCTGCATATACTATCCGCACGAACCGGTATACTTGCCTTTTGGCTGGGTGTGCCGTTTTTAATAAACCATTTGCCATTGCCCGGCTGGTTGATGGGTCCTAAAAAATGGCTTCTGTTGCTTATTCCTTTGTCCATGGTATTAATTGTGCCTTCATTAAGAAACAGGATTATCAATACTGCCGATGATTTACTTGCAGTAAAGCAAAGCCATAACTTAAGTGATAAAAGCTTCGGTCGTCGCTGGGAGGCATGGAAAGTAGCTGTTGGTGTCATCAGGGAAAAGCCATTGACGGGTGTAGGTCTTGCAGGGGTGGAAAACGCTATGCAGTCGGGATTTGAGAAAAAACAAACCTATTTGCCTGTAACCGACAGGATTCAGCCACACAATCAATTGCTGGAGCTGGCGCTTCAATCCGGAATTGGGGTGTTATTGTTTTTTTTAGCATGGCTGTTTCTGTTGTTTTTGCGGTACCGTGCCATGCTTGCGCACACAGGTATTTCCATACTGATGGCGCTGGGCGTATCCATGTTTTTTGAAAGCTACATGGAGCGACAAGCCGGAGTGGCAGTTTTTGTTGTTTCACTCTTTTTTGTGCTTTTTGGAGAAAAAAAGGAGTAACATTTTTTTCAATCAATATATTTCACTATCTTTGCAGCCCCAAAAACTATGTCTCGCGTTTGTGATTTAACCGGTAAAAAGGCTCTCAAGGGAAACAATGTTTCGCATTCTAACAAGAAAACGAAGCGTCGTTTTTATCCTAACCTGCAAACCAAGAAGTTCTTCATTCCTGAAACAGGAGAATGGATTACACTCAAGGTTGCGGCCAGCACCATGAAGACCATCGATAAAAAAGGTATTTCTGCCTGTATCAACAACCTGTTTAAGAAAGGAAAGATTTAAGCCATGGCAAAAAAAGGAAATCGTATTCAGGTAATTCTGGAATGCACTGAGCACAAAGGGTCAGGCGTAGCAGGTATGAGCCGCTACATCACCACCAAAAACAAGAAAAATACACCTGAGCGTATTGAGTTGAAGAAATACAACCCCTACCTCAGAAAAATGACCGTTCATAAGGAGATCAAATAATGGCAAAGAAAGTAGTAGCAACCCTGAAGAAGGAAGGCGCAGGTAATGATTATGTTAAAGTAATCAAGGCAGTAAAATCGCCCAAAAGCGGCCATTACACATTCCGTGAGGAAATCGTACCTCAGGACGCGGTAAAAGATTTCTTCAGCAAACCTTAAAAGATTTTAAACACCTAAATTTGAGCTCCTGAAACAGGGGCTCTTTTTATTTTGTAATGTCTATTTTTAATATTTTCGGTAAAAAGAAAAATTCCGAGGAGGAAAAGCAGGAAACCCGTGAGGCACTGCAACAAACCCGCGAGCACATTTTCACCCGCATAGGAAGGGCGTTTGCCGGAAAATCCACTGTTGATGATGCTTTTCTGGATGAACTTGAAGAAATTCTTATCACCGCAGATGTAGGCGTGGAAACAACGGTAAAAATTATCGATGCCCTGAACGAGAAGGTTGCTAAGGATAAATACTTAGGACAGCAGGAGCTTAACGACCGCATTGCTGACGTAATTTCATCGCTAATGCCCGATATAGAGGAGCCGGTGCAGAATAATTTTGCACTGACCACATCAGAAAAGCCCTACATTGTGCTTGTTGTGGGTGTAAATGGGGTTGGAAAAACCACTACCATTGGTAAAATGGCCTGGCACTATGCAGCCGAGGGGAAAAAAGTGGTGCTTGCTGCGGGTGATACTTTCAGGGCTGCTGCGGTGGATCAGCTGGGAATTTGGAAAGAAAGAACTGGAGCCGAGATTATCAGTCATGGTATGAATACCGATCCGTCATCGGTAGCTTTTGACGCAGTAAAGCATGGTGTTGAGCAGAATGCCGATGTGGTAATCATTGATACCGCAGGCCGATTGCACAATAAAGTGAGCCTTATGAATGAACTGGCCAAGATGAAAAGAGTGGTGCAAAAATTCAAAGCGGATGCGCCGCATGAAGTTGTGCTGGTGATTGATGCCACCACCGGGCAGAATGCTTATGAGCAGGCCCGCCATTTTACTGCTGCCACTCAGGTAAATGCGCTTGCAGTGACCAAACTTGACGGAACCGCACGCGGAGGTGTGGTCATTGGTGTCAGTGAGCAGTTTAACATACCGGTCAAATATATAGGTTTGGGTGAGAAAGCCGAGGATTTGAAGCTGTTTGATAAAAAAGTATTTGTACAATCCCTTTTCCAATCATGAAAACAAGAAGCCACAAGCAGCCAAAAGTAAACGTAATTACGCTGGGATGCAGTAAAAATCTGGTTGACTCAGAGGTGATGATGGGACAGCTTAAAGCCGGAGAGTTTGATGTCAGCCACGAGTCAGATAAAAACGATGCTGATATCGTCATCATAAATACCTGCGGCTTTATTGAAAATGCAAAGCAGGAAAGTATTGATACCATTCTGAGATTTGCCCAGGAAAAAGCCGACGGCAATCTGGAAAAACTGATTGTCACCGGCTGCTTATCGCACCGCTACAAAGATGAACTGAAGGAAGAAATTCCTGAAGTAGATGCCTGGTTTGGCACGCTGGAACTTCCCAATTTGCTTAAAAGTGTTGGTGCCGATTATCGCCACGAGCTAATAGGAGAGAGGCTTACAACCACACCAAAGCATTACGCCTATGTAAAAATCAGCGAAGGTTGCAACAGGCCCTGTTCTTTTTGTGCCATACCTCTGATGCGTGGAAACCATGTCAGCAAATCCATTGAAAATCTGGTGTCTGAAATTAAAGGACTGGTGCGCAACGGAACCAAAGAGGTGATGCTGATTGCGCAGGATTCCACGTATTACGGCCTGGATTTATACGGAGAAAGAAAACTGGCCGATTTGTTAAAACACGTTAGCGATATTGAAGGTCTGGAGTGGATTCGCCTGCACTATGCATTTCCATCGCAGTTTCCCATGGATGTAATTCCTGTAATCGCGGAAAGACCCAATATCTGCAAGTATCTTGATATTCCCGTGCAGCATGCAACTGACAATATGCTCAAAATTATGCGTAGAGGCATCACCCGCAGGCGTACAGAAGAATTACTGGATAAACTGCGTTCTGATATTCCGGGCATAGCACTGAGAACAACTTTGCTGCTGGGACATCCCGGTGAGACAGAGGCGGAATTTGAAGCTTTGTATGATTTTGTGAAGCATCAGCGATTTGACAGGCTGGGTGTATTTACCTACTCCCATGAGGAAAATACCCATGCTTATACACTGGCAGACGATGTGCCTGCCGAAGTAAAAGAACAACGGGCTTCTGCCTTGATGGAATTGCAGATGGGAATCAGCGAAGAAAAAAACGCCGATAAACAGGGTAAAACCCTCAAAGTGCTCTTTGACCGCATGGATGGTGAGTATTTTGTGGGCAGGACCGAATCCGATTCTCCGGAGGTTGATAACGAAGTGTGGGTTGAGGCTAAAAACAATTATGTAAGAATGGGTGACTTTGCCCATGTGAAAATAACCGGTTATGGTCCCTATGATCTTCAGGGTGAAATAGTCAATCCATGAATTTGAATATTCATCATGAAGTACCCGATGGCTATTACGGTAAGCTGGCCGATGCCTGGCTATCCGGTGATGAAGAACTGCAAAAGCTCTATCCTGTAACGGAGAGCGAAATCCCTCATATTTGCCGGCAATATTCGCAATTTGATGAAAGCGGCAGAGAGATTCTTTTTCAGGCATTAATACAGCAGTACGAAGGGATTGATGTTCATCCCAATGTCGCCGCTAACCTTCAGAAACTGCGTGAAAGAAATTCCTTTACGGTTACCACCGGGCAACAGATTCACATATTTTTAGGACCTGCTTTTTTTATTTATAAGATAGCTTCCGTTATTCGGCATGCACGGAGGTTACAAGCCCGTTTTCCGGATAAAAACTTCATTCCGGTATTCTGGATGGCAACGGAAGATCACGATGTGGCTGAAATCAGCTCTCTCCGTGTGTTTGGGAATAGTTACAACTGGGTTGCGCCGGAAGGTGTGCCAACAGGAAGATTGTCTACCCAGGGACTTGAACAACTCAGTGAATTGTGGATTGAAATGGGAAGAAAAGAGAATTTGCCGGCCGATATACGGGATATATTCCAACTGTTTAAAACAGCCTACAGTCGTTTTTCCACCTTGTCGTCTGCTACGAGGTTTATCATTAATGCGCTGTTCGGTAAATACGGATTATTGGTGATTGATCCCGATCAGGTGCACCTAAAATCCGGATTGAAGTCACTGGCAGCCCATGACCTTTTATCGGATGTTGTTTATAACGGCTTGCAAAATACTTCGAATGAGCTGAAACAGCTGGGGTACGGGAACCAGGTGAATCCCAGAAAAAGGCATTTTTTTCTCCTTAACAATGGTCTGCGGCAAAGAATTGACAAGGATGCTGAAGGTTTCAAATTACATCCATCGGGAGAAGCTATTCCCGTCGAAAAAATGTCTGAGCTTTTACAGCATACACCGGAATCATTTAGTCCGAATGCGTTGCTGAGACCCCTGTATCAGCAGCTCATACTGCCCAATGTGGCCTATGTTTGCGGACCGTCTGAAATTCACTACTGGCATCAGTTACATGCAGTTTTCAAACAGGAAAATGTGGTTGCCCCGCTGTTGTTTCTACGGGATTCGTATGTGATTCTGGATGAAAAAAACCGACATTTTTTAGATAAAAACGCACTAACCCAAAATACAATCTGGCAAGGATTTGAGGTGTCATCCCAGGTTTTGGAAAGAAATATTTTAGGTACAATTCACATTGATGACGAAATTGGTGCGCTGAAGCAAATCAACGAGCGTATTTTTAAAACGCTTTTTGAATTAAAATATAAGGATATAAAAGCATTAAGGGTTAAGAGTGATTCATTGATAAAAGACCTTGATAAAGCCCGAAAAGAGCTGATTAACGAAGTACGATCTCAGCCTGCATTTGAATCGGAATTCAGGAAATTGCAGAAAATAATCAATACATATTTTAATAAAAAAAATCCTCAGGAGAGAGAAATTTCATGGATTGAGATTTTATTGAAATTCAGGCATAATCCAACTGATCTGTTGGTTGAAAATACAGATTTGAATCATGTGTTTGGGATGATCTGTGTCTAATATTTAAGTCGTTATTGTTGCCCATGTCAAAAATCATTTTATTTTATTGATTATTTGAATCCTGCTTATTATTTTCGCAGAGTCAACAATTGTAACTGATGCAATTTAATTTAACTAAAAGTATTTCCGCGGGTCTGCTATTAAGCATGATGGCTTCTGCCATTGCACAGCCCTACTACAAGCAAAAGCCCGGTGCCAATTATCACGAAGCTGCTATGGAAAAGTGGCCTTCCGGAAAAGCAGAAAAGAAAAAAGATTCAGGTCAGTATTCTGTAACCTCTTATTTTGTGGATCGTCGCGCCAAGCAATGGTCCGTAGGTTTGGGTGCAGGTTCTACCCAATTCTTCGGAGATGCAGACAAAGTGCAGCCGGGATGGCATGCCAAAGCTTTTGCCAAATACAGCATTTCCCAAACCTTCGGTTTACGGGCCGAATACAATGTCGGAGTTCTTCGAGGTGCAAGGGATTTTCAATTTCCCACGCTGTACAAGGACTATTTCCGTTTCCGTAGTAATTTTCAGGATTACAACATTCAAATGGTTTTCACACTCGGAAACATCAGCTTCCTGCGTCCGCTGCGCAAAACACAGTTAAACCTGTTCATCGGCGGTGGCTGGGGCTCTTACCGTTCTGTGGCCAAGTTTAATGACCAGCGTCTTTATATTGGCGGAGACTATTACTTGAATCACTATTTCGGACAGGGAACACCCAATCCTAATGTTGGCAGAGATGTTGAAGATCGCTGGGAAGGCAGACACTGGAATGTACCTTTTGGCTTTGGAATCAAGCATAACCTTGGTAAAAACTTTGATATTGGGCTGGATTATCGCCAGACGTACAACAGAACTGACAATATTGATGTATACAATACAGCTATATGGCAAAACCGCTGGTTTGACCAATACAGCACCCTTACCGTTTACGGTGCATGGAAATTCGGCAGCAAAAGCAACCAGCACTATGACTGGTTGAGTCCGATTGAGAGCATTTATGAAAAGGTAAACAAACTGGATCGCCGCGTGGACACGCTTTATTCAGATGCTGACGGTGATGGTGTAAGTGATTTCTTCGATGTAGATGACAGCACAGAACAAGGTGTAAATGTATATGGCAATGGCACAGCAGTTGATACTGATGGTGATGGTATTGCTGATTACAAGGATAAAGAGCCATTCTCAGAAAAAGGTGTTGAAGTGGATGCTGAAGGTCGTATGATAGATTCAGACGGTGACAACATTCCCAATGTGCGTGATCTTGAACCCAATAGTCCAATTGGTGCTATGGTAGACGCAAGAGGTCGCAGCATTGTAAACAATTGCTGTAACTGCGATGACATGACATTCCCTTCATTGTATTTTGAAAATAACAAGTGTCAGATCAGGCCTGAGTTCCAGGTTGTGATGATGATGATTGCCGATAAGATGAAGCAGTGTCCGGACAAAAAACTGGTTATTTGCGGTTCTACCGGTGAGAAAGAAAAAATGTATGCAGGTAAAAAAGGTGACGTAATAGGATCATGCCGCACTGAAGCCATCATTCAAGCTTTGGTAAGTCAGTTTGGTATAACCCGCGACCGTATAGTTGTTGACCCTGCCTGCAAATCAGAAGATAAAAACAAAATGGAGTTCAAATTTGGCGGATCTAGGCCTGCAGCACCTAAACCTGCACCTGTACCGGTATTGCCACCTTCTCCAAGATCAAGTCGTTAATACTACAATTTAAACAATAATAAAAAACGGGCCCGAAAGGCCCGTTTTTTGTTGATGTATCATTCAAATATCGTTCAGATAGCATTCAAGATACTTATCGCTGCTCTTTCAGGCTGTAAGAAAGTTCCATGCGTTTGATTTTTGAACCAGGTAAGTTGTCTCTTAGCATAGTTCCGTGTGTGTTGTTTGATTTTAAGTACCGCCTCATCCATTGAACATTTGCCATCAAAAAAGTCAAACAGCTCTGAATAGCCCACTGTTTTTAGCACCGGCAGGGTATTATATTCAGTAAGGGATTTAACCTCTTCAATCAGGCCGGAACTCAGCATATTATCCACCCTTTGCTCAATTCTTTCGTAAAGGGCTGCTTTGTCGGGATTTAGGTTAAAAATCATGTATGAATGTTCTATGGGATCTGTTTTGGTTGCATACAATTCACTTAGCGTCCTGTCTTCGGAGTTGAGCAACAGCTCTGCAGCGCGTTTTAGCCTGGCAGGGTTTTGTTTTTCAACCTTCAGCAGTGCTTCAGGATCTTTACTGTTAATTAAACGGATCAATCCCGGAACACCTTCATTCGTCCATAAAGAATTTACTTGCTGCCTTATTTCGGGTGGGGTTTGGGGCAGCGGGCTAAAACCTTCCAAAACCGCCTTCAGGTATAATCCTGTTCCTCCGCAAAGAACAACAAAATCATTGCTATTGAGAATGTTATTAATTGACTTTCTGGCTTCTGCGCCAAATGAGGCGGCGCTGTAGGGTTCCAAAATACTTCTGTTTGCAATGAAATGATGGGTTACGGCAGACAGTTGGTCCGGAGAGGGGCGGGCAACGCCAATGTTTAGCTCACGGTAAAACTGTCGGCTGTCAAAACTGATGATTTCTGTTTTTAATTGCTGTGCAATCTGTATAGAAAGATCTGTTTTTCCTGAAGCGGTGGGTCCTGCTATAGCTATAATCCTTGGCTTCATTGAAAAAAGCCGATATTATTGGTCGCTCACCTCTGAGAATCCGTCCATTCCAAAATCATCATCGGTGCCATCGCCATACTCATTCAAACCAAGTTCATCGTCATCATCATCATCTGTGGCATCGATTAATTCTTCTTCAGCACCCTCCATGATATTCTTACCGGCTTTGGCGGCCAGTATTTTGGCTGCAAGGGCATCAAATTCGTTGTCATCCAGCATTTTGAATCGGCTGTCTTCCCTTTGTCTTGGTGATTTGCCTTCGCTTCTAAATACCAAAGGATACTCTTTACCAGGGGCATCATCGGTAATCATCTGCATCTCACAATTCAATGTCCACATAGCCAGAAAATCTGTTATGTAAATAAACCGCTGGTGAGGATCGTTGATGTAGTCACGCAAACGCGCATCCTTCATAAGCGCCTTGGGTTCCGGGTTATCAGTATCACTCATTCCCATGTCATCAAGGCATATTTCAAACAACTTTCGCCACTTATCATCACTGATGTAGAAGGATGTAGGCTCTTTTTTGTCG
>CANHQZ010000029.1 GCA_947463125.1 Flavobacteriales bacterium | reverse complement strand
TGAAAATGCAGCCGCAATAAGCATTTTGCCCCATGGTGTGGATGACGTGTTTTATAAAGGTTCCAGAAATCCGAAGCCGGGTGCAAAAATCTGTCTGGTGAATTTTGGATCAATACACTCTGGGCAGGAAAAACCCATGCAGGATCTGGCACAAGTTTTAAGCCAGGCAAACATTCAAATTTCATTTTACACAACAGAAACCAAATATTCCAATGTCTTTGAAGCAGTAAAAGCAATTCCTGAGAATGTAAGTTATCACCCTCCGGTTGCAGAGGCTCAGGTGGTATCCATTCTTCAAAAAAGCCATGCCGCGTTGCTTTTTATTCCTCCTCATTTTAAGGATAGCATTACTACCAAATTCATGGAGATAGTAGCAACCAGAACACCCATCGTTGCTGTAGGCACTGAAGGAGAAGCTTCTGAGTTCATTATTAAAAACCGACTCGGTCTATTTATTCCATATAGTAAAATCACATCTGGTTTTATGTCTCTCCACGCAGACTTAGACAATCTAGATTACAACGGTGATTTTGATACAGAGCCTTTTCATTTCCGGAACCAGGCAAAACAGGTACTTCAACTTTTTGAAAACAGCACAAATTAACCATGCAAATCCATAACCAAACCATACTCATTCTCTCACCCCACACCGATGATGCAGAGCTGGGCTGTGGCGGCACCATACGACTGCTGCTGGAACAAGGCAACAGGGTTCATATAGCGGCTTTCTCTGCCTGTCGGCACAGTGTGTTAGCCGGTTTTCCGGAGGATGTGCTGGTGCAGGAAATCAAGGCATCCACCCGGCAACTGGGAATACCCGAAGAAAACCTCCATCTTTTTGATTACGATGTGCGCACCTTCAATTACCACCGGCAGCAACTGCTGGATGATATACTTAAACTGCGTGAATACCTGAAACCTTCAGTAGTGTTTGTACCGAGTATAAACGATATTCATCAGGATCATTATACCATTGCTCAGGAGGCAGTACGTGCCTTCAAATTTTCCACGTTGCTGTGCTATGAATTGCCCTGGAATAATTTTGAGTTTAAAACAACCCTGTTTTTTGAACTGAAAAAGGACCACCTTGAACAGAAAATTCAGGCATTGGCCCAATACAAAAGCCAGGCCCACCGCCCTTACATGAATCCCGAATTCACCCGCAGCCAGGCCCGCATGCGCGGCGTTCAGGCCGGCCTGGAATGGGCCGAAGTATTCGAGGTGGTGCGGATGGTGATAACCCAGTAATCAAATTTGACAACTTTTTGAAATTTGACAAATTTTAATGTTCCACACCCAATCACCATCAACCTTTTTCAGGACGGGACAACAGGAAACCATTAAACAAATAAACCATTAAACAAATAAACCATTAAACCAATAAACAACAAAACCCGCACCCTCCTCACTGGCGCCGGCGCTCCCGGCGGACCGGGCATCATAAAGGCTTTATTGCAGGATGAGTCAATCAACCTACTGGTGGCCGATGCCAATCCTTATGCCTCGGGAAGGGCGGTGCATGCTCCGTTTTTTCAAATTCCCAAGGCTTCCGACCCCGCGTTTTTGGATACAATGCATCAGATTTGCCGGGAGCAAAAAATCGATGTGCTGCTGCCCCTGGTAACACGCGAGCTGGAAGTGCTTTCAAATCAGATGGGCCGTTTTTTGGAAATGGGCACCCTCATCGTTGTTTCGGATGCGGAGCAGCTGCATGCCGCCAACGATAAGCTTAAACTTATGTACACCTTGCAGCAGGCCGGAATCCCTGTGGCAGCATTTTATACCGCAACCTCGGCTGAAGAAATTTCACTGTTTGCTCATAAATTGGGCTATCCCCACAAAAAAGTTTGTATCAAGCCGGCACTATCCAATGGCAGCCGTGGCATGCGCATTCTGGATGCCGGTGCGGGCTCATTTGAAGCGTTTTTTGAGCAAAAACCGGGAAATACCCACACCACACTTGATTCCATCATGGCGTTGTTTGGCGACAGAACTTTGCCGGACATGCTGGTAATGGAGTACCTGCCCGGAGATGAGTACACTGTAGATGCTCTGTTGGATCAGGGGGAACCATTGCTGCTGTTGCCACGCAAGCGCATCGCCATGAACAATGGCATCAGTGTGGCAGGGGTGTTTGAGGAAAACCCGGAAATCATGGATTACGCAGCCCGGGTTTTTCGTTGTATGAAATTGCACGGACCCAATGGTCTGCAGGTGAAACGCGGTGAAGACGGACGTTTTTACATCCTGGAAATCAATCCGCGCCTGCAGGGAAGCACCACCACAGCCCTGGGCATGGGTATCAACCTCCCCGTGCTGGCCATAAAACAAGCCATGGGCGAAGACATAAAATCCCGCATCCCGAAACCCAAATGGGGACTCCGTTTTGTGCGGTATTATGAGGATGCGTTTTTCAGTGAGTAGCTTTGTCAACTTTTAAAAGTTGACAAAGCTGCACAAATGCATCACGAAACTCCACCCCCTCTACCACCGGGATAGGGGTCGCTGACGACAGTCGGCGGGGTTGAGGAAAAGCAAGTATTCTTACCCATTTCCGGTCCCGTACGGACAAAATCATCGTAACAGCAATCGTAGTACCTTTGTAAATCCACATGAATCAGGAACAACTCGCCGAACATCCCTATATAAAACAGATTCTGGAGCTTAACCGCATTCACGAAGACCGAAAGGTATTGCACGAGAAAGCAGGACCCATTTTGCAGCAAATGGGCAACGACACCGAATTTCTGAAACTAGTGCTGCAGCGCAATTTTGATGATGAAGGATATTTGAAGCAGACCTGGAGCCAGTACAACATCCCGTTTCTGTACATTTTTGAAAACGAAGACGTGGTGATGAAAATTCATTTTTTTGCGGCCCATCCTACCCATGCCGGCGGAATAGCAGCACATTGCATACATCACCACAACAACTACATCCTTACCACTGCTGCCATTCTTGGCTCTGGGTATGAGACCATGCTGTTTGATAAAAATATTGTTACCGAAGGCAGCAAAACCAGGCTGAAGGTAAACAAACATTTCACCCAGCAGGAATATCCTGTACATACCATCGACAGCTGGGAACCACACATTGTATATCTGCCCGAATCCTACAGCGCCACCTTGCAATTGTGGACACCTGATAAAAAACGCGCTACGGACGCGCTGCGCCACAACCCGGTGCTGAAAGCCCTAAAAACTCCGCTGCGCAAAGCCATACAGTTGCTGGGCATGGAAAAACAGTTTGGAATATCCGTGGCCAACACCGTGCAGTGGTACCCTGTTGGAGACGCTTTCGCGGGCATTGATGAAAATGAGTACTTTGCCCCCACCCGAAGTGCAAAAGGGCCTGAAATTGACAGCTATAGTATACAGACGGTTTGTCGGTTTATTCAGGAAAAAGGCATTTTGGATGCTGCGTATTTGCAAGAAGTAGTCTACCGCCCTCAAACCCCCGCGTATTACAAACCCTGGTTACAAAAACTGATAGATGGCGAGAATATCCCTGAAACCTTTGCCAAAACCGAAATCAATATTCCCATGAAATCCTATACCCGCGAAGATGTGATGCGGGCAGCAGGCTATTCCTTGTCTTGAAAAAACTCCGCATTATTTACTATTCTCCCCATCCCACCCATGATATTGTGAGTGAAGTGGGCTACAGCACGCACCAGCGCGAAAGTATACACGCTTTCCGTCAGTTGGGTCATGAGGTGTTGCCCGTGGTGCTGGGTGGGACCGAATCATCAGCCGTAAATGCGCACATATCCGGATTATCAGAAAAAGCAGGCAACATTTCGGGGATTAAAAAACTACTGCCCCTGTGGTTTTGGAATGCCCTCAAAGACCTGAAGTTATTGAAACACGATAGAAAAGCCGGAAAACAGCTCGAGCAGGCTATTTATACATTTCAGCCCGATATGATTTACGAACGTGGCGAATACCTGCAGGACAGCGGTGTGAAAATGGCTAGAAAGCATGGTATAAAACACGTGCTGGAAGTAAATAGCCCCGTGGTGGAGGAGATGGCTGCTTTCGAAGGGCCGGATTTACTGAGGTTTTTGGGGCATAGCAAAGAGCGCAAAAAACTGAAAGGAACCGACCATATCATTGTGGTTTCTTCAGCCATAAAGACATACTTGCAAACCTTTTACGGATGCCCAAAACCCATTTATGTGGCACCCAATGCCATTAATCCGAAGAAAGAACAGTTTAACACCGGCACCGTAGCGCAGATTCGTTCAGGTTTTTCAAATGACATCCGAATCATCGGTTTTGTGGGCAGTTTGTTTCCCTACCACGGCGTTGATTTGCTAATTAAGGCATTCGCCGAAGTGGTGGCCCGGTATCCAAATGCACATCTTATGATTGTCGGGGATGGCAGTATCCGTGAGGGGCTGCAGAAAAAAGCAAAAAAATGGCTGCCATCACAATCGTATACCTTCACCGGTAAAGTTCCCCATGCCACCGTGATGAATTATATCAAATCATTTGATGTGGCAGTCATGCCTTCATCCAACTGGTATGGTTCTCCCATAAAGATATTTGAATACGGACTGCTGGGTGTTCCTATCGTGGCACCCGACAAGGAACCCCTGAAGGATGTAATGGAACATAGGAAACATGGCTTGCTGGTGTCTGATAATCCGACAGAGTTGAAGGATGCATTGCTTTTTATGCTGCAAAACCCTGAATCGGCAAAAGAGATGGGCGCGTGTTTTCGGGAAAAAATTCTGCAGCAGCACACCTGGACCGCTCAGGCTTCCGGTATACTGGCTGCGGTTTCAGCTGAATCCTGATTTTTATAGTATTGCCTGATTTGAATGGCTGCGAGCGCATACAAAAAGAAAAAAAAGTAAAAGCCCTGCCCGATATAATTTCCAGTACGCAGCAGCCTTACAATCAGCATCAGGAAAACACCCTGATTAATCAGGGTAAGATGACAGAGATTGGGATCTTGAATCCCTCTTTTATATACGAAGAAGGCAAAAATGGCAACCAGCAGCAGACTTAGTCCAACCAATCCACCTTCAGAAAGCATGCGGATAAACAGTGAATTGGCATCTTTGGAGTTGAAATTGCCATACATTTTTTGCAGATTCTTATCCAGAAAACGGTCAAAATAACGCTGATAGCTCAATTCGTGAGATCCGAGTCCTGCGCCTGTGTACGGATGAGCTTCAAATGCCTTTCCTGCTATCAGAAAATTTGAATACAAGGCAAAGGTGGAGGAGTTGAGTTTGGCAATTTCCTTTTTACTCATAACTCCTTTGTATACAAAGGCTTTAATTGTGTCGTCTACGCGAACCTGGAGTTCAAAGAACAATTTCCTTAAATTCGAAATCTGAGGCAAAATAAACAGCAGGAAAATGGGTATGAAGAATACGCCAAATCGCCTCAAATCGAAAAAGCCGTGGTTGGCAGCTACCAGCACTACGCTCAGCCCAATACCTGCATATCCGGCTGCGCTGAACGTAAACAGGCTGCACAGTGCAATAACACCAAAACGGAACCATTCTTTGCGGTTTCGGACCAGTTTAGGGCCAATCATGCAGTTCGTGAGATAATACACAGCAGGAAGCAAAGCCACTGCCAAAAAATAGGGCTCCCCCATAATGGAATAAACCCTGTTAAAACCGGTAGAGGTTATTTTATAGTTTTCCCAAAAATTGGCAAAGCCCAGCATTCTTGTAAAATCTTCAATGACAGAGTCGGCAAAACGGTATTTAAAACCCAGCACATGCATTGCCTGCTCACCCAATCCCCAGATGCTGACCCAGAATGCCCCGGACAGGTAATACCGGAATACTTTATGCAGGTCGAAATTTTCGAATTTAATAATACTGAAGTAGGCAATAGAGGAATACGCAATGCCAAGCATTTGCTTTATCATGCCAAATTTCAAACTGTCACTGACAAAGCCACCCAGCAGAGAATTGGTAAACAAAACCAAAATGCCCAGTAAAAACCAGCGGGGCCAAAAGGGAAATTCCTTGCGTTTAACCATGTAGTGCAGGATAAAGAGCAACCAGATTACATAGTAGTAATAAAAATCAAATGCCACAAAAGCCCTGTCTTTTTCGTCGCCAAAGCGAAAGTCATCCATAAAAACCGTGAACACGGTCAAAATGATGAGGTACTTTTCCAGGCGCATTGAGGGAGGCAAAATAAAGGCAAAATCGGGGTTAAACACATTTCAATCAGACCAATGACCTTTTTATTTCTTTATACGGAACTGGCCGGTTACAGCATAGACTGTTTTCAGGAACACCTCCGTCTCCATCCCGATGACACAATACATGTTGTGCATTATCCGATTAACCCTGAGGCACCGTTTCAATTTCATATTCCGCAAGGTGTTTTTATGCACGAGAAAAAGAAACTGGGAGCTGAAGGCCTATACGAGTTGATTAAACAAATTCGCCCGGATCTGATACTGATGTCCGGCTGGCAGGATAAAGATTATCTGAGACTGGCGCGCATGGCAGGAAAGGCTTACCGTTTTGTACTTTGCCTTGACAACACCTGGCGGGGAACACTTAAACAATGGTTGTTGTTTTTGCCCGCAAAAATTATTTTGAGAACGATTACCCGCTATTGCTGGGTGCCGGGCGAGCCTCAGAAGAAGTATGCAGTTATTCTGGGATTTAAACCCGAAAATGTCTTTACCGGTTTTTATGCTGCCAATTTGCAGCGCTACCGAGATTTAGCGGCCAAGATTAAATCAGGTGAAAGACCGAGGCGCTTTATAGTTGTGGCAAGGTATATTCCCCAAAAAGGATATGATTTGCTGTGGAAGGCCTTCATGTCATTGCACAAAGAAGGTAACAAGGAATGGGAGCTCTGGTGTGCAGGAACCGGACCGCTATACGAACACCGCATTCAGTATCCCGGCATCCGTCATTTAGGGTTTGTTCAGCCCGAAGAGATGGAATACCTCATATCCCAGACCGATGTTTTTGTGTTGCCCTCGCGCTTTGAACCCTGGGGGGTTGCTGTGCAGGAATTTGCAGCTGCCGGAATGCCGCTCATACTCAGCGACGCTGTAAACGCGCATCATGCTTTTTTAAAACCCCGGGAAAATGGGTTTTTGTTCAAATCGGGTGATGCAGTATCACTGAAAAATGCCCTGAAGGCCATGATGCAGACCGATGAAGAACAGCGCAAAAAAATGGGTGAAATCAGCGCAGCACTTGCGGGTATTTATGACACCCATGCCTGGTCTGCCACATTACACAAACTGGCTTCTGTATAAATTCACGTAGCGCTCCACTCTTTCCTGCCAGTTTCCTGCCGGTGATACGCCGGCTTTTTTCATCAGGGTGGTAAATTCGGAGTAATCTACTTCGTAGGCGTCTTCTCCTTTTTCAATTTTCATATTGGGTGCAGCATCCAAAAGCTTGCACAGGTAGAGGTATATGTCCTGCACTTTGGGGGCATTGCCGAAACCTGCGTTGATGGTGCCCCTGAAATTTGCCGAAACCAAGGCATTGACAATATCGGGCAAAAGCTCGGTTTCCATGAGCTCGCGGTGGGTATTATCAAAAATGCCTACAGTTTTTCCTTCAGCGATGCTTCTCAGGAAATACGGAAATAAATTGGATCCATTGCCACCGTCTCCCATCATGTTGGGAAGCCTGATAATAATATGCTGCGGGAAATCTGAGCGGATCTCCATTTCCATATTGTTTTTGTGCAATATATACGGAGCTTGCTGTTTGGAAGGGTTGAAGATACTTACGGTGGAAAAATAGCACAGCAGATTTTCCTTGTTCTGCGCTTTGAGCAGACTCAGTTCCCGCTGAAAGGCGGCGGGGTCTGTTTCGGCAGAATTGGATACACCGGAGCAAAAAAACGTAATATTTTCACTGTCAATTCTTTTAAGGCTGTTGGCGATCAATCCGTTGCCGATAATCATGGGTAGCTTTTTCTAAATGCGAAGCTAATTGATTTACCGTAGATTCCCATTGAAAATCATGCAATACTTTTTGGTAAGAGGCCAATTGTTTGCCTGCCAGATTCCCGGAAGACATCCTGATGATGGCTTTCATTTTGTCTTTGAGTTCCTTGCTGTCACCGGGTTTCAGCAGCCAGCCCGTGGTGCTGTCAATTACTTTTGGTACGGCACCTACGTCAGAAGCAGCAACACAAAGACCGCGTGCCATGGATTCAATAATGATGGTTGGAAAACCTTCTGACAGGCTGGGTAGCAGCAATACTTCACATTTTTCCTTCAGGGATTTTAGTTCTTCAGCTGTCAGATTGCCGTGATAGCGAATTCTTGGATCTTTCAGGTGAAGTGTTTCAGGTAAATCCCCTACAATATCAATCTCAAAAGTTTCATTGTCGGTAATCAGCTCCTGCAGGGTTTCAAACAAAAGATGATAGCCTTTGCGGAATTCGTTTCGTGCCACAAATAAAAATTTTCTCACCAGTCCGTTTTCTTTTGGTTGGGGGGGGGGATTCAGCCAAAAATCATCTACAGCGCCGTATTGTTCAAAAATGGTTTCCTCTTTTTTCCCCTGTTTCATGAGTATTTCCTTCACACCGCCACCGTAGGAAAATATGTAATCCGTAAGCCGTATGATGGGAACCGCGGGAATACGCATCAGCATTTTATCCAGCATTTCCCTGAAAGCGTAAGCAGATTGAAACATCTCAAGCCCGTGTAACTGAACAATGACGGGGATTTGTGGCCGGCTTGGACGCGCCAGCCAGTGCCACAATGTATAGCCCTTTCCGAAAAGAATGTCGGCGGTTGATATTTTATGGGAAAAATAGTTTGTAATCCTACGTGAGTACAAATAACTTGCCACCACATAATGTCCCAGGAAACGGGGCATTTTTGGATACGGAATCACATGAAAACGGATGTTGTCTGGAACCCCATTTTCCCAGAATCGGGATGCTGCCTCTTCGGCAGTGTTTATCCCTTTGTCAGGGATAATAACATCCACAGTGTGACTGGTGCCACCAAGGTGCTTGATAATGTAGGCAGCATGCTTTTGCATGCCTCCCAGCACAAAAGGGTAAATTCCGTCCGTGACAAATACAATGTTCAATCAGCATGCAATTTACCGCAATTGGCAAGATAAATGTGTGGCATTAACGGTATTTTTGGTTTAAAAGACAGATTTCGGGCAACCGATATGCTGGTGCATATGAACAATGCACTGGTACACAGGGGACCTGACGCCACAGGCATCTTTACGGAGGAAAACATTGGCCTTGGCCATCGCCGTCTCAGTATTATTGATCTTTCCGAAGAAGGCCGGCAACCTATGACCTCGGCCAGCGGCAGGTATACGATTGTTTACAACGGAGAAATTTACAACTACAAAACACTCAAGGCTACACACAGAAAATATCCTTACCGTACTGAAACCGATACGGAAGTAATTCTGGCCCTGCTGGAAGAATACGGCACTCAGACATTTGCCATGCTCGACGGTATGTTTGCCATTGCCGTATGGGACCGCGAGAAAAAACAGCTTATCCTGGCCCGGGACCGCATGGGTGTGAAGCCGCTGTATTTCTGCCGCGGCGGCGATATACTCCTGTTCAGCAGTGAAATCAAAGGGCTACTGACTTCAGGTCATTTCAAAGCCCGTATCAATCGCCGAGCCCTGGGTAATTATCTGCTGTATCAGACCGTTTACAGTCCGGAGACCATGGTGAACGGTGTTCAGATGCTTCCGGCAGGCTCTTATGCCATCGTTGACGAAAAAGGTTTTGGTGTGCGCCACTATTGGCGTATGGAGGATTGCCGCGATAAATACACCTTGCCGGGTCCTTATGAAAAGGTTATCAAGCAAACCCGCGAACTTATTTTCAAAGCGGTTGAAAAGCGTCTGATGAGCGATGTGCCCCTGGGCGCTTTCCTTTCAGGTGGCATAGACAGTTCGGCTGTGGTGGCTGCCATGTGCAAATTATCTGACAGGCAGGTAAAGACATTTAATGTATATTTTGATGAGCAGGAATACAGCGAAAAACGATTCGCTGAGATTATTGCTGATAAATACCGCACAGACCATCATCCCATCCTGCTTAGGCCGGATGAGTTTCTGCATGATATTCCCGAAGCACTCAATGCCATGGATCATCCGGGCATGGATGGCCTTAATACGTACATTATTTCCAAATATACCAAGCGTGCAGGAATTACCGTGGCTCTGAGCGGAATTGGCGGTGATGAACTCTTTGGCGGTTATCCTGTGTTTGGTTACCTGCAGCAACTTAAGAAATACCGGTTTATTGGAAAATTGCCGTCGGGCATGCGTAAAAGCGCAGCAGTCCTGCCTGCTAAAATGTTAAAAGGCAAGGCGTCCCGCAAACTGGCCATACTTGCCGGCCTTCCTACATGGGACTGGGCGCACATGTATCCTGTTTTCCGGCAAGCCATGGATGTGGAAGAACTGGAACAGGCCGGGGCCGAATACCACCGCTATTTTCAAACCGAAACGGATGATCCTTTTGGTCCCAAACTGGTATCGGAAATCACCATTGCAGAGTGCAGTACCTACCTGGAAAACATCCTGCTCCGTGATGCCGATCAGATGGGAATGGCTCATAGCCTAGAAATCAGAGAACCTTTCCTGGACAAAGATCTGGTGGAGTTCATGCTGGCCATGCCGGATGATTTCAAACCCCTGAAACCGCCAAAACAACTGCTGATTGATGCCATGGGAGATTTGTTGCCCCGTGAAATCTGGGACAGACCTAAAATGGGTTTCTCCTTTCCATGGCAAGCCTGGACTGGTCGCGAACTCAAGCCGTTCTGCACCGAAAAACTGGAACTGCTGAAGCATTTGGAGATATTGAATCCGGCCTATATAGACAGGCTCATTGCGGGTCTTGATCAGAAGGAAAATACCGACTGGCACAAGGCGTGGAGCCTGGCCGTGCTGGGTCACTGGATTCATAAAAACCAAATCCATGACTGAAAAGCCCGGTGTGGTGATTGTTTGCGACTGGTTTGATCCGGCTTTCAGGGCCGGTGGCCCGGTAAGGTCTTTGGTAAATCTGGTCAGCCTTTTTCACACGGATTACAACTTTCGCATTGTTTGCGGAAACCGCGATTACGGCAGTGATGAACCCTTGCCTGTTGAAACCGGGAAATGGCTGGACTGGCAGGGCAAAGCCCGAGTGATGTACCTGAATGCTGCAGACCTGAAGCGTTCACGTATGTTTAATTTGCTGGATGAACATGTAACCGAAAAGGATGTGCTGTATGTGCAGGGTATATTCTCGCTCTATTTCAGCATTTATCCCATTTTGTGGTGGCATCGCTCCAAACACAGCAAACTGGTAGTCGCCCCGCGTGGCATGTTACACAGTACCGCAAGAAGTGTAAAGCCTTTAAAAAAGAAAATCTTCTTAACCCTTGCCCGGGTTTTTGGCTGGTTTAACAACATTGACTGGCAAAGTACCCAGCCCGATGAAACAGCCGAAATACAAACGGTAATGGGCAAAAAGGCCAGGATTTTCGAAGCTGCCAACATTCCAGCTCCCATTATGCCTTTGGAGCCGGTCCTAAAAAATCAGGGTGTGCTTAAAATTATCTCTGTTGGCCGAATATCTGATGAAAAAGATCCTTTGTTGCTGCTGAAAGCGCTGGGCCGGATAACCGTGCCGGCAGAGGTTACTTTCATCGGTGATTATGCCGATGAAGCTTACTTTAATACCTTTTCTACCGCGATAAAACAATTGCCTCAGACCATTGCCGTAAACCATATCCTGTCCGTTCCGCACGGAAGTATGGCGGAATATTATAAACAGTACGATGTGTTTGTCTCCTGCAGCAAAGGCGAAAACTTTGGCCATGCCATTGCCGAGGCACTCGCCTGCGGGTTGCCCTGCTATATAGGAGAGAATACCCCTTGGAAAGGACTGCAACACGAAAATGCCGGGGCAGAACTTGCCCTTGACAGCAATGTGTTTGCGGCTGCGTTGGAAGCCTACTGCAAATTGTCAGCAGAGGGAAAAGCAGAAATGTCGCGTGCGGCCCACAACTTTGCATTGCAAACCTTTCAGCCGGATATGTACCGAAAGCAATATAATTCCCTGTTTCATATGGAGGATTTTGATGATGAATAATGACGCAAGATTGCCTGCTAACCTCAGGATAGGGGTAATCGGAGGCGGACAGCTGGGCAAAATGCTGATTGAAGCATCGCGCCCCTGGAATGTGAAATATACCGTGCTGGAAAATGATGCGCATTGTCCGGCATCTGCCGTCGCTGACAGCGTTTTACAGGGTAGCCTGAAAGATGCCGAAGCCATTCGTAAACTGGCTGAGGATTGCGACGTGCTGACCTTTGAAATTGAACACATCAACAGTGATGCACTGCTGGAACTGGAACATGCCGGTAAAACGGTTATTCCCGCTGCCCGTGCCCTGAAAACCATTCAGGATAAGGGTATACAAAAACTGTTCTACCGTGAGCATGCCATTCCTACGGCAGAATTCGTCATTTGTGATAATCCTTCTGATCTGGCATCGGTCGCAAAGTCATTTGGCGGAGGGAAAGTAGTGATAAAACAGCGCACAGGCGGCTATGACGGCAAGGGCGTGGATATTGTTGCAAAATCAGCCATTGAGTCCGGTAGCTACAAATCACCCGGACCGTGTGTGGTTGAGCATTTTCATGAAAATATCACCGAATACTCTGTCATCGTTGCCGCTGACCGTTTTGGCAATGTGGTAACCTATCCGCTTATCGAAATGTACTTCAATCCGCAGAGCAACCTGGTGGAATTTCTCTTTTCACCCGCCGAAACCACGGCAGACCTGGAAGCGGATTGCCGCAAAATTGCCATGCGCGCCGTACAGGCGTTGCAGTCGCCGGGTTTGTTTGCCGTGGAATTGTTTGTAACCCAAAATGCGGAGGTACTCGTCAATGAAATTGCTCCCAGGCCCCACAACAGCGGCCACCATACGATTGAAGGAAGCTACACAAGCCAGTTTGAGCAACTGAACCGAATTTTGCTGGGTTTGCCTTTGGGAAATACCGAAATGATACAGCCGTCTGCGATGATTAACCTCGTGGGAGCTGAAGGGCAGAATGGGTCTTACCGTCTGAAACATACCCGAGAACTGCTTTCAGAACCGGGTGTTTACATTCATCTTTACAATAAGGCAGAAATTCGTCCGCACCGGAAAATGGGTCATATCACCGTGATGGCAGAAACGGTGCAGGAATTACTGGAAAAAGCGGGAAAAGTTCGTGGATGGGCGGTATTTGAATAGAATCAAACCGTCATAATTTCTTTTTCTTTGGCTGACAGCACATCGTCCGTTTTTTTGATGTAGTTGTCAATGGTTTTCTGAATTTCCTCTTCCGCGCCGCGGGCCTCATCTTCGCTAAGTCCATCCTTTTGCATGGATTTTACTTTCTCCATAAAATCCTTGCGTATGTTGCGAATACCCACCTTGCTGTTTTCGGCTTCGGCTTTGGCCATTTTTACCAGGTCTTTCCGACGTTCCTCAGTCAGCGCAGGCACATTGATGCGAATCATTTCGCCGTCGTTTTGTGGTGCAAAACCCAGGTTGCTGTTGATGATGGCAGTTTCAATAGGGCGAATGAGCGATTTGTCCCAGGGCTGAATGGCCAGGGTTCTGGCATCCGGAGTGCCCACATTCGCCACCTGATTGAGCGGTGTAGGTGCTCCGTAGTATTCTACCATTACGCCATCCAGCATATTGGGGCTGGCTTTTCCGGCGCGGATGCGGGAAAATTCGTGATGGGTATGGGAAAGATTCTTTTCCAGTTGGTCTTTCAACTGTGTCAGCATTTCATTTACGGTTGCCATAACAATTTGTCATGGCAAAAATAATACATCTGCGTCGTGTTGCCGCACAAACAGGCTGTTTGGCACGATTTTCTTTGACAATGCGGTGTTTAAGTGGTAACTTTGAACAAAATTTCAAACATGAATACAATACTTCTTTTGGGTATGGGAACACAAGAAATCATCTTGGTGCTGGTGATTGTGTTGTTGCTGTTTGGGGGCAAGAAAATTCCGGAACTGATGCGCGGTCTGGGCCGTGGTGTACGTGAATTCAATGATGCCAAAAACAACGTGTCGAGTGAAATTCGCAAGGGCATGGAAGAAGACCCCAACAAGAGCAAGACAGAGGCTTGAGTACGTACCGGAGAATCACCGACATTCAGGCCGATATACGGTCAGGGAAAACCAGTTGTGTTCAGCTGGTAAAAGAATATATTGCCCGAATTGAGGCGCAAAAGCACCTCAACGCATTTCTGGAAGTGTGGGCCGATGAGGCTCTGGAGCAAGCCGAACGGGTAGATCAAAAATTTAAAACCGGCAACGCCGGACGTTTGGCAGGCGCTGTTATCGGCATCAAAGATAACCTGGCTTACAAAGGCCACAAGGTTTCTGCCGCCAGTAAAATACTTGAAGGTTTTGAAAGCCTCTATACAGCTACCGCTGTGCAGCGTTTGCTGGATGAGGATGCTATTATTCTTGGCCGCACCAACTGCGATGAATTTGCCATGGGTGCATCCAATGAGAACTCTGCTTTTGGTCCGGTGCGCAATGCCGCAGATCCCGAAAGGGTTCCGGGAGGCAGCAGCGGAGGAAGCGCCGTAGCCGTGCAGGCCAATCTGGTGCATGCCACTTTGGGTAGCGATACAGGTGGTTCTATCCGTCAGCCCGCAGCCTTCTGCGGATTATTCGGCATCAAACCTACATACGGCCTCATCAGTCGCTGGGGATTGCTTGCCTATGCCAGCAGTTTCGATCAGATTGGTCCGCTTACACACAGCCTGGAAGACAATATGCTGCTCACCGAAATCATGGCAGGTTCCGATGAACACGATGCCACGGTTTCCGACAGGTCGGCACCCCGTTACCAGCTCGATACAGCCGATAAAAAGTATACGTTTGCCGTAATGCGTCAGGCCGTTGAGCACCCGGGCCTGGATGCCGATGTAAAACAGGAAACAGAATCCCTCATTGCATCGCTGCAGGCGCAGGGTCATCAAATAACCTATTTTGATTTTGAGTACCTGGATTACCTGGTTCCCACTTATTATCTGCTTACCACGGCCGAGGCCAGCAGCAACCTGAGCCGCTACAGCGGTTTGCTCTACGGACACCGCAGCCCGAATGCCACCGATCTGGAATCAACCTTCACCCTGAGCCGCACGGAAGGTTTTGGCGAAGAAGTGAAAAGACGTATCATGCTGGGAACGTTTGTACTCAGCAGTGATTATTATGATGCTTACTACAGCAAGGCACAGAAAGTAAGGCGGCTAATTCAGAACAAAACCCGAGAGGTGCTGTCTTCTGCCGATGCCATTCTTATTCCAACCACAAGCACGCCGGCGTTCCAGCTTGGCGAGAAATCCAAAAATCCCATTGCCATGTATCTGGCCGATTTATTCACTGTTCAGGCCAATATTGCAGGCAATTGCGCCATCAGCATACCCACAGCAACCACCGCCGCAGGTCTTCCCATAGGCATGCAGCTGATGTGTGGCGAATTTGAGGAACAGAAATTGTATCAAATATCCGCTGAAGTACTGCGCGTGTGTCAATAATGAAGTCCTTTTTGCTATCTCTGGTTGCTTTTTTTGCCTTCAACGGCCGTGCGTCTGCCAATATCTGGGAGAACAGAATCCGCGCGTTTGAGCAGGTGGGCTTACCGCATTTTTACAATGCAGCCGTGCAGCAAAAAATTGATTCCCTGCTGGCAAATGATAACCGGAGAACCTCACTCATGGTGGCAAAGCAAGCGGTGTTTCAGCCCTATATAGACCACGCAAGGCAAGTCTATGGCATGCCCTGGTTTATTCGCTTCCTGCCTGCGGCCAATACCTCATTGAATCCACGATACACAGATCCGGATGGCAGTACCGGTATCTGGCCGCTCAATTTTAGCATGGGAAAAAAATACGGTTTGAAACAGACCGCCATTTTGGATGAAAGACGATCCCTTTCGGCATCATCCGGTGCAGCATGCCATTACCTCAAGGATTTGCAGGGTATTTACCGCGACTGGATGAAAACCATCGTAGCTTTCCGTATTGGTGCGGTGCGCCTGAATCAGGCAATCAGACAGGCCGGTAACAGCCTGAGGTTTGAAGATATTTACAAACACTTAAGCCCTGCAGAGCAGCAGCACATTGTGAACTTTTACGCCACCGTAGTGGTCATGTACCATTTTGAAGAAACCGGAATGAAAAAGGAGAGCTACCCGGTCATCAAATCTGATACTGCCACCGCAAATTGCCTGATTCCCGTTTCTTTTTTTGAAGATAAAACAGGTATTACATCGGCTGAACTTCAGCAATTAAACCCCGAATTCAAATCGTCTGTAATTCCTTGGTTTGGAGAGCCGGCCACCTTCCATATTCCCGCCGCCAAGCGGGCTTCCTATCTGAAAGTGCGAGACAGCCTGTGCATCATGCTGTTGCGAAAATATACACCGCCTGTGCTGTATGACACGATTATTACCGTTAGGGACAGCATTACTTATGTGGAATTGAAGCCACGCGGAGAAAGAGGCATTGAACCTGCCAACAACAGTGCTGATGTTCCCGCACCCGCCCCCCCGGCAAAAGTATGGGTTGTTTATAAAGTAAAGCCGGGAGACGGTTTTTATACCCTTTCTGATGTTTTTGACTGCACCATCACAGAAATGAAGTCATGGAATGGGATCAGGAGCAATGTAATCCGCGCAGGAAGCGTGCTTCGCTTTTATGTTCCGTATTCAAAGAAAAAATATTACGAGCAGATTAACCGGATGAGTGCGGTTGAGAAACGGAATATTGCCAATAAAGATTAAAATCCTTGCGGACCCTTCTTTTATGCCTTCTTGCACTAACAATAAACTGCGCCGTTGCGCAGGTATATTCTATCCGTAAAACAGACCGGAATATCGTCATTGACGGTAATTTGTCAGAAGATGTATGGAGTAAGGCTGATGTGCAAGGTGGTTTTATACAGCATTTTCCGTACGATACCTCCGAAGCAGAGACCCAAACCCGGTTCATGCTCACCTACGATGATAACCGGCTGTATGCTGCATTCATTTGTATCAACCGCAATCCTGATAAGCCTTTTGTGGTGCAAAGCCTCAAGAGGGATTTCAGCATCACCCAGAGCGATGCGGTGGTGCTAACGCTTAGCCCTTTTGCCGACGGACAAAACGGATTTTCTTTCGGGGTTACCCCGCAGAATGCGCAGCGAGAGGGTTCTGTGGAAAATGGTGGCGGATTTGGCGTTTCAACAGCCTGGGATCAGATCTGGTACAGCGCCACCCGTATTACCCGCGATACCTGGTTCGCAGAATTTGAAATTCCGCTTAAATCGCTGCGCTTTCCCGAAGGTCTCAGCACCTGGCGGTTCAATGTAGCAAGGTCTGATTTCAGAAACAACGAAGTAAGTACCTGGGTAAAAGTGCCGCGCATGTTCAATATCAGCGCTCTTATTTTTTCGGGTACATTGCAATGGCCGGAGCCACCCGCCAGAAAAGGCCCCAACATTGCCCTCATTCCCTATGTAAGCAGCCTGGCTAGCGGCGATAAAGATGAATTTCTTAAAGACAATACGCCCAGGGTGGGGTTGGATGCGAAAATAGGCCTTAGTTCGTCCCTCAACCTGGATGTGACCCTCAACCCGGATTTTGCCCAAGTGGATGTGGACGAGCAGCAAATTAACCTCACCCGGTTTTCGCTGTTTTTCCCCGAAAGGCGGCAGTTTTTTATTGAGAACAGTGACTTATTCGCCCAGTTTGGTTTTCGTCAAATACGTCCTTTCTTTAGCCGTCGTATAGGCCTTTCTCAGTCGGGCAACATCCCCATTGATGCCGGTGCCAGAATAACCGGCAAAATTGGAAAAGATCTGCGCGTAGGTGTGATGAATGTGCAAACCCGCCGCATGGATTCGCTTAACCCGGCTAAAAATTATGCTGTGGCTGCTTTTCAGCGCAAGGTGCTTGCTGCCAGTTATCTCGGCGGTATTCTTGTTAGCGAGCAGGCTGTGGGTACCTTCAATGCCAAACGCAACTCGGTGGCCGGTCTGGAATTCAGTCTGCTCACCCCCGGTAACCGCTGGGTTGGCAAAGCATTTGTCCAAAAAGCCCTGTACGATGGCCTGAAAGCAGATAAAGGCTTTGCGCATGCTTCTTATTTGTTTTACCGTACCCTAAAGTGGGAAGCCATGTGGAACCACGAATATGTTTCCGGAAAGTTTCGTGCCCCAACAGGATTCGTGCCCCGAATTGAAAATTATGACCCTGTACTGCGCAAAACATTCTTTATGAGCTATGGCCGCCTGGAGCCAATGATCAGCCGCATTTTCTATCCCAAAAGCAGCGTCATAAACAACTTTTCCGTAAACCTGTATAACAGCACCTACACCGACAGCAATTATCGCGTGACTGAGGCTATTACGACGTTTTCAGGCAAAATGCTTTTGCAAAACAGTGCCGGTTTTCGGGTGGCTGCGAACCGGGAATATATATGGCTGTTTCAACCGTTTAGCCCCATCGTTTCAAATGGAAAGTACCTGGCAATTGGCGAATACCATTTCCAAAGTGTCTCTGCCTCGGCTTTTAGCAATAACCGCCGTCCGCTGAATGGTTCGCTGGAATGCCAGTATGGAAGTTATTTTGGCGGTGAAAAACTATCCCTGACAGGTGCTATGCAATATCGTTTTCAGCCCCGTTTTCTCTTTACACTCAATTATCGCAGAATCGACATAGATATTCCCGAACTGGGCAAATCAACCCTGAATCTTATTGGTGCCCGAACAGAGTACAGCCTCAGCACCATCATGTATTTCACGGCTTTTTTACAATACAATACCCAGGCCGAAAATGTGAATGTGAATGTGCGCTATCAGTGGCGCTACCGCCCCATGAGCGACTTTTTTGTAGTATATTCTGAAAACTACGAACCACAGTTTTTATCCAAAAACCGCAGCCTGGCGTTTAAGTGGGTGTATTGGTTTAATACCTAATGGCGCCGGAGGCCCCTCAAGCCAGCTGCTGCAGCTGAATCAACTTGTGATACAAGCCCTGTTTACCTATCAGCTCTTCGTGGGTTCCCACTTCGGTAATGCGTCCCTGATCCATCACCACAATTAAATCTGCGTGGGTTACCGTACTCAGGCGGTGCGCAATGATTATGCTGGTGCGGTTTTGCATGAGTTTTTCCAAAGCTGCCTGTACGGCCTTTTCGCTCTGGCTGTCCAGCGCGCTGGTGGCTTCATCCAAAATTAAAATCTGAGGATCTTTCAGCAGGGCACGGGCAATTCCCAGCCGTTGCCGCTGTCCGCCACTGAGCTTGCTGCCGCGCTCCCCGATGTTGGTATTATACCCTTCGGGCAATTGTTCAATAAAATCGGCTGCGTATGCTGCGGTTGCTGCATCGGCTACGGCCTTTTCATCCGCTTCCGGCTTACCCAGTGCGATGTTGTTGCGCACCGTTTCATTAAACAAAATACTCTCCTGGCTTACCATACCCATCAACTGCCGCAAATCGTCCTGCTTGAACTCACGCAAATCGTGTCCGTCCAGCAAAATACTGCCCGAATCCACATCGTAAAAACGGGCAATCAAATCGGTAAAGGTGGTTTTACCCGCGCCGCTGGGACCTACCAGGGCAATGGTCTGTCCTTTTTTGATGGTAATGTTGAGGTGGTGCAACACCGGTTTTTTGGGGTCATAACCAAAGGAAACATCCCTGAATTCAATGCTGTGTTCAAATGTGGGAACCTTGGGATACAATGGATCCTGAACCCGCACGGGCGCATTGACCAGCTCTTCTATGCGGTGCAGGCTGGCTTGCCCGCGTACGGCAGCCGAATAAGAAGAACTTAATGCCTTGAAAGGATTGATTAGCTGGCTGAAGATGGCAAAATAGGTAAGAAAAAACTCGGGGTTCAGCGTACCGCCGAAAACCATGTTGCCGCCCAGCCATAGCAGTGCTGCCGAAACCGCGATGCCAATGGTTTCACTCAAAGGAGATGATAAATCGTACCTGCGCTGAACGCCAATATTATTGCGGGTATAAGCCCAGTCTTCTTCACTGTACTTCTTTCGGAAAAATCCTGCGGCATTGAAGGCCTTGATGATGCGCATGCCACCGATACTTTCTTCAAACGATGACATGATGCGCCCTGCCAGTTCCTGGTTGCGGGTGCTTTTGCGGCGCAGGCTGCGGCTGAGCAAACCAATGAAAATGGCAGTGAGCGGCAGAAAAATTACAATGTACAGCGTTAACTGAGGTGATAGGAAAATGAGGGCACCGAGAAACAGCAAGATGGTAAGCGGCTGCATGTACAGGGCCTCCAGCGATACCATCAGTGCGAATTCAATTTCCTTCATGTCGTTGCTCATGCGCGAGAGCAGGTCTCCTTTGCGTTCTTCGTTGAAATAGGCAACAGGAAGCTCCAGGCAGCGGTTGTAGATGTTCATGCGCATATTGCGTACCGCCAGGTTGCGCAGTTTGGCCATCACGCTCATAGCGGCAAACCGGCTCAGGTTTTTGATGATGGTGATAAGCACCAGTGCCGCGCACAAAAAGGCCAGCGCCCGTAGCGGATCGCCTTTGGCCATGCCGCTAAACCAGTGGATGAATTGTTCGTATTGGGCTGCAAACCAGTTGCCCACATCCAGCCCTTTGGTATCCAGTCCGGGTGCTGCATCGGTGGGTTTAAAGAGAAACTTCAGCACCGGCATTATCATTAGCAGGGTGCTCAAGTGCAGCAGAATGTACAGGAGGTTGAAGCCGAAATTCAGAAATATCAGCCCCTTGAAGGGCCGCGCGTGACGAAAAAACTGTAAAATGGCTTTCACCTGTTTGCGAAATTACGCAAATTTGTACGGAACATGGGAAAAAGCATTTGGGTTAGCCTCTTACTGCTCTTGCTGGCAGGTTGTCAGGGCAATGGGGTTGAAGCGCCGGAAGGACAGTCAGACAGTATTTATATTTCTGCCGTCACCCACGAAAGGCAGCAGAAAGACGATGCCTTTGCCATGTCGCCCAACAGTCCTTTCAGGGATGTGAAAGAAGAGTTCACGGGACTAAAATATTATCCTGTTTCACCGGAATGGAAGGTGGCATGCCGCTGGGATAAAAGCCGTTCCGGCGATACGGTGTTGCTGCCCGATTCCAAAGGCAAAAAGCGAATTTTCACGGTAGCAGGTGCATTTAAATTCCGCATACAAAACTGCGATTGCGAGATACCGGCCTATTTTGAGGATTCGGCAAAAACCATGTTTTTTATTATGTTCCGTGATTCAAGTAATACGAACGAAACCTATCAGGGCGGGCGTTATATTGAGTTTCGCCATGCCGGCGGTGATGATATTGTGCTGGATTTTAACAGGGCATTCAACCCTTATTGCCATTACAACCACAACTACGCCTGTCCTGTTGTTCCCGCCAGCCACTTTATTCCGGTGTTCATCCGCGCCGGTGAGCGCAGGTATGGGGGGTTGTAGGTTTTTAGTCTGATTGTTTATTGGTTTAATTGTTTATTGGGAATCAAGTTGTTGTTGGTTTTGCGCATTGTGGCGTAATATGTTTTGCATGCTAAAAAAGCTACTTTAAAGCAGCTGGCAGCCTTCGGTCCCCTCTGGAGAGGGGTAATTGTGAAGTAATTGTAATCAGTGTAAAAATCGGGGGTGTGTTTGTTTTATCCATTGCAAAAACATGCTTTCCACCGCACAACACACCCCGGTTGGTGAGCGCCGGTATTGTGTATAGCGCATTTACCCCTCTCCAGAGGGGATTGGGTGAGCGCAAATTGGCAGTGGTGGGTTTGTTTTAATACGGACGCAGAGTTCCTCAGAGTTACTTGGAGTTTCGCAGAGGAGGTACCAAATAAACGAATAAACAATTAGACCAATAAACGAAGCGACCTCAAACCACCCTCAGCTCCACCTCAAACGCAAAATCGGGTTTGTGGGGCGGGTTCAGGATGAAGGTTTCCCACTGGCCCTGGGGCAGATACACGGCGCATTGCGTGTTGGATACATGGTAAATGTGGTGATGCAAAGCCGCAGGTGTGCCTTGTAAAATGCCGTAAATCACTTCCGGACGCAGTTTCTCGGGGGTGAAGGCCGCATCGTGCCAAACAACGATGCTGTTTTCGTGCAGCAGGTGTTTAAACACGTTTTCCGTATCGGATTTTACCATGCTGTAATGGTGGTCTCCGTCTATGAAAATGAGGTCGTATTGCTGGTTCAATGCTGCAAAATCAAAGGTTGCGGTGTCGCCGAAGAGCTGCGTTACATTGGGCAGCGTTTTTGAAAAGTGTCCGTGCAAATCTGCGTAGGCATCCGGTAGCCCCAATGCTTTTATTTGCTCCGGCGATAAATTCAGTGTGGTGCATTCCTTGGCCACCGTAGCCACATTGGCCACGCTTTCTCCGCGCCAGGTGCCAATTTCAAAATAGCGACAGCCGGGAATACCCGCAGCCAGCGATTTCAGCAGGGCCAGATCGGTAGGCAGCGAACCGCCATCCAGAAAGGCAAAGGGGGCAACGGATTGTCCTTCGGGTTTTAGCAGCAAACGTATATCCAGGCTGGGAAGCCGGTAGGCCTTGCCCTTCAGTTTGCGCAGTTTTTGTTCCCAGGCTTCATCCTCATCCAGCACCAGGTTAAGCAGGTGGGGCTGCCGGATAATCCGTGAGAGAGCTTTAAAACCGCGTGTTAGCTTGCGCATGGGGCAGCGAAGATAGGCAATAAGAATTATGCCTCCGGTTCATCTGTTTCAATGCTTGCGGGAAGTTCACCTTCCATGTCAATTTCCTCCGCATCAGGAATCATATTGGCCGGCAGATTTTTGGTGGTTTTTATACCTAGTTTACGCAAGCTCTCAGCACGTTTTACCAGGTTGCCCTTGCCAGTGCTTAGTCGGTTTACGGCTTCATGATATTTGACCTCTGCTTTTGCTATGGATGCGCCCACCTCATTGAGCGATTCGGCAAAGCCCACGAACTTGTCATACATTTCGCCGGCTTGTCTTGCAATTTCTTGTGTGTTTTTATTGCTTTTTTCTGCCTTCCAAACAGATGCTATGGTGCGCAGGGTAGCCAGCAGGGTTGAAGGTGAAACCAGCACAATCTTTTTGCTCCAGGCAGTTTCAAACAATTCCTTGTCGTTTTGCATAGTCAGTGCAAATCCCGATTCTATGGGTATGAACATGAGGGTAAACTCAGGCGATTTTAAGTCCAGTGCGGTGTGGTAATCCTTTTCAGCAAGTAACTTGATATGGCTTTTTAGTGAAGCAACATGTGCCTTTAGCGCGGTTTCCTTTTCGGGCGAACCATCAGCTGCAGAAGTGTATTGTTCATAAGCGGTAAGACTTACTTTGGAATCTACGATGATGTTTTTTTCTTCGGGCAGAAATATCACGGCATCGGGCTTGATGGTGACACCGGAGGATGAGGAGGTAACAAACTGGGTTTCATATTCACGTCCTTTGGACAGACCGCTGCCTTCCAGCACCCGCTCCAATATCATTTCTCCCCAGCCACCTTGCATTTGCGTATTACCCTTTAGTGCATTGGTAAGGTTTTGGGTTTGTTCGGTGATGGTGTTATTTAGTAATGTAAGGTTTTTGATTTGTTCTATCAGCTGCGTATTTCCTGTATTTGCCTCCTGACGGGTGGTTTCTACTTTCTGTTCAAATTCCTTCAGCTTTTCTTTTAGGGGATTTAGGATGTCGCCCAGGGTTTTTTCCTGCTGCTGGGTGAGAACCTGTCCTTGTTTTACCAAACCTTCGTTGGTTACTTCCAGCATAATTTTACGCATGATTTTTTCGGTATCCTCGTTGCTCTGCTGAAGGTTTTTGTTTTGTTCGGTCAGGTTTTTAACGTCTGCTTCCAGCGAAGCGATGCGTGCATACTGGTCTTTGTTTTCCTGCTGTAGCGCGGGAACCAGATCTGCCTGTTGTTTCCAGGTTTCGGTAGCGGCAAGTTTGCCTGAAAACTGAGATTTAACAATGAAATAAGTGACAATTACACCTAAGACAATTCCGATGATAAGAAATACAATGTTTTCCATGATAATAAGTTTATATAATTTGGTTTATACTGCAAAATAGGGGCTTGCAGCGGGAAATAAAAAATAAAAATGACTTTATTTTACTACGCAGATAGGCTGCGTGTTAAAGGATTTATTTGTCACTCTCTGGCACCCAATCGCGAGGCCTTTAGTGTGCTGAAAACCGTTCCGCTCGGAAAGAAAGTGATATTAATCCACAAGCCAGGTCGGTCTCGCCCTGCGGCATCCAAAGCGCGAAGACCGACCAGTGGAAAAACGCAAATGCACATTCTGCCTCACCCCTGCTGACTTTGTCAGCTTCCCCTCTCCAGCCTAGCTGGAGAGGGGTGGCTTCGGTAACGAAGCCGGGGTGAGGGAAAACTATGTGCTTTCACATTAAAGCTTGTTAATTTTCCCGCACACAATCGGTTTTTCCCCGTTTTGGCGGCTCGTAGTGCTTGGAGCATGGCGAAATACCGGATCCCGGAGGGATCGCATATCCTTAACCCGGCGCGACAGTGCCGGGTGGGCGACCTCAGGAGCTCCCGACCCCGGCGGGGTCGCATAAACGCGAAATCTTCAAGTTGACGATAAACTTACAAACCTTACAGGTTTTATCCATCAACAGAGGGGATTAGATGTGCTCAAAATGATAGCCTTAAATTAAGACTTTAAGATATTTCTTCTTCTGTGTTTATTGAAGAGTCCGTCGGTAACCCGGCGGATTCTTTTTTGTTATCTTGGGTGAAGAAGCGGTGCTGCCCAATGATGATAATGGCTACGCCAATGGTAATGCAGGCATCGGCGAAGTTCCAGATGGGACTGAAGAAGGTGAATTCCTGTCCGCCCCAGAAAGGAAACCATTGTGGAAACCGGCTTTCGATTATCGGTGCATAGAACATATCCACCACCCGGCCTTCAAACCAGCCGCCTTCGTAGTCAAAATTGCGGTGCTTGAACAACACGCCATAAAAGACACTGTCTATAATATTTCCTATGGCACCTGCCAAAATAAAAGCAATGGAAACCAAAAGTCCAGTGTGCGCGAATTTGCGAATGTTTTGCCACAGATACCAGGCCCCAAAGATGCTCACGGCAATTCTGAAACCGGTAAGCAAGAACTTTCCAAATCTACCACCCAGTTCAATGCCAAAGGCCATGCCATTATTTTCAATAAAATACATATTGAACCAGTTGCCGAATAAAGGAACCATCTGTCCCGGCCAGTAATGGGTTTTTACATATATTTTAATGGCCTGATCTACAATCAGACAAAGCAGTAAAATACCTATAGGCAGCCAGAATTTGGGACTGCGCAACAATGAAGGATTTGTTTTTTCCGGCTCAGGATTTTCCAAGTTTGGCCTCTATGCTTTGCGTGGTATGGGGAACAGCCCTTAGGCGCTCCTTGGGAATCAGTTTTCCGGTGGTTTTGCAAACCCCGTAGGTTTTATTCTCAATACGTACCAGCGCTGCTTCCAGATTTTGAATAAATTTCATCAGGCGGGCAGCCAGCTGGGTGGTGTTTTCTTTTTCGAAGGTATCGGCGCCGTCATCCAGGGTCAAATAGTTGTTGTTGGTGCTGTCGGTGCCGTTTTCATTGCCGTCTTTCAAACTTTTTTGCAGGGTGTTGAATTCTTCACGGGATGAAGCAAGCTTTTTCAGGATGATGTCTTTAAACTCCTGTAATTCATCGTCGCTGTAACGGGTTTTTTCCATAGTCGGTCAGATTAAGTTATTGGGGGGTTATTGTGCTTTTGTGAGTTTGAGCTTGGCGACGTATTCCTCTATCTCAATGGCCTCTCCGTCTGTGTTACTGTCAAAAAGAACATCATCGGCAAGTGTTTCAGTGCAAATATACGATTTAAATGCGCGTATGCTTTCTTCCAGATCTTCGGGTCCTGAAAAGTGCAGTACGATGCGGTCTGTAACTTCCAAACCTGAGTCTTTGCGCAGGTTTTGAATGCGGTTTACCAGTTCGCGTGCATTGCCTTCCTGTTTCAGTGCAGGGGTAATATTCACGTCCAGTGCCACGGTCAGGTTGCCTTCAGTGCTCAGCAGCCAGCCGGGCATATCCTGGGTTAAAATTTCCACATCGGCCAGTTCCAGTTCAAATTGTCTGTTGCCCAGGTCTACACTCAGAACGCCTGATTTTTCCAGGGTTTGAATCTGCTCGGCCGTGAAATTTTGCGCTGCCTGTGCCAGTTGCTTCATATCCGCACCCAGCTTGGGTCCCAGGGTTTTGAAATTGGGTTTTATTTTTTTAACAATCAGGTTGTTATCGGCAGAGAGTGTCTGGATTTCTTTCACGTTTACCTCAGCCATAAACAAATCGGCAATATGGTTGAGCCGTTTGCCAAAGGTTTCATCCAGCACCGGAATCATTACCTTCTGCAGGGGCTGACGCACCCTGATTTTTTCTTTTTTGCGAAGCGAAAGTACCATACTGCTAAGTTGCTGGGCAATCTGCATGGTTTCCTCCAGTTCGGTATCAATACAGGTGCTATCGGCAGCCTGCATCAGCGTCAGGTGAACGCTTTCCTCGGCTTGCTCGGTTGCCGTGAGGCTTCTGAACAGCCAGTCGGCGAAGAACGGGCTCAGCGGACTCATCAGCTGCGATACGGCCAGCAGGCACTGATACAAGGTTTCGTAGGCGGCCTGTTTGTCTTCGTTCATGTCGCCGCGCCAGAAGCGTTTGCGGCCCAGGCGCACATACCAGTTGCTGAGGTCGTCGCACACAAACGTTTCAATGGCCCTGCCCGCGCGGGTTGGGTCGTAGTCATCCATGGCTTCCTGCACGGTTTGTATCAGGCTGTTTTTGCGGCTGATGATCCAGCGGTCCAGCTCGGGGAGAGCTGCGTGGGGAATGGCTTTTCCGGCATCGTACACAAACTTGTCAATGTTGGCATACAGGGCAAAGAATCCATAGGTATTGTAAAGCGTGCCGAAGAATTTGCGCTGCACTTCTTCCACTCCGGCAATGTCAAATTTCAAGTTGTCCCAGGGCGGGGCGTTGGTTACCATGTACCACCTAACGGCATCGGCACCGTATTTAGCCACGGCTTCAAAGGGGTCCACGGCATTGTTTAGGCGCTTGCTCATTTTGTTGCCGAATTTATCCAGCACCAAACCGTTGGCAATGACATTGCGGAAGGCCACGCGGTCAAACAGCAACACGGCAATGGCGTGCAGGGTAAAGAACCATCCGCGGGTCTGGTCTACGCCTTCGGCTATAAAATCGGCCACTTCGTTGCGCTCAAAGAGTTCTTTATTTTCAAATGGCCAGTGCCATTGTGCCATGGGCATGGCGCCACTGTCAAACCATACGTCAATTAGATCGGTTTCGCGCTTCATGGGCTTACCGCTATCGCTCACCAGTGTGATGTAATCCACGTAGGGGCGGTGCAAATCCAGTTTTTCGCGGTCCAAAGACTGTTGCAGACCCAGTGCTGCATTGGCTTTGCCAATTTCGTTATACAGCTCGTCAATGCTGCCGATGCATTTGATTTCTTCGCCGTCTTCGGTAGCCCAGATGGGCAGCGGTGTGCCCCAGTAGCGGCTTCGGCTCAGGTTCCAGTCCACCAGGTTTTCCAGCCAGTTTCCAAACCTGCCTTCGCCCGTGCTTTTGGGTTTCCAGTTGATGGTTTTATTCAGCTCCACCAGTCGGTCTTTCAGCGCGGTGGTTTTGATGAACCAGCTTTCCAGCGGGTAATACAGAATGGGCTTATCGGTTCGCCAGCAGTGGGGGTAGCTGTGCTCGTATTTTTCTACTTTGAAGGCTTTGTTTTCCTGTTTTAGCTTGATACCAATGCGCTCATCCACGCTCAGGTATTTGTCGCGGCCCTGTTTGAGGCGCTCAGCTTCTTTTTCTTCCTCTGTGAGGAAAGATTCTTTTACGAATTCGCCGGCAAACTCGGTGATTTCTTCCGTGAAACGGCCTTTTCTGTCAACAGGCGTCAGGTTTCCGATACCATTTTCGCGGGCGGTTTTAAAGTCATCGGCACCAAAGCTGGGCGCAATGTGCACGATACCGGTACCGTCTTCCGTACTCACAAAATCGGCACAAACCACCTTGAAGGCATCGCCCGATTCGGGCTGCATGTAGGGCAACAGCTGCTCGTAGCGTTTGCCTGCCAAATCCTTACCGGTGCAGGAGGAAATCAGTTTCCAGGGCAATACCTTATCACCGGGTTTCCAGCCGGCAAAATCTGCGTTTTCGCCTTCGGCTTGAAAGTATTTGCCTGCAAGGGCTTTCGCCAGCGTCACAAACTGCTGCTGTCCGGTATAAGGATTCAGCGTTTCCAGCTGCACGTATTCAATTTTGGTACCCACGGCCAGGGCGGTATTTCCGGGCAAGGTCCAGGGTGTGGTGGTCCACGCCAGAAAATAGTGGTTTTCGGAGCCCTGCTCTTTGAATTGCGCTACAATGGTGGTGTCTTTCACCATTTTGTAGGTGCCGGGCTGGTTGAGTTCGTGGCTGGAAAGGCCTGTACCTGCCGCGGGTGAGAAGGGTTGAATGGTGTATCCTTTGTAGAGCAAACCCTTGTCGTGCAGCATTTTGATCAAATGCCAAAGGGTTTCAATGTAGTTGTTTTCGTAAGTGATGTACGGATCCTGCAAGTCCACCCAGTAGCCGATTTTACGGGTCAGGTCGTCCCACACATCCTTAAATTTCATCACATCCTTGCGGCACTCGGCGTTGTATTCCTCCACGCTGATTTTTACGCCGATGTCTTCCTTGCGAATACCCAGGCGTTTTTCCACTTGCAGTTCAATGGGAAGACCATGGGTGTCCCAGCCGGCTTTGCGCTCCACACGGTAGCCTTGCAGGGTTTTGTAGCGGCAGAAAATATCCTTGATGGCACGGGCCATCACGTGGTGAATGCCCGGCATGCCGTTTGCGCTGGGCGGACCTTCAAAGAAGGTGAATGCCTTATCAGCAGGGCGGTTTTGGATGCTTTTTTCAAAAATGCCGTTCTCTTCCCAGAATTTAAGGATTTCGGCCTCAATGGCAGGCCAGTTCATCTGTTT
>CANHQZ010000028.1 GCA_947463125.1 Flavobacteriales bacterium | reverse complement strand
TGAAGGAAGGGATAGCCTCGCCGTATTTCAATATCAACGCGGCCTCCCATGCTTTCGGCTATGCCGTTGGCCAATCGGGTTATTTTCTCGTGTGCTTCCGAGCGCCATGTTTCATTCAGGGTTCTGAAAGTTCCCTCCAGTTTTACCTCGGGTGGTATAACATTGGTTGCTCCATTGGCAATTACTTTGCCGAAAGAAAGAACTGAAGGCACGGCGGGATTGGCATTGCGTGAAACTACCTGCTGAAGCCCCGTGATAATGTGAGCTGCAATCAACACAGGATCTATGTTGAAATGCGGCATGGCACCGTGTCCGCCCTTCCCATGGACAGTCATATAAATTTCATCGGTGCTGGCCATGTAAAGACCGGGCCTGAAGCCAGTTTTACCGGTCGGAATCTGTGGCATTACATGCTGTCCGATCATCACGTCCGGCCTGGGATTTTCCAAAACACCATCGGCAATCATCAGGCTGGCGCCACCGGGCAGTTTTTCTTCCCCTGGCTGAAAAACCAGTTTTACGGTGCCTGAAAAATGCTGGCTGAGTTCCTGTAGAATGGTTGCAGCACCCAGCAGGGAAGTAGTGTGCACGTCGTGCCCGCAGGCGTGCATCACGCCTTCATTTTTGCTTCTGTATGGCCTGCCGTCGTTAACTTCGGTAATGGGCAATGCATCCATGTCTGCACGAAGGCCTACCACTTTTTTATTGTTGCCGCTCTTGCCTTCAATCAGGGCAACGACACCGGTCTTAGCCAGTCTTTGTGTTTTCAGGCCCAGTTTGTTATGTAAATAATCCTCAACCCAGGCTGCCGTATTGTATTCCTGAAAAGACAATTCCGGATTCATGTGTAAATGTCTGCGCATGTCTGTCAGCGTGGGTTTTAGCGCTTTTGCCTTCGTTTTGATGATATCAATCAATGCCGTTTTTGGGTCTGACTGGTTTAGCATTTTTGGGATGTTGTGTTTTTTCAGTTACTTTGCAAATGTAAACACCTTGAGACAAGTATACTACACAGTGTTGTTGATAGGAGGCATTTTTATGTCTTTGTCAGGCTGCCGCAAACTGGCCACCAGGGAAGTTTACAGCCTGGACGCCAATTTTAAAAGCATATTCAGCTTTAATGAGGGCAGTACCTGGATTTACTATCTTTCTACAGACACCTCAAAAAAGGAAACAGTCGAACTTAAAAACAGGATGGTAGGCAAAATGCGGTTTGATAACCTTGAGCAGGAATTTATTTCGTATGAACTTCACTCCACCATGGACAGCACACAGCTTGTGCGATGCATGGCTACAGGTGAGAACACGGCAAGATGGGCATTGCTGTATAAGGATTCATTTTACCGGCAGGTAGCAGAAATGTACTACAGCGCTTCGCTGTTTAGCGGTGTGATGGGAAATGGAGATACAGTAACTTATTTGCCAACCCTTAGCGTGGGAGATGTAATGTATTATAATGTCATTGAGCTGCGCTCTGCCCGCAAGAAGAAGTACAGCAGGCTCTATTTTAGCGGCAATACCGGAATTGTAAGAAAAGATTATGTGGATGGCCGCACATATTTATTGAAATCCTTCCGCTAATATGTTAATTTCGGGGCATGATCAGTCCCGGTTCCATTGAGCAATTATTAAACGCAGTCGTTATTGAAGACGTGGTTGGGGACTACGTGAATCTGAAGCGTTCGGGATCCAGATTCAAGGGTGTTTGTCCATTTCATGATGAAAAAACGCCCAGTTTCATTGTCTCACCCGGAATGGGCATTTATAAGTGTTTCGGTTGTCAGAAAGGGGGTAATGCAATTCAGTTTTTGATGGATATAGACAATATGTCTTATCCTGAAGCCGCCAGAGCGCTTGCTGCCCGCTACGGAATAGAGCTCATAGAAACCGGAAACCGGGATGATGACGAGTACAAAGAGAAGCAAAAAATAAGGGAAAGTCTTCAGGTAGCGTTGGACTACGCAGCTGATTTTTTTGAAAAGCAGCTTCACGAAGCGGAAGAGGGCAAAACCAAGGCAATGCCATATTTTAAAGAGCGTGGCTATACGTATGAAACCATCCGTAAATGGCGGCTTGGCTACAGTCCGGAAGCCTGGGAGGCATTTACTCAAACGGCATCAAAGGAGGGATATAAGCCGGAGAACCTGGAGCTGGCAGGATTGATAAAAAAACGGGAAAACGGTTCTTATTACGATCTTTACCGAAACCGGGTTATTTTTCCCCTCATTGGGGTAAGCGGTAAATTGCTGGGATTTGCGGGGCGCAAGATGAGCAGTACCGATCCTGCTCCCAAATATGTAAACTCGCCGGAAACAGAGCTGTATAAAAAAAGCGATTTTTTGTATGGTATTTTTCAGGCAAAAAATGCCATCAAGAAGCACGATAAAGTATATCTGACTGAAGGCTACACGGATGTGATTACCCTGCATCAGGCCGGAATTGAGAATGTGGTTGCCAGCAGTGGCACTGCCCTTACGCCCAATCAAATCAAGCTTATTCGAAGGTTTACACCCAATGTAACGGTTGTGTATGATGGCGATACCGCAGGAATTAAAGCCTCGTTGAGGGGTATTGATCTTCTTTTGTCAGATGACCTGAATGTTAGGGTGGTTTCATTGCCCGACGGAGAAGATCCCGATTCTTACTGCGCTAAGCTTGGTGGCGAGGCATTTTCAGATTACCTGCATCTGGAGGAACAGAATTTCATCATCTTTAAGGCAAAGCTGCTTCTGTCTGAATGTGGTGATGATCCCATAAAAAAGTCCGAAGCCATCCGCGACATTTTACAAAGCGTTGCCTGCATGAATGATGCTCTGAAACGCAATGCCATGAATCAGGAACTGGCAAGGGTTTGTCAGACGGATGAGGCCTTGCTAGCCGCAGAGCTGGGCAAGTTGCTGCGGTCCAGAAACCTGAAACACGAGCAGGATTTTATCAAGGAAGTAAAGCAGGTAACAACAGCTTCCGGAATTGAACTTCCCAGGGAAGAGCTGACAGATGTGTTTCAGGAGCGAGCATTGTTCAGGATATTGCTGTTGCATGGTGATTCTCCGTGGGACGATCATACAACAGTGAGTGATTTTATTCTGAAAGAACTGAAAGAAGATGAGCAGCTGCTGTTCAATGATGAAATGTGCGCCCAGATTGTGTCACAGGTAAAGTTTGGCGTTTGGGATAAATGGCCGGGACAAGCCTATTTTACAAATCATTCCAGTCCTGAGATTGCTTCGTGGGCTGCCGGAATTCTCTCTTCAGGGTATGAGCTGAGCAAGGCGTTTGCCGATAATTTTATTCATGTAAAAAAGGAAGAAGAGAATTACCGCAATGATATAACAGCAGTTTTCCTGTATTTGCGCAAGAAGAAACTGGACAATATGATTAAACATTACACGAAATCGCTACAGGATCCGGAAACAGATGTGTCCGATACACTGGAAATGCTGAATTATCTGAATGAGCTCAGAAGCCGTGTCTCTAAAGATATTGGCGGGGTTGTGTTCACCATTTAAGGGAGTGTTACTTATCCACAGGTGGTTATGCACAGTTTGCGTAAAGCCGCGTCTATTTTGAGGCTTGTGTTTTATGGGTTGTTGATATGTGTTTTTAAGTCATTGATATGATATTAATTATGATCAAAAAACTAGTTTGGCACGCTTGTTGATGATTATGCGGTGATGAGAAAACTGCTAGCAACATTGGTCTTTGTGGTAATGTTTGTGGCGACAGCCGCTACATTAAACCAGAGACGCACCCTGAAGTTAGAGTCCGATGAAATCGCGAAAGATGAAGTTGTTGTTTCCGGTTCAACCCTGCGTTACGATAGCCTTCAGTTGTCTTTAAAAACCATTCCCAGAGCACAGCAGCTATACACTGTTGCCAAGAAAAGTGTTGGTCGGTGGGCAAAATTGTTTACGGTTATTAAGATAGAAGAGAGTGGTGCAGACGGAAAAAATAGCTGGTATGCAAAGAAATATGCCAATCTTACCGGTATGCGTTTTCCTGGGAAAGGTCGCAAAACAACCGCAATCCGTTCAGGACATAACTATTATGCGGTATTTAACAACTGGTATGACTGCATGGTTGATTTCGGACACTACATGGAAGTAATGGATGGTTTGTTTGAGAAAAAGTATGGAAGACCTGCCAGGGATGAGTATGAAATGATAAACTTCATGTTTGGATCTTTCAATGTGCATGGAAAATGGAAGCGTGATGTTACCTGGCTACTCAGGAATTTTAATTACAAATAAATCTTAGTGCACTATACAGTAAAAAGCCCGTAATCACGGGCTTTTTTTATGCCGGGAAAGGGCAAAAGCCAGCGCCATAAGGGAGGCAAAAGCACTAAATCCAAACACCAGATGGTAGCCGTGGGTGTGCAGATTGAGGCAGTAACCCGATCCAAGGCCGCCGATGATAATGCCGATTTCCAGTGCCATGAAAAGCATGGATAATGACCGACCCCGTGTTTCAGTTGTGCTCACATCGCCTGCCCACGCGAATAGCGATGGCGCATTGAATCCCTGCCCAATACCATACAGAATTGCAGCAGGAAAGAATGCGGTTTCAAAAAATAAAAGCAATAGTGCGCAAACCTGAAAAGCGGTTCCAATGCCAATACCGGCTGCCCTTCCCAGTCGGTCACTCAGTTTTCCGCTGAATACCCGTACCAAAAGGCTGCTGCCAATATACACCGTTAAAAAAATACCTTTATTGCTGTAGCCAAGCTCAGCCGTATAGTCGGGCATTACTGTAAGCAGGGCGCCCAATGGCACACACACCAGCAGCATAAGCAAGGAAGGCGGCCAAGCTTTTCGGTAAAAAAGTCCACCATTTCGTCGCGTATTGTCAGTATCTGGTTTGGTTTCGGGTAATAGACTGAAGATCATGATGGCCAAAACCGCCAGCACTGAACTTGCCGCAAAAATCCCCTGCTGTCCCCACCCAAGAACCAGCCATGCGCCCAGCGCATATCCTGCAGCGGTGCCACTGTTGCTGAATATCCCCTGCCAGCCGAGTGCCTCACCGCGTCTGTCTTCATGTATTATATCAGTGGTAAATGCGGTAAATCCTGTAGGAGAGAAGCCTGTAGAAAATCCATGCAGAAAACGGATGAGAAAAAACAGCCATAATGTTTGAGCCCATGGATATAGCACCCCGGCGACAACGCAGAACATTGCCCCTCCGATCATGGCATGTTTTCGGCCCAGTTTATCGGTTACCCATCCACTGAACGGGCGGGCAAGCAGTGCGCTGAAGGCAAATGCGGGCAATATAAAACCGATGTAGGCCTGTCCGCCCATTTTTCGCAGTACTTCGGGCAATTCCGGTAACAAAATGTTGAATGACAGAAAAAACAGCAGTGAGCCTGTGCTCATCAGCCAGAAAATGCGTGGCAGTCCTTTAGCCATGGAAAGCAACCAGGGGCATTTGCCGGCCTCTTCCGAAAGCTTTGGAAGTTACCCGCAGAATGGGAGGAGATTGAAAGCGCTTGTATTCTGCCCGGTTTACCATATTGATGATTTTATCTACCATGGCCGAATCGTAACCCTGTGCCTTAATCTCTTCACGGCTGCGTCTTTCTTCAACGTACCAGTGAAGTATCTCATCCAGAATGGCATATTCGGGCAGGCTGTCTGTGTCTTTTTGTCCGGGTCTCAGTTCAGCCGAAGGCGCTTTGATTAATATCGCATTCGGTATTATCTCATTATCGCGGTTTATATATCTGGCCAGCCCATACACCTTGGTTTTCCATACATCGCCTATGGGGCTGAGACCACCGCACATATCGCCGTATAATGTGCTGTAGCCTACGGACATTTCGCTTTTGTTACTGGTATTCAGCAGTAAATACCCCATTTTGTTGCTCATGGCCATGAGCAGATTAGCCCGGATTCTGGCCTGCAGGTTTTCTTCGGTAATGTCTTGTGGCAGTTTTTCAAAAGCCGGCTGAAGTGTGTTCAGGTAGGTTGAGAATATGTCGCTGATAGGAACTATCCTGAAATCATTACCCAGATTGATGCTGAGTTGTTTGGCGTCATTTACGGAACCTTCGCTGCTGTAGGGGGAAGGCATCAGCAGGGCAAGCACATTTTCGGGGCCTACTGCCTTGCATGCAAGGGCTTGTACCAGCGCACTGTCAATGCCTCCGGATGAGCCTAAAATAATTTTTCTAAAGCCGGATTTTTTGCAATAATCGCGAATGCCATAAACAATGGCATCGTGCATCAGCGCTGTTTCTTCCGGTTCCGAAAAATGAACGGGCACACCCAGGAAGTCGTTTTTCCCGAAGGTGATATAATCTACTTTTTCTTCAAAAAGCGGGAGTTGTTTTACGGTTTTGCCATCGGCATTAATGACCTGGCTATCACCATCAAAAATGAGATCCGCGTTGGCACCTACCTGGTTAACGTATACAATGGGCAATCCGAACCGTTCTATGTTTCCCGAGAATACCTTGTCACGCATCCTGATTTTACCCACGTTGAAGGGTGATGCACTGGGATGAATGATGAGTTGAGCGCCTTCATTTTTCAGGTGTTGCAAGGGACTCTTTTCATACAGGAATTCATTGTATACATCCCAAATGTCCTCGCAAATCGCAATCCCGATTTTTACACCCTTAAATTCAAAAATCTGGCATGCATCGGCCGGTTCAAAGTATCTGGATTCTGAAAACACATCATAGGTGGGCAGCAAGGTTTTTCTTACTACGTGTTCTATGCGCCCGTTTTGTAAAAAGCAGGATACATTGAAAAGGCCTCTTCCTTTATCCCGATTCCGCATGACACCGCCTACCACGGCAGCAATGCCCTGACAGCTCTGGGCAATGGCTTCCATACTTTGTTCGCATTTCTCCACAAACCATTCGTAATCGAGCAAATCATCGGGCGGATAACCGCAAACGGAAAGCTCACTGAATACTACCAGGTCTGCTCCCTGCGATTTGGCCTCGGTGATGGCCTCATACATTTTGGAGGTGTTCAGCTCAAAATCACCAATGCGGTAATTCAGCTGTGCCAGGGCAATTTTCACGCTCAGGTTTTAGAAATATACACCCAGTTGAATCCCCAGAAAGTTGTTTCTGCCATCTACCGCATCATCCATGAATACATCGGAGAAGGCATTGTCAAAACGCAGTCCGGCCGAAAACATGGTTTTGCCGCTGATTTTAGTTTCTATACCGACACCCATAATCATAGACAGGCGGGCTTTCCGAACGTCGTCCATGAATACACCGTTCCCTTGAAAATTACCCGCATCGCCTTTAAAATCATATTTGTCATTGCCATCCAGATTTGGGTTGTGTGATTGGGTGCCGCTTCCATATACGCTGGGTGAGGAGGCTGTTTTGAGCTTTTGCTGCATCAAAAATGCGGGGGCTATACCAAACTGTCCCCAATATTTGAATTTCCCGATTTCGTTGGTTTTGAGCTTTAAAGTTATCGGAATTTGAATATACTGCAGGTTATAGGAAAAACTGGCGTTTTTATAGGGTATACCTCCATTGCTACTTTTCTCTGACCACAGTGTGTCGTTGGTGTTGATTTTACTGGGAGTTGAAGTAACAATAAACTCCGTGCTCAGCCAGTAGTTGGGATTGTTAGCGATGTTGATATCGCCCATCAGCCCATAACTGAATCCCAGGCCCAGTCCATTGTTTTCCATGGGGCCTTCCATCATGCGTGTCCAGGCGAAATTCGGACTTGCCTTGAATCCTATAATCACCTTGCGGTTGTCCTGTGCGCTAACCGTGTGCATAAATGTGAGGCCGGAGAGAAGGGCACACAAGCATAATCTGGCTTTAATTTGCATATTCATATTCCTTTTATGCAAAAAAACACAATTTTGAGGAATTGCCTGTTATGTTTTTCAGCAATTATCAGTTTGTTTGTCGCTTGCGACTCTGAAAAAACGGTAAAACTGCAAACGACCCATCTTACGGAGGCTATAGAGGCTGTATCTGAGGCAGGTGTATCGGAAAAGGAGGTTAAGGAAATCAGGCAAAAATTCACCAAAAAATTTGATCGCTGGTGTGTTGATATCATGGGAATTCCGCCTCAGTACATGGGCAATGATTCCTTACTTTCTGTGTTTCTTACCAATTTTATGGAACTGAACAGGCCTATACTGGCTTCCGTGCAAAAACATTATGACCGGTATCCGAAGATAAATGATAAAATAAGCAGCAGTATTGCAATGCTCAAAAAGGCATTTCCGGATGCCGGTGAATTCGAAGTCTTAGTGTATTTCAGTCAGTTTAGTATGACCAATACCTTTACCGATACGGTCTCCGGAAAACATATTCTTGGCTACAGCGCTGAAATGTTCATGGATGATACCTGTGCCTTGTACAATCAGATTGAGGGAATGCCTGCCTGGATAAAACGTTATGCCAGAACAGAGCAGATACCGGCCTTTCTTGCCGTAACCTACCTGAATGGTCGTTATCAGGAATCGCATGTCAGAAAAACCATGCTGGATGAAATGATCTTCCAGGGCAAACTTTGGTATAGCATGCTGCAGTTGTCTCCGGATATTGCGCCGGAGCGCCTGCTGGGGTATTCTGCCGATGAGTGGAATTTTCTTCAAAAGGAAGAAGCCAATATCTGGAATTTTTATTTGCAGGAAAAAACCCTGTTCAGTACCGATTTTAACCGCGGTTTCAAAAGATTCTTTGTGCAGGGAGAGCGCACTACGGGTGCCGGTTTGCCTGAAGATTGTCCACCCCGGATTGGTAATTATTCCGGGTTGAAAATAGTAACTGCTTATGCAGAGAAAACAGGAAAATCCCTGAAACAGATATGGGAAGAAACCAATGCCGGCAATATCCTCAGGGAATCTGGCTATAATCCGATACGATAATGACAAATTATAAAGAATACTTACAGGAAAGATTAAAGAACAACCATTTCATCAATCACATGGGATTGGTGCTTGAAGATGTGACAAAAGGGGAGGCTACGCTTTCTCTCTCGGTGAAACAGCATCACCTGCAGCAAAATGGTTTTACGCATGGTGGTGTTACCGCCACCCTGTGCGATGTGGCCACAGGCATCGCTGCATACACAGCCGTAGCCGAAGGCAAAAATGTAGTAACCGTAGATCTGAAGATTTCCTATGTAAATCCTTCTGTTGCCTCCAAAGTAATTGCTGTGGGCAGGGTGGTGAAATCAGGCAATTTTCTTGTTTTCTGCGAGGGGGAAGTGCTGGATTTACTGGAAGATGGCAGTAAAAAGCTTGTAGCTACCTGCACCAGTATCATGGCGGCTGTGGATATTCCGGTCCAATAAGTTTAAATAAGTCATTATCTTTGGCGGGTACGTGAAGAAGGTAAAACACAGCATTTTTCTGATCTTGATTTGGCTTGTGTATCCACTGCAGGGACAGGTTAAACGGTTGGGCGGAAAAATATTTGCCGAGGAAACCCGGGAGCCGCTGGCATTTGCCAATTTTTTCTTCCACGGTACCGAACAGGGCTTTTATTCTGATTTTGAAGGCAACTTCAAATGGGGTGGGGATGCCTTTCCGTCAGACACGCTGCGCGTGGAATACATGGGGTATAAAACCCGTCTGATTCCTTTGAATAATCTCTCTGCAACCGGTGTGGAGATTGAAATGCTCAGAAATATCATTCAGACCGAAGAAGTCGTTATCAGGCTGAAAACCAATCCTGCGCTTAAGTGGATAGCCCTGGCTCAGGAAAACCGGAATAAAAACAATCCGGATAAACTGGAGCATTATCAGTGCGAAACATTTACCAAGAATACCATCGCTGTCAACAACATTTCCGATAAGCTGAGAAAAGGGAAGTTCTGGCAGGAGATAGGCCCTTTGTTTGATACCATCAGTTACCTGAACGGCAACAAGGAAAAATCCATCCTGCCCGTATTTATATCGGAAGTGATCAGCGATTATTACTTCAATAAAAATCCCTACTTAACCAAGGAATACATCAAAGCTTCCCGATTAAAAGGCATCGGAGTTCAGGATGGGACCTTTATATCGCAGGTACTTGGAAGTACGTTTGTTAACTATAACTTCTACATGAATACCCTGGTGGTTATTGACAAAGGGATTGTTTCGCCGATTGCGGAGTCAGCCATGAATACCTACGATTATAAACTAATATACGTAGATAAATCAGGCCCCAGAAGAGTGTTTCAGATTTATTGTTCTCCCAAAATTGAAAAAGATCTTGCTTTCAAAGGATTTGTATGGATAGAAGATACCACAGGTGCTTTGCTCAAACTGTCTCTTGAACTTAACAGCAGCTCGAATATCAATTATATCGAGAAACTCAGGATTACACAGGAATATGCGCCCACAGATCTTGGTGCTTATTTTTGTGTGAATACCCGTGCCGTGATTGATGCCGCTGAGGTAAGTACACAGGCAGCAGGGGTAGTGGCAACCAGCGTTGTAACCGCCAAAGACATAAAAACAAATATTAAACACGCCCCCAAGTTTTTTGAAACACGGGTTACGATGGATCCCGATGCACTGAACAGGCCCGATACTTTTTGGGTACGGAATCGCCACCTGCCCAATACGGCTGTGGATGACAGAATTGCCCGGAAAATAGATACACTGGTTAACCTGCCAAGAATTAGCACCTATGTGGATGTGGTAAATTTTTTGGTGGATGGCTACAAAAATGTGGGCAAAATTGATTTGGGTCCATATTACAGTCTCGTAAGTTTTAACCAGCTGGAAGGGCCGCGCATCAGACTTGGTTTCCGCACCACGCCTGTTTATAGCAAAAACTGGGTAATTGAGGGCTTTGGCGCCTATGGTTTTTGGGATCAAGAATGGAAATATTCCATGAAGGTTGAGCGCATTCTCAACCGCAAACGCTGGACAAAACTGGGTGTTGTATACCGACGGGATGTGGAGCAAATAGGTATTTCGGATAATGAAAATTTTAGCACCGGACTGTTCACTGCCTTTAACTTGCTTGGAAGCAACAACCTGAATATGAACAGGGATGCCCGCATCATGTTTGGCACTGATCTGCGAAATGGCCTACGGCTTTCATTGAGCATGGGCAACAGGGCTTATCTTTTTCAGAAAGTAGGCAATTTCAATTTTGCCTGGTACCCCAATTTCCCTGACACCTTTTCCTATGCCAATGAATTTTACAATACCACCACCAATGTGTCCATAAGGTATTCCCCAAAATATTATTATCTGCAAAACGACAACAGGCGGGTAACCTTTACGGGTATAGGTCCTGAGTATTATGGTACCTGGATTCAGGGATACAAAAATGTGTTGGGCAGCCAGTTTAATTACACACGGCTGGTAGCCGGTTTGAATTATAACAAGGTATGGGGCGCCATGGGTCGCACGGCTTTCAACGTGGAAGCCTCCAGGGTGTACGGAAATTTGCCTTATCCTTTGCTCACAGTATATATTGGAAACCAGAGTTTTGTATACAATTCAGGCGCCTACAACCAGATGCGTATTTTTGAGTTTATTACCGACCGCAGCATCTCTGCCTCGGCAGAACACCATTTAAATGGACTTTTGTTCAACCGGATTCCTCTTTTAAACAGGCTTAAATGGCGTGAGGTACTTGGCACAAAAGCTATTTACGGCGGTCTTGCTGAAAAGAATTTTGCAATTATTCCGCAATTCACCTCTGAAGGACCCGTTTCTCAGTTCAAAACGTTTACCGATTTGCCTTATTGGGAATGTAGCTTAGGTATAGAAAATATTTTTAAAATCCTGCGGGCCGATGCTATTTGGAGGCTTACCTACCGCGAGGCAGCCAATGTGCGCAATTTTGGGGTGAAAGTCAGCGTGGGGCTGGCCTTTTAAGTTATTTTTCCGTGAATTTGTATCCCACACCACGCATGCTGTGGAAGTAAACCGGCTTCTTTACGTCCTTTTCAAAGTATTTTCTGAACGCAAGAATAAAATTGTCAATGGTTCGCGTGCTCGGATATACGTTGTATCCCCAGACGGTTTGCAGAATTCTTTCCCTGCTCACCACCTGTCCGCGGTTTTCAATCAGCAGTTTCAGCAACAAACTTTCTTTCTTGGTTAAAATGAAAGTGCCTTCATTTCCCCTGGCTTCGAAACTATCGAAATTAACGTAGTTATCGCCAAAAGAGTATTCATGCAGCGCTATATCATTTTCCGACGAAACCTTGCTTCTGCTCAGCAGCTTTTGCACGCGCAACAGCAGTTCTTCCAGGTTAAATGGCTTGGTCAGGTAGTCGTCCCCACCTTTTTTTAGACCGAGAATCCGATCCTGGGTGCTGTTTCTTGCCGATAGGAAAAGAATGGGGATTTCTGTATTTGTCAGTCGGATGTTCTCTGTAACTGTAATTCCATCTACGTGGGGCAGCATCACATCCATGATTACCAGGTCAAAACTTTCCTCTTTCATCCTTTGAAGTGCCTGCAGGCCATCTTTTACGGCAATAACCTTGTATCCTTCTGTCTCAAGGTTTAATTTCACCAGATCGGCAATATCTGCCTCGTCTTCTACCAATAGTAATCTGTTCGTTTTCATACGTTTGCCCTTTCTTTGAATAACAAATTAAACGTTGTTCCGTTGGGTTGATTGTCAGAAATAGAAATTATGGCAGAATGCTGACGAAGTAATTTTTCTACTAAAAACAAGCCAAGGCCTGTGCCGGTGCTGCTTCGGGTTCGCTCGTCGCCCATACGGTAAAACATTTTAAAGATATTTTTCCTTTCATTTTCAGGTATTCCACTTCCGTTATCCGAAACGGACATGGCTACCCTGCCTTTGTGCACGTACGTTTGAATATGTACCATTTCATTGCCCTGGCTACTGTATTTTACAGCATTGCTAATGAGATTGCTTAGTGCCATTTGAAGCAATTCACGGTCACCGCGAATTAGCAGCTCGGGTACAAACTGCGTTGTAATAACGGCTGTTTCCGGCAGTGAGTCCTTAAGATCGGCAAGGGTATCCTCAATGAGTTCTTCCAGCACCAGATCCTGAACGATGAATTTTAAACCTCCGCTGCTTTGTACCTTGGTCGCCATCAGCACGTTGTCTATAATTCGGGAAAGTCGACTTACGTTGTTGTCTGCCATGCGAAGCAGTTTTCCCATGTCCTGCTGATCCGCAGATAACTTTCGCTGGGCTGTTTGCACCGCAAGTTTGGTTCCTGCAACAGGGGTTTTCAATTCATGGGTAATTGCGAGTAAAAAATTATTTTGCTGTGCATTGAGTTTGAGAACCCTGTCAAGAAAAAGATACAAGGCCAGTGCCAGAATCAGCATAATAATGGTCATGACGATTCCCTCATAAATCCAGCTGTCTCGTTTCCTCAGGTATTTTTTATTCTCACTGTCAATAACCGATTTTTTAATCCTTACACTGAAGATTTTATCGAATGATTTACCCGGATGAAAACAAACTTCATAAGGGGGGAACTTATTTAGCAAATAATGCTTGAGTTTTTGTGTGTCCACAAACATGGTTTGCCCGTGGTATACAAAAGCCATGGAATCGGTTCCTGTAAATTTACCGCTGAACATGTTGTGGGAAATTTCGCCGGCCAGGTGCAGGCTGTCTGATTTAAATAACTGAAGCCTGAGGTTTTTTTCCGTTTTGCTGTAATTAACCAGACTCATGCCCCACCAGATAAATGCAGCGGTCATATAAAACATAACCAGTATGATAGAAAGTCTAAGTTTGTTTCTGGCGGTCATTTTGTCTTGAAGTGAATAACAAAAGTAGTTCGTATGCTCTTAAATTGATTTATTTGTGTCGGTTTTTACTGAAAAATGAAATTAACAGATGCTTTTATTCAGGGACTTTGCTCGCTGGCAGGCAGCGATAATGTAATCACGGATGAGGGTCATCTGCAGCAATACGGAAGGGATTACACCGAGGATTTGTTTTATCAGCCTTACTGTGTGGTAATGCCCGAGACAGCAGAAACGGTGGCTGCTGTGCTGCGCTATTGCAATGAATGCAGAATTCCGGTTTACACCCGCGGTGCCGGAACCGGTCTCAGTGGTGGCAGCCTGCCGGTAAACGGGGGCATTGTGCTCAGCACAGAAAAACTGAACAGTATTCTTCAAATCGACGAAAAGAATTTTCAGGCCACCGTGCAGCCCGGGGTAATCAACGAGGTTTTTGCGCGTGCCGTAGCTGAAAAAGGATTGTATTATCCACCAGATCCTGCCAGCAAGGGCAGTTGTTTTCTGGGTGGGAATATTGCCCACGGAAGTGGTGGTCCCAGGGCTGTAAAATACGGCACTACCCGCGACTACGTGCTGAATTTGCAGGTTGCTTTGCCCAACGGGGAATTGATTTGGACGGGTGCCAATACCGTAAAGAACTCCACCGGTTTTAATATAACTCAACTCATGGTTGGCAGCGAGGGATTGCTGGGTGTGGTCACCTGTATTGTTTTTCGGCTGGTAGCCCTGCCATCACAGCAATTGCTTATGCTTGTTCCCTTCAGAACAGCCGGAGAGGCTGCAGTTGCAGTCAATCAGGTACTGCTTACCGGCATTACACCCTCAGCGCTGGAGTTAATGGAAGCATCCGGTGTTAAAATTAGTGCCGAGGCAACCCAGACGCCTTTTCCTTTTCATGATGAGGCGGCTTTTTATATGCTGATTGAACTGGATGGAGACGATGCCGAAACCCTCATGAAACAAGCCGAACAGCTTTACCCGCCGATTGAAGAATGCGGAGCCATTGATGTGCTGATTGCAGATTCTTCATCCTTAAAAGAGCAATGGTGGAAGGTGAGGCGGGGAATTGGCGAAACTGTTAAGCAGGCTTCGGTTTACAAGGAAGAGGATACCGTTGTTCCCCGTGCGGCTTTGCCTGATTTACTGCTGGCCGTCAAGGAAATTGGCAACAGGTATGGTTTTGAAAGTGTTTGCTACGGCCATGCCGGCGATGGAAACCTGCATGTAAATATTCTTAAAAATGACCTGTCGGACGATGTCTGGAACTGGGAAATCCCCAAAGCTATACGAGAAATATTCACGGTTTGCAAAAACCTGGGTGGCACCATTAGTGGGGAACACGGTGTGGGATTGGTGCAGAAACCTTACCTGGATGTGGTTTTTACCCCAGAACATTTTTCAATCATGAAGGGAATCAAAGCTGTTTTTGATCCCAATAACATTATGAATCCGGGTAAATGGCTGGATTAACGGCCTGGAATGGCATTCCATAAGCTCTCAGTACTCCACGCCTCAGGTTTGTCGCCAAATAAAACCTTGGTTTTGGCCCAGGTGGTTTCAAACAGCGGAGAATTTCTGTATGCCTGTAAAGCTGCATCATTATCCCACAGACTGTAGGTAAAAAAGGTGGTATTATTTTCAGTGCACTGTAGCAACTGCAATCCACAGTTGCCTGGGAAAGCTCTGATATGTTCCGCGGAATGCTGAAAAACCATGCGAAAATCATCAATGGTTTCCGGCCTGAATGTCATTTTAACAATTCTGATAATCATAATCTATGCATCAAAAAACGCCAGCATCACAACCGAGCCTTCCGACAATCCGTAGTATTGCTTGGCCGAACCCGCGTTCATGGCAATCTGCAGGAAATTACCCAATCCGAAAAAGGCAGTGGCATATCCCTGTTCAACATCAAAAATGGAAGCGCTGATTCTGTCTATTTCAAGCTTGTAGGGACTGACCGATATTTTGAATTTGCGGCCATTCCGCATGCGTTCAAATTCGTCTTTTTTCAGGTTGAAAATGGCATTGCCCTGCGCGTCATTGTATACCACAGTCAACTTTAGCATATTCTGCTGAAAAGCCGGTTTTGGAATCAGTGATTTAACCACAAATTCCTTTGTAGGGAAGGGGTTGACACCTTCCTCCGCATTCATCAGGATTTCAATAGCCGGCAGGTAGATGTCCTCCATTACATTGCGAATACCGGTCTGAGAGGGAATATTGTAAAATTCTGCAGGAAAATCCTGAAGAATCATAGGCAGAAAACCATTGTCCGGTGCGAAAAACCACTGGTTTTCCGCAAAGGCGGCTACATAAGCAGCGGCAGCCCTGGGGCTGAGTTTGGTGTGGGTGATGTCGCACAGGTGAATGGTCTCCTGACCGAATGAGGGCATGACCATTTGCATAAACATGGCTGCAGTGCTCAGGTGCCCTCTGATTAGTGTTGGCTGACTGAATACATGGGGTATTGCAGGCAAATGTTTAAACAGCAAAGCCCGTGCTACAGAGTTTTCTATGGCATCTGAACCGTAATCGGTAAAAACGTGAATGAGCTTTGGTTTTATCAAGAGGTCAAATCAATATCTTTGTGCAAAGATAAAACCCTTACCCTTGACAGAAAGAGTTTACACACTGGAAATCATCAACCCCCAGGTATTTTATGGGGTGAATAACACCAATCTGAATCTGATAAAATCAAAATTTCCCAAGCTTCAGTTTGTGGCGAGAGGCGATGAAATCAAGGTTTTGGGCGAAGAATCCGAGCTGGAAAATTTCGCTTCTAAGATGGAACTGCTGGAGCAGATTTACCTGAAAAAAGGTGAGCTGAATGTGCATACACTTAATGATGTATTCGGCGGAAATCAGAAGGCAGAGCTAAACATGGAAGTCGATGATGATGTTTTACTTATTGGCACTCGGGGACAGAAAATCAAGGCGCGTACGGCCAATCAGCGGGCAATGGTAAAGGCGGCAAAGAAAAACGATATCTTATTTGCCATAGGTCCTGCCGGTACCGGAAAAACCTACACTGCGGTAGCCCTGGCGGTGCTGGCCCTGAAGGAAAGGGAAATCAGAAGAATTATCCTGACCCGTCCGGCCGTGGAAGCAGGTGAAAATCTGGGTTTTCTTCCCGGTGATCTGAAGGAGAAGATAGATCCCTATCTGCGCCCATTGTACGATGCACTGGAAGATATGATTCCTGTGGATAAACTGAAGAGCATGATAGAAAGCCGGACGGTGGAAATTGCCCCGCTGGCATTTATGAGAGGGCGCACACTGGATAATTGCTACGTGATACTGGATGAAGCCCAGAATACTACGGATCCGCAGTTAAAAATGTTTCTGACCCGCATGGGTCCCAACGCAAAGCTGATTATTACCGGTGATTTGACCCAGATAGACTTGCCGCGCAAACAACAAAGCGGTTTGTTCCGGGCACTGAAGATCCTGCAAAAAATAGAAGGTATCAGCATGATTCATTTGAATGCCGATGATGTGGTAAGGCACAGGCTGGTAAAGGAAATTATCGGAGCCTACGACAAAAGTCAGGAAAATGAGGATATCTCGTTATAAAGTGTGCCTAAGGGCTATTTTATCTTTGCATCCGTTCATTACACAGCGAAAAAAACGGACCCATGAAAGCGCTTACCTCAACCCAGTATTTTTTTAACCGGCAAACCGCTTTTTACCGAGGAAAAGTGCGCGATGTTTACACCATTGCCGATGACCTTCTGGTAATTGTTGCCACAGACCGTATCTCGGCATTTGACCATGTGCTGCCTAAAAGCATTCCTTACAAAGGGCAGGTGCTAACGGAAATAGCCTCTCTTTTTCTGGATTTAACGTCAGATATTGTGCCTAACTGGAAACTGGCAACCCCTGATCCGCATGTGACGATTGGCAAAAGGTGTGAAGCCATTCCAATAGAATTTGTGGTGCGTCAGTACCTTACCGGGCACGCCTGGCGCACATACAGAGACGGAGGCAGGCTCCTTTGTGGAAATGTGTTGCCGGAAGGCTTAAAAGAGAATGATAAACTTCCTGAACCCATCGTTACACCGGCAACCAAAGCGGTTAGCGGCCACGATGAGGATATTTCAGCTGATGAAATCCTGTCCAGAAAATTACTCACACGCGAACGGTGGGAAGCCCTGCGTAATATATCACTGAAGTTGTTCAGCCGTGGTACCGAATATGCCGCTTCCAAAGGACTGATACTGGTGGATACAAAGTATGAGTTCGGAATTCACGATAACCAAATTTACCTGATCGATGAGGTTCATACCCCCGACAGCAGCCGATTCTTTTATGCCAATACCTACGAGGATTTGCAGCAGGCGGGAAAGCCACAAAGACAACTGAGTAAAGAGTTTGTGCGTGAATGGTTGATGGAAAATGGTTTTCAGGGACTTGAAGGACAGGTTATGCCCGATATGCCTGATGCTTTTGTAGAGTCCATTACCAAACGATATGTTGAACTCTACACGGTCATGACTGGTAAAGAATTTAAGCCACGTAGTTATGAACATGTCGTGGAAGAAATTGAAGAAAACATAAAAAATGCTTTGATTAAGTTCGTATAAATTTATGAAGAAGGCTTTATTTGTTCTTATTTCCTGTGCCGCGGCAATGAATCTCTCGTCTCAGACGGTGACCACCTACGCGGGGTCGCAATATGTTGGTTCCGGCAAATACAATGTGATTGCCAATAATCCAATGCTGAATGACTTTTACAGCATACCATATGGCATTTGCACGGATACGGCAGGGAATATCTGGTTAACCGATCAGCACAATATTATAATATTAAACAGTGGCATCAGCCGGCAGCGTGGGGGCAGTACCCTGGATCCAACACAGCCCGGTTCTATTGGCAGATACCGGGCAACCGGCACACAGTCATTGTTCAACAGCCCTCGTGGTGTTTTCGTTCATCCGAAAACCAATGCCATTTACATTTGTGATACGGATAACGGACAGATACGGTCTTCTGTCGGTTCGGCCTATGTAAATTCATCCAATCCCACCATCTGGGATGGTCTCAGTACCATCAATCCGGATGATGATAATGCTTTTGCAGGGAAGTACTCTTTTCTGGGAGATTACAAGGATGGTCTCAAATCACAGGCTTTCTTCAGCAGCCCCGAGGATATTGTCGTTACGGCGGATGGAGCTGTTTATGTTTCAGATTATGGAAATGATTGTATCAGAAAAATTTCCGGCAACAATGTAACAACGCTGGCCGGAAAAGGGCAGTCGTATGGATTTGCCGACGGCATTGGAGGAAATGCCCGTTTTTACGCTCCTGCCGGTATTTGTCTGGATGGCACCACCCATATTCTCGTGGCTGACCGAAACAACGCCAAAATAAGGCGCGTAAACCTGTCCACCGGTCAGGTTACTACCGTTATTGGCAGTGGTTTGGTTTCTCCTTCGGATGTGCTCTCAGTAGACGGCCTCATCTTTATTGCTGATGATTTCTGTATCAAGGTATGGGATGGCTCATCATTACGTGTGTATGCGGGTAAGCCGGGTGTTTCCGATTACAAGGACGGGAATGACAGCAGTGCCCGTTTTGGAGAACTGGGATTCATGGTCTTCCGCAACAAAGACCAGAGCATTTATGTGTGCGACCGTGAAAATAACGTGGTGCGCAGAATCCCTGTAATTCAAAACGCCGTTCCCAACTTTACCTGCAACAATGTGATGCCTACCGTAGGACAAACGGTTAAACTTACCAATACCAGTTTGTTCTTCACTTCCGTTCAGTGGAATATTTCACCATCTACCTACACTATACAGGCCGGAGGGAAGCTGACAGACACGGTCATCTATGTTTCTTTCAATGCAACAGGCTCTTACAACGTAACGCTCACAGCCAACAATCCTTCGGGCAATGTTCCTCTCACGCGGAATAATTATATCAATGTAAGTACGAATTCTTCTGCCAAACCGGCTGCCGGGTTTGTGGCATCAAAAACCTTGCTGGCAATCAATGAAAACACACAGTTGATTGATATGAGTGCCAATACACCCAATAAATGGGACTGGACCATAACGCCGCGCAATTTTAGCTACGTATCCGGAACGGATTCAAACAGTCAGTATCCGGTGGTGAAATTTGCTGCTTCAGGTTCTTACACGGTTAAGCTGGTGGCAACCAATGCCAACGGCTTCGGAAGTATTACGCGCACCAATTACATTGTTGTGGCAAGCAATGATAACCAAGTTATTACCAATAACCCGGGTGTTCGCGTTTATCCGAATCCAACACGCGGTATACTTTATCTTAGCGGTGTATCTCACAACCAGGTTGTTCATGTTATTTCAGCAGATGGCAGGATTGTTCAAAAAACAATGAAAGGCAGCATGCTGGATGTAACGGATTTACCTGATGGTATGTATGTAGTTAATGTTTTAGGACGAGGATTGACCTGCAGGTTTGTAAAATTGAATTGAAAAACTCCGCTTTGCATAGATTTTTAAAAAACCCGGCAGTGATCGGGTTTTTTTCTTTTATACTCAAAGTGTGTCTGTGGGCTGTGGTGCTTCAGTGGAGCGGCAGAGCCTTGTTTCTCGCACTTAAGGGAGCCTATCGCTATTTGTCATTTTCAGAAATTTTGCACACTTATCTCTCCGGTTTTCCCCTGGATCTGGCATTTATATCCTACTTCATGGTTTTTAGCATTCTGGTATTTTGGATAGGGAAATCGCTGCATCAGACCACGGCCAGGATATTGTTTACATGGGTTGGAGCTGTTTTTCTTCAAATCTCACTCATTATCAGCCTTGCCGATGCAGAATTGTTTGCTGTGTGGGGAACCAAGTTTAACCGGCAGGCCCTGCAGTATCTCTACAGCCCGGAAGAGGCTGCGGCTTCGGCTTCTGAAGCGAACTGGACGGGGATTGTGGTCAGCTGGCTGCTTTTTACCGCGTTTTTCCTGCACCGGCTTTCGGGGTTATCCAAACGCATTGCCAGTACAAATCAAACAACAACCGAGCATCTGTTTACCGCAGGAAAATCTATTGTTTCCATGGCCTTGTTTGGAATTGCCATACGCGGTGGTTTAGGCAATGTTCCCATAAACCAGAGCATTGCCGTATTTTCTTCCAAGCCTGCTGCAAATATGGCTGCCATTAACAGTGGCTGGAATTTTCTTTATTTTATCATCAATAAAAATGAAACAATAGATCCGGAGAAGTATCATTTCAGCAAATCTGGCAGCGATGAGGCCTGGCTGACACATTATTTTAGAACCAAGACTGTCACATCTGCACTTTCACAGCACCCAAGTCCCAATGTCTGTATAATTATTCTTGAGAGTTTTTCGGCCTACGGATCCAAGCTTCTGACCGAAAAAGACAATGCCATGACTTTTCTCGATAGCCTGCAGAGAACCGGATTTTACATAAAAAAGGCATTTGCCTCTGGTGACAGAACAGACAAAGGACTCGCGGCAGTGCTGTCAGGCTGGCATGGGCAACCCTGGCAGAGCATATTGCATGAGCCCGACAAGGCAGCAAAATTACCTTCCATTGCGAAACGCTTTGACCAAAAAGGGTATCAAACCGGATTTGTATACGGTGGCGATCTTGGCTTTGCCAATATGCGCTCTTATCTGTTTGCCGCGGGTTTTCATGTAATTAAGGATCAGGCGGATTTTGACAGGGCAGAACGTACTTCAAAATGGGGTGCGCATGATGCGTGGTCTTTGAAAAAGCTGCTTGCAATGAATGATCAGGCAAATAAGCCTTTCTTACATGTTTTGCTTACCCTCAGTAGCCATGAACCCTACGATGTGCCGGGCGGACCCTACTATGCTGCAAATTCTTCGCAGAAAGAACTGCTAAACAGCATCGCTTACACAGACCGGTGTATAAGAAGATTTATGGAAGAAGCTGCCAAAAAGACATGGTTTAAAAATACCATATTTGTTTTTGTGGCTGATCATGGCCGTGATATGGGATATCCTGAAACCCAGTTTGACAGGGCAGGACATTTTCATATTCCGCTGTTTTTCTGGGGAGAAGCCTTGCATCCCGGCCTGCGTGGAATGGCTTCCGAAAAAGTGGCCTCCCAGTGCGATATTGCTGAAACACTGAATCAGGCCGTTTTGCATAACGGTGAAAAGCATTTTCGCTACTCCGAAAATCTGTTGGATTCGCAAAGACATGCGCCTGCTCTATATATTTTCAACAGCGGCTTTGGTGTCATTGGCAAAGGTGCAGAAGTGGTTTTTCACAATCAGCCGGGGAAAAAAACCTTTGGGAAAGGCAATGAAAGGCAATGTGACAGCTTACTGCAACTGGGCCAGATTTTTCAATACAACCAGGTAAAAACGTATCTGAAATATTAATTTCAGATTCTATGTAACCTTTGGCCGGGTTTTTGCGTCTAATAGGTAAATAAGGATTTTTTGTTTTTTAGAATAAAATAACTATTTTTGAAATGAAGATGTTGCTTTCCAGGCGTTTTTCCGCAAAGTTTAAGGTGATATTGCTTCTCCTTATCCTAAATCTGCTGGGTTTCTGGGCAGCTCAAAGCTATTTTTCCAGCCAGGAGAGTGGCAATACGCAAAAAGAAATGGTGGAAGAAAACCCTGTGTTGGGAGCCAATGTGGAAGAACCCGGCATTTACAAGGAATGGGGAATTCGTCTACTGGCTTTGTTTATGGGTCGATAAACGAGGGTCTTGTCATTTCTTAAAAATATCCTTTCCGCTACTTACCGGTTCATAAACCAATCCAGATTATATCATCTGTTTTTTTGGTTTTTGTATGCCTTTATCGTGGCAGTTTCTCTTCAACCCGGCAGAAACCTGAGAGAGTGGCTTTTGTTTTCATGCCTGATTCTTACCTTTCATGCTGCTGTTTCCTATGTAAATAACTATTACTTCGTAAACAGATACCTGTATACGCGTCAATATGTCACCTATGTGATTGTGTTGATCTTGACCATTGCAGCCACGGCATTTCCCATTTCTGTCATTATTCATAAGTTGGTAAACAACCGCGACCTTAAAAATATGGTGTGGTCGTGGAATTTTTTCATTCTCATTGCCCTGTCCGTCTTATTCAGCGTGGTGCTGAGTATGGTACTTAAACTCCTGAAAAACTGGTATCAGGGAGAGCAGGCGAGGAAGCGGTTGCAGCAAATCAATACAGAAACAGAACTCAAATTTTTAAAATCACAGATCAATCCGCATTTTTTATTTAACTGTCTTAATAACCTCTATGCACTGACCCTGAAAAAAAGCGATCTGGCACCGGAAGTCGTTTTACGGTTGAGCAATATTCTGCGCTATGTGCTATACGAAGCCGTAGACGGCAGGGTTCCCCTGTCAAAAGAGGTCGCCTATCTGAAAGATTACATCGACCTTGAAAAGATTAGGCTTGGCAGCAGGGCTGAGATTGATTTTGAAACCGAAGGGGATTTAGAGGATGCCCAGATTGAGCCGATGCTCTTTCTGACATTTCTGGAGAATAGCGTAAAACACGGAGCATTTAATACCATAGCAGATGCTTGGATTAAAATAAAGCTGCGGGCTACAGCTTCTCAAATCGTTTTTGAAATTTCAAATTCCAAGCCGGCAGGTATGGTTGAGCAGGAAAAAGGACAGGGGGGAATAGGTATGGCCAATTTAAAAAAGCGACTCGATATTATATATCCTGAAAAATATACTTTGGAAGTAAAGGACGGGGAAACCGAATATCATGTTAAACTTGCATTAAATTCCTGAAAATATGTCTGAAATACTGCGTTGTATCTGTGTAGACGATGAACCCCTTGCTCTCGAGGTTATGCAAACCTTGCTTAGCTCGCATGCAGGGCTGAAAGTGGAAAGAACATTCAGCCATGCGCTGGAAGCCATGGATTACCTGAAAAACAACAAGGTGCATGTGGTTTTTAGCGATATTAATATGCCCGGAGTCAGTGGGATTGAATTTGCACGCAGCATTGCCGAAAATGGCTGTGTGGTTGTGTTTACCACGGCCCACCAGGAGTATGCGGCAGAAGCATTTGAGGTAGAGGCACTTGATTTTTTGTTGAAACCGGTTTCCCCCGATCGGCTGGCAAAATCGGTAAAAAGACTGGAAGAATATTTTGAACTGCGTACGTCTGTGCAAAAAGACAACTCCGAGCTTAGCGAAGGTTCGGTTTTTGTTAAAAGCGATGGCAAACTCCTTAAAGTGGCATTTACCGACATCTGGCTGGTGGAAGCCTTTGCAGATTATGTGAAAATATGGACATCGGATGAAAAACGGATTGTGACGCTTCAAACCATGAAAAACATGGAACAGGGCCTGCCTCAGGACCGTTTTATCCGCGTGCACAGAAGTTTTATAGTGGCCATTGATAAAATAATTTCTGTCCACAGCAGCAGTATTAAGGTGGGAAACAAGGAAATTCCCGTAGGTAAAAACTACCGTGAAGGGCTTATGGAGATTGTACAGAGGTTGAATACCCTGAAACGATAACCATTATTTGCCCATATATGCTTCCCTGGCCCTAAAAAGAGCCATTGAGAAATTTTCAGTATCTATACCTGTGGGTGTGTGTGTACTTATCCATGCCAGCAAGCCTTCAGTGGGAATATTGCCGGTCAGTTCATCATTGGCAAAAGGACAACCGCCAAAACCCAGCACGGCGCTGTCAAATCGGCGACAGCCTGCATTCCATGCGGCTTCTGCTTTACCTTGCCACGCATCCGGTCTGGCATGAAAATGTGCCCCAAAAACAACGTCGGGGTGGCGTTTTGAAAGGGTGCTGAATAAATAGCCGATATCTTCCGTTTCTGCTCTTCCAACCGTATCGGCCAGACTAATGGTTTTAATACCTTCCTTTACAATTCTGTCGGCCCATTCAATTACTTTGTCTCTATTGTATTCCTCACCGTAGGGGTTGCCAAAAGCCATGCTGATGTACACCACGAGTTCTTTTCCGGCTATGGCCGCCAACTCATGAATTTTGCGCATGCGAATAAATGCATCTGTTGTGCTGCTGTTGGTATTGCGACGCTGGAAAGTTTCATTCACGCTGAATGGGTAACCAAGATAATCCACCATTGGATAGGCAATAGCTCTTGCCGCGCCCCGTTCATTGGCAACAATTACCAGCAGCCTTGTATTGCCTTTGTATGGGCCGATTTCATTCAATACTTCTGCGGTATCTGCCATCTGAGGCACCGCGGAAGGATTCACAAAGCTGCCACAATCCAGGGTATGAAAACCGCAGGCCAGTAATTTTTTAAGGTAGTCAACCTTAACCGCGGAGGGAATAAAAGTTTTAATGCCTTGCATGGCATCGCGGGGACACTCAACTATTTGAAGGCCGTTGATCACAGATTTTCCAGGATATAGTTGGTTATTTTTTTATAAAGATGTGCTCTGTCGGGTCCAATTACATTGTGTTTGTGACCCGGATACAGATAGAAATCCACGTTGGTGTTCATTTGTTTTACCGCCTCCTGCAAATACATATAGCTGTGCTGCGGTACCACCACATCGTCATCCATTCCGTGGATGAGCATGAGCTTGCCTTTTAACTTATCGACGTATCCCAAAAGGTTGGCATTTTTGTAGCCTTCTGGATTTTCTGAGGGTTTATCCATGTAACGCTCCGTGTACATGATTTCATAGTATTTCCAGTCAATAACAGGGCCGCCTGCAACGCCCAGTTTAAATGTCCCCGGAGCCCTGGTCATCAGAGTGGTTGTCATAAATCCGCCAAAACTCCAGCCATGGATAGCCATGCGGTTGGTATCAATAAAACCGCGTTTCACCAGTTGTTCCAGGGCAAACAGCTGGTCGGTCATTTCAATGGTGCCCAATTTGCGGTGGGTAGCGCTTTCAAACTCAAATCCGCGGTGGGCACTGCCACGGTTGTCAACGGTGTAAACTACCACGCCTTTTTGGGCAAGGTAGGCCATCCACAGCGGGCCACCGCCCAGCCAGCTTTCAGTAACCATTTGTGCATGGGGTCCGCCGTAAACATACACCAGCAGCGGATACTTCTTTTTGGGATCAAAATCGGGTGGCAAAAACAGGCGACCGTAAAGGGCAGTGTTGTTGCTGAGGACCACCGGTTCAATGCGAATATCGCCAATCTGGTAACCGGATAGCGGATTTGGACCTTCAAACACTGTATTGATCAAAGTGCCATCGAGCTGATGCACACTGTATCTGCGTGGAATCTGCGTAGAAGTGTATATGTCCATGTAAGTTCCGGCGTAGGTATTGAGCATGAGTTTGTGGGTGCCCACACCTTTGGTGATTTTTACCGGTTTAGGATTCCTGTCTCTGAATTTATAGAAATAAACATGACGCTGCAGGGGGCTCTCCTGAGTGCTTTCATAGTAAAAACCCTGGTGGTCTTTTGAGAATCCCAAAAAATCCGTGACTGCCCAGTCCCCTTTGGTAAGCTGAATGGGTGTGCGGTTGTCATCCATCAGGTATAAATGGTTGTAGCCGGATTTTTCGCTCATCCAAAGCCACTTGTTGCCTTCTTCTGGGATGAAAATGGGAGGATGCTCCGGTTCTACATATTTTTCGTTTTTTTCTTCATAAACCACTTTTTCAAGTTTGCCGTCATTTACCCGGTATTTGCGAAGCTGCATGTGGTTTTGTTCCCGGTTTACCCATGCCAGGTATATGGATTGCCCGTCCGGACTCCAGGCGATATTGGTAAGATACTGGTCATAGGGCCCATCGGTGTTTAAGTATACGATTTCTTCTGTCAGGCAGTTGTAGACGCCTACCTTCACCGAATGGCTGCTGTCGCCGGCCATGGGGTAGCGGATATAATTGTTTTTGGCCGGTCCACCTTCTATGTTGGTTAGCGGATATTGGGTTACCCCGGATTCATCCATGCGGTAAAATGCCAGTTTATTTCCGTCGTTATTCCAGAAAAAGCCTTTGTTGATGCCAAATTCATTGCGGTGCACCGACTGCCCGTATACAATGCCGTTTCCTCCATCTTGGGTAATCCTGCGGGGGCCGCTGGCTGTGACAATGGTAATATTGTCTTTTTCAACCAATGCGGTATTTAAGGAGCTTTCGGCAATTTCAATCGCATCAAAATTCTCAGTGAATTTTCGCTTGGTAATCAGGGTTTTATCTGACGTGTTGTAAACAAAGAGCCTGCCTTTATTGATAAACCAGCATTCTTTTTCTGATTTCCAGGTCAGGGCCGGCATGGTTTTTAATTCTCCGCCCTCAGCAGCCACCAGTGCGGAAAGATTTTCCAAGGTGAAAATCGTATCGCTGAGGAGGGTTGCAGGATCGGTGGACAAAAGCACTTTCCCTTTTATCTGGGTAAATCTGTTGCTGTTTGGAAGCCACTGCACACCGCGCAGCCCACCGGGAGAAAATTTGGGATTGAAGCAATCTTCAATGGTTAATGTCTGGTTCTGTGAAAGAAGCGGGGAGGCGCTGATTAACCCGAAGGCAATGTATAGCAAAAGCAGTTTTCTCATGGGTGTCTTTGTACTTCGCAAATATGGTTGCAAATTTGCGGCCGAATTTATTTTCATGCAAAATACAAAGAATTTAATTGAGGCAGCCTGGGATAACAGAAGTTTATTGCAGCAAAATGAATATGTAGACGCCATAGAATGGGTAATTGAAAAGCTCGACAAGGGAGAATTGCGCGTGGCTGAACCGCTTGCTGACGGGAACTGGCAAAACAACGACTGGATAAAAAAAGCCGTGATTATGTATTTCCCTACCCGAAAAATGGAAACCTTGCACGCAGGACCAATGGAATTTCATGATAAGATGAAATTAAAAACAGGTTTCGCTGCGTTGGGAGTAAGGGTGGTGCCGCATGCTGTGGCCCGTTATGGCGCATACCTCGCTTCCGGGGTCATCATGATGCCTTCCTACGTGAATATTGGCGCTTACGTTGATTCAGGAACAATGGTGGATACCTGGGCAACCGTTGGCAGCTGCGCTCAGATTGGTAAAAATGTTCATTTGAGTGGTGGTGTGGGGATTGGTGGCGTGCTTGAGCCTGTGCAAGCCGCGCCGGTTATCATTGAAGATGATAGTTTCATAGGTTCACGCTGCATTGTGGTAGAAGGTGTCAGGGTTGGCAGGCAGGCTGTTTTGGGTGCCGGTTTAACATTGACCATGAGCACCAAGATTATGGATGCCGAAAGCGGTAAGGAATTGCCTCGCGGTTACATACCTCCCCGCAGTGTTGTCATTCCGGGTTCTGTTAAGAAAACTTTTGCCGGCGGTGATTTCTACGTGCCCTGCGCCCTGATTATCGGGCAGCGGAAAGAGAGTACTGATACCAAGACATCGCTCAATGATGCGTTGCGCGATTTTAATGTTGCTGTCTGATGAATATCGGGTTTGATGCAAAGCGCTATTTTAACAACCGCACAGGGTTGGGAAACTACAGCCGCAGTGTGGTTGATGCTTTGCTAAAAAACAACCCCGAAAACAGATATGTGCTTTTTGCTCCCGGTCAGGAAGGACGGAAAATAGAACCCGGACTTGATGTTGCAGAAACCCGCAGCAAAGGATCCCTCTGGCGGTTTATGGGTATGAGAAATGATCTCATCAAGCAAGGTATACAGGTGTATCACGGACTGAGCAACGAAATACCGGTGGGGCTGGCGGGTTCCGGAATAAAAACGGTGGTCACCATACACGACCTCATTTTTAAAAGATTTCCGGGTTACTATCGTTTTGCCGATCGCTGGATTTATAATGTGAAAACCAGCTATGCTGTCCGTTACGCCGATATAATCGTAGCAGCCAGTCAAACTACGGCAAATGATTTACACTTGTTTTGTAAAGTGGATTCGTCCAGAATAAAAGTGGTTTATCAGCCTGTAGCCCCCTGCTGGTACGAGAAAGCAGATGCCCCTCCCGTAAATCATCCATACGTTCTGTATGTAAGCAGTTTCACACAGCGCAAAAATCACGGTACTTTGATTGAAGCGTTTGCCAAAATTCAAAAACAGACCGACCTTCACCTGGTACTTGCCGGCGCTGATGGAGAGACCCTGGAAAAATGCCGATCCTTCGTTCAGTCAGAAAAGCTTGCTGATAGGGTTCATTTTTTTGTTGATTGCGGGTTTTCAACCCTGCATTCACTGGTTTATGGTGCATCACTGGTAGTAAACTGCAGCTTTTTTGAGGGTTTTGGCATACCGCTTGCCGAGGCTGCTGTATGCGGCAAGCCTATGGCAGTTTCCGGAATACCGGTTTTTAAGGAAATTGCGGGTAAGGCGGCCCGTTATTTTAAGCCAAATAATGCTGATGAACTGGCAGCTGTGATGATGGAAAGCCTGGCGCCGGAGTATCAGGCAGAAATGGCTTCAGGCAGGGCTGAGATACTGAAAAAAATTGATGCTGCAGATATCGCAAACAAGCTAAATATGATTTATCAGTCGCTGCTGTAAATCAGCTTTTTTTAATTTTAGTGCGGTTGCCACATTCTGCGCTCTTCTTTGCCTTCCGGCATTTTGAAAGCCCTGAGATTGTATGTGAATGTGAGCATGTAATAACGCTGCAGCACATTGGTTTGAACGTCTTCATAATACGTTTCTGTAATATTTCTGTTCAAACTGTTGTTTTGTTTCATTAGGTCAAAAGCCGTCAATCTTATTTCAGCGGCTTTCTTTTTCAGAAACTTATACCCGATACCGGCATTCCAGAGTAAAAAGTTGTTGTTGAATCCACCTGAAATTCCTTTGAAAAGCTGGTGGTTTATGTCTGTTTGCAGTACCAGGCCTTTCCAGGGCTGAACCTGAATTCGGAAACGGCTGTTCTGGTTGGTAAACCTACTGTTGAGGGATGTTTGCAGGGTGTTGCTTACATCCGTAATTGAAGTATTTGACGATATTG
>CANHQZ010000027.1 GCA_947463125.1 Flavobacteriales bacterium | reverse complement strand
GTATTTCCAGCTTTTGTGCGGATATTTTGCCTGTATCAGAAAATCCCCTTCGGGTGTAAGGTTGTCTCCCTGCATGCGTTTATCAGCTAAGCTGGTTGAACCCAGCGCAACAGGATATGCTTTCAGCAAACTGCCGCTGTGCATCACATACAGCTTTTTATCAGATTTGTCTATAAGAATGGTAAGCGAAGCAGATGAAATATGTTTCTCTTTAAGGTATTTTTTCAGATCACTGATTTCAGGTTCGTTTTTTAAAGATTTATTTGTACGTACAGCCTTTTCATCAGGGTGGTTGGAGCAATTAAAAAATCCCAGGATTAGTGCGCATAACGAAGCATAAAAAATAAAATGATGCCGCATAATTTTAACCGTTTATTAAACGGATAACGCATTAAATGCCCAAAATCTTTGAAATGGCCTGCGGATATATTGAAAATTCAAGTTTATGAATCTTTTCGGTAAGGCTGGTGAGTGTTTCGCCCGGTTCTACTGCAAAGGATTCCTGCAATACAATTTCACCTTCATCATATTTTTCATTCACTTTATGAACCGTAACACCGTGGATTTTATCTCCGTTTTGCAGGACAGCCCGGTGAACATGTTCGCCAAACATGCCTTTGCCGCCGTAGGCAGGAAGCAGTGCTGGATGAATATTCAGGATGTGGTCTCTGTATTTCTTTACCAGTCTTTCAGGAAACAGCCACAGAAAGCCTGCCAGTACAATCAGATCCGGTTTGTAAAGGCTTAATTGCTCGTCCAAATAACCTTCAGTGTTGCACTGCTCTCTGGAAAATAAAACCACGGGAACATTCCATTTTTTTGCCCGTTCAATCACGCCTGCATCCGGTTTGTTGCAGAAAACGGCAGTCACGCGTGCTTTAGGGCAGTCTGCATAGTGCCGAATGATGTTTTCCGCATTGGTGCCGCTTCCGGAAGCAAAAATGACAATGGATTTCATATTCAGTTCCAGGTGAGCGTTGAGGCCATCAAATCAAAGGTGCGGTAGAATGGCAGTTTGGGCATATCCGGTGCGTGCATAAATCCGTCGAAAGCAATGATGCGTTTGTTGGCTTTATCATGAAAGAAATAGCGGGCAAAGGGGCCTCTGCGGAAGGTTCCTTCTTCGGTATACCAACCGCGCAGAATGTTTACCGTGTTTTTCCCCATCTTAACATCGTTTTCCCAAACGAGTGGAAACATCTTACTTTCACTTACCACCACACGGGTACCTTCGGTGTTTTTTACATACCTCGTTGTAAAGTAATTTCTGTTTGCTTTGGCTTTTTCGGGATTGTCTATCAACACAGAATCACTAAAGATATTGATGAAAACATGCCGGTAGAATCGCGGTGTTTCCTGCCAAAGCCACACGACGTCTGGATTGCTGAATTCGAGTCTGAATTGTGGCGGAAAAGCAAATGAGAACCCATATTTGCCGCGTATCATGCGACCTATGCTGTCGCAGTATTCATTGGGCATCAGGTTTCCGGGCAGACCTTGCTGAAGTTCGTTTTCCAGAAATTCTTTTTCAAGGGCTGCGGCGAGAGTCTTAAAATCTTCCGTCATCGATTCTGTTTCACAGCGAATAACAGTTTGGTTTTCAGCCCAAATGTTTTTGTAAATATACAATTGAAAACCACGGCCTTTTATGGTTTTAATAATGTCTTTTCCATCCAATTTGCTGCTATATTTTCCAACTTTCTTTCCATCTACTTCCATTACCAAAATGAGAGGCGACTGCTTTTCAATGCCATCTATGCTCTCGGGGCGTCCGAACCAAAACTGCAGACTGGGCTCAAATTCCTGTTTTTCGGCTTGTTCGGCTTTCAGAAGGATAGGCGAAAAACGATTGAAGTTCTTTTCAATATGGGTTTTTACAGTCTCCTGGTTATCTTCATGGGTAACCACAAAAACTTCGGCCGGAGAGCCTTCGGTAGGCAAAAATTCCGCAGGTTCTTTATGCACACAGGCAACTGTGCAGGTGAGCAGCATAACCAGAATGGCCAGATTTAATTTCATTGGGGCAAATTTCACACATTGCCTCAAATAAATTGTCACAAAGCGGGGATAAAAAGGCAAATCAGCCCTGACGGTTGTTTACCCACTGCATTTTATAAATGATGAGGGTTCTGCCCAGTGGGGCGTAATTGCTTTTCAAGCCATTCCAGGCCTTGATCTGCTGAACGGTGACACCATGTCGCCTTGCAATGCTGTAAAGGGTTTGTCCGCGTGTTACCTTATGGTAAGAAGGCATCCATTTCTGTACATAGGCAGGTTTATTGGCATCTTCAACGGCTTTTTCTCTTCTGGCAAATGCATAAATACTGTCTTTTTCGGCCATAAACTGCATGCTGATGTCGTAGGGCAGAAGCAGGTAGTGGGTTTGGGCGCCCGGTGTGCTTTTTTTGATAAATTCCCGGTTGTATCCGATGATATCATCCTCGGGTATGCTCAGGTATCTGGCGATTGTGCCCATGCTGATGGCGCTGTCAACGGGCGTTTTAACCAAAATGGCAGAACGTTCATTATGGTCGTATGTAGAATAGCGCGTAAAACTTAGCACGTAGGCTGCCGCGATAAACTTAGGAACGTAGTTTTGGGTTTCGCGTGGCAGGAAAGGCATGATGGACCAGAAATCCTTTTTGCCTCCGGAACGGTTGATGGCCTTTTGAACATTGCCGGGGCCGCAGTTGTAGGACGCGATGGCCATAAGCCAGTCGCCAAATTGGTTGTAGCTATTTCTGAAATATTCGCAAGCTTTTTCTGTGCTCTGAACAATTCCTTTTCTTTCGTCAATGGTGTAATCAATACGCATGCCCATGCTGCGACCTGTGTAAGGCATGAACTGCCAAAGCCCTGTGGCGCCGCACCAGCTAACCGCGTTGGGGTTGAGATGGCTTTCGATGATGCTCACATATTTGAGTTCCTGAGGCAGATTATATCTGTCCAGTACCTGTTCGTAAATAGGGAAATACAGCTGCATGCGCTTGTGAAGCATATCGTAGAAAGCGCTGTTTTGCGCCATCAGATAGCGGATATGCAGGGCCACATGCTGGTTGTATGGAAAGGCAATGGTGCTTCCCAGCTGGTTCATCTGCGCCTTGAATACCGCTTGATTTAACATGTTGTGGTTAAAAGTGTCGGTAACTGGAAGATGCGAAGGGATATTTTCATACAGCAGCTGGGTCATGCTGTCTATCTTGTCCATATTGGTCTCCATGGTAGGTCCGATAGGTGCCTGTGCCGACGAATAAGAAATGCAAAGAATGCAGGACAACAAGGAGAATATCGGGCGGAGATTAAGGCGCATGTTCAGTAATATCTTTAGCGAATCTATGATTTGCGATTTAATTAAGCAAAAAGCGTACCATGAATAACGTTAAGAAAAAGAAAATTATTGTTATCTTTGTAATGGTACTGCCACGATTCAATCTAAAACAGGGTTGGTTTTCGCGTGGTTTGTTCACTATCAAGGACAGGTTGAAAATTCATGGCCAAAAAAATTAGTTCCACAGTTGGTTATTCCGGCGAGGCACAAACCCTTCCGCTTGCGATTAAAAAAGATCCCCGGTTTCCTTCGCTTTCCATAGGTATACCTAAGGAAATAACGTTTCAGGAAAACAGGGTTCCGCTCACGCCATCGGCGGTGCAATATTTCGTATCCAACGGGCACAAAATCAGGCTGGAAACCGGCGCCGGGCGCAATGCGAATTTTTCTGATTCACAGTACAGTGAATGCGGTGCTGAGATTGCCTACAGTGCTAAAGAAGTATATGAATCTGATATTATCCTGAAGGTGGATCCGCCTACATCCAAGGAACTTGACTGGATGCGCCCGGGTCAATTGCTCATTTCAGCCCTTCAGATCAATCAGCTGGAAGAAAGCCTTTTGCGCAAAATGATGGACAAGCGCATCAATGCTATGGCTTATGAGTTTCTGGAAGATGATTCAGGTGCATTGCCCATTATTCGCGCTATGAGCGAAATAGCAGGTACTGCCAGCATTCTTATTGCTGCAGAATATCTGAATAACACGCACATCGGAAAAGGAGAATTGCTGGGAGGTTTTGCCGGTGTTCCGCCAACACAAGTAGTGGTAATAGGTGCAGGAGCCGTGGGGGAATTTGCTACCAAAGCAGCGCTGGGGCTTGGAGCAAATGTAAAAGTATTTGACAATAAAATGTACAGGCTGCGCAGAATACAGAAAAGTTTTGGATTTCATCTGTATACGAGCACTATCCAGCCTCGCGTGGTACTGAGTGCGCTGGAAAGTGCGGACGTAGTTATTGGGGCGCTGTCCGGAAAAGGTGCCAGAAGCCCGGTGGTTATTACCGAAGAAATGGTAAGCCGCATGCGGCCCAACAGCGTGATTATTGACGTAGCTATAGATAGGGGCGGTAATTTTGAAACCAGTGACATTACGACCCATGAAAAACCCGTATTTAAAAAACACGATGTAATTCATTATTGCGTCCCTAACATTGCCAGCCGGGTAAGCCGCACTGCGAGTTATGCCCTTAGCAATGTATTCACCCCCATGCTGGACGAAATGGCTTCTTTGGGTGGCTTTGCCGATTACCTGCGTCTGAAGCCCGGTATACGAAAAGGAACGTATCTTTACAAAGGAAGCCTAACCAACCGCGATCTTGCTGAGAAATTTGGTATACGCTGCCACGACATCGATTTGATGGCGGGCATGTTTCTTTGATGAAAACCCTTATTTATTTCCGGTAAAAACCAGTTCCGGCGCCGGATTTGCAATTTTCCACTGCTTTGTCCAGGCCTCCTTGTCCTCCCTGTCCATGAGGTTTGTGCTGAATCTTTGTGTGCTGTCTGTAGGTTCTGCGATGGCAAAATCATACCCTTTGCTATTCATGGTATTCAGATAAAAAAGGATGTCTGTATTGAATGCATTGCAGTATACACCGTACTTTTTATCTTTATTAAATTGTTTGCTCCGCAGGTACTGAACCATTCGCTCCTTTTTGTTGGGGTTGTTTTGGTGGTTGTGTGTGGAGATGATTTTCAACGAGGTTATCACCAAATATGCAGTCGCCAGGATTGCTGCAATTTGAGATGCAACAGGTTTTTGTTGCTTTGCAAAAACAAGAAAATCATTTAGCATTTTTGCCAAACAAAGGGTAATAGGAAAAAGCAAGGGTAAATCATACCAGTAGTTTTTACTTTGGCTGATACTGATAACGGGCAGTGTGAACAGAATTATGAATGCGCCCAGCGTGCTGAAGGATTTGTTTTTCCATTGTAGTAAACACCACAAAAACGACAGCACAGCAGGAATGAAGAAGCCCTGCAGACGCTCTGTGTAAAACCCTTTTACATAATAAAGCATATCGCGGTTGGCCTCGGGATGGTTGGCAAAACGGCCAAGCCACTCTTCCTGGTTTACCATGTCTGCGTAGCCGGGTTGCTGCCAATTGCGTAAAACGTAGTACAACACAATCAGTGCGGCAGCTGCTGTGAATGCAAGGATTTGATTCACAGAAAAGAGGTTTTTTCTATATTCCTTGTGCAGCAATCCCAGAATAAAAATGCCCGGTAGCACAAAACAAACAGCAATGCTCTTGGTAAGCCAGCCCATCAAAAATGCCAGGGCGAACAGCCAGGACAGGTGCGGTTTTCCGCTTTGCAGAAACCGGTATTGAAACACCAGCATCAATGCCTGGAAAAAACACAACAGGGCATCGTGGTCACCAAATAAAAATCCGTGGGAGTGAAGTGCAGCCGGCATGGTAATTGCAGCTGTTGCTGCCAATGTTGCCGTGGCATGCATTGTCTTTTCGCCAAGCAGGAAAAAGTATGAAATTAAAGCAATTCCCAGCGCGGCAAGTGCTGAGGGAAAGCGAATGCCAAATTCCGTCACTCCAAATATTTTGGCAGACAGGCATTGCAGCCATATCAGCATGGGAGGCTTCAATTCCCAGTTGTCTGGCTTACCCTGAAAATACCTGACAAGCAGGTTGCCATTCTGTAGCATTTCCTGCGTATTAACCGCATTTCTGGATTCATCCCACTGCTGAATGATAGGAATCGGTATGGTTCTGATGTAAACAAGTACCCAAACGGCGACAATAAAAGCCAGTGAAGCAAGCGTATATCTTTTCTCAGACAGAAATGATTGAATACGCCGCAACATACCTGTTAATCAATTCCCTTGAAAATCTTATCCCAGCGGATGCCTTTGGTTTCGTATTCCATGTTGTTTTCCTGGATGTAGGGAAGGCCTGTTTCATCTATTTTAATGACTTTCTTCAGGCTGAAAAAGGTGAACAGCGGTTTCCCCACCACGTGATCTTCAGGAACATAGCCCCAATAGCGGCTGTCGGAACTGTTGTAGCGGTTATCACCCATCATCCAGTAGTATCCGTATTTAAAAGTGTATGATGTTACTTTCTTGTCTCCCTGAACAAAACCATTGCCATCCCAGGTGATGCCTGCCTGCTCGTAGCGGTTCACTGCCAGCCTGTACCAGTCCCAGTTTTCTTTGGTCAGCGTGATGGTTTCGCCTCTTTTCGGAAGGTAAACAGGCCCATAGTCGTTCAAAGACCATTTGTGCCTGAAATAGAGGTTGTTTGAGGTGTCGGGAAATAAACTAACCGACATGCCGTCATCGGCTATATCCTCAAACAGGCTTCCCACAGCGGGATCTTTTTTGATTTTTCCCGCATTCTCTTTCCAGGTAAAAATGGTGTAGGGGATAAGCTTTTTACCCCGTTTTTCGGCTGCCTGAATATATTCGGTGGCTTTAATGGGGATAGTAAAATCTCCGAGTTCGTTTCTTACCAGAAAATCAGAGGTAATAGGCTCATTCATCAGCAGCAGGTATCTTTTCTGCTGTTTGCCAACCACCGCAAGTGTAGTCCAGTTTTCGCCTTTTTTTCTGACCATAACGGCGCTGTTAACAATTTTCAGTGAGTCGCCGGGAATGCCCACGCATCGCTTTACGTAGTTGTCTTTTTTATCAACCGGAAATTCCTCTCCGTCTGCGGGCCAGTTAAAAACCACAACATCGTTGTTTTTAATGGTATACCAGCCGGGCAGGCGCATGTAGGGCAGTTGCACCGCATCCGAAAACGCGCTGATGCCCATCAGTTCCTTGTGCGCAATAACAGGAACGGTAATCGGTGTCATGGGAATGCGCATACCCACTTTTACACGGCTAACCACGAGGAAATCTCCTACTTTAAGGTTGCCTTCCATACTGGGTGTGGGAATTACAAAGAAATCAAAAAACAATGCCCGCATGCCACCTGCTACATAGGCTGCAAACAGCAGTGCATCCGCCCATTCGCGTGTTCCGGAGTGTTTTGGGATATTGTTTTTTCTCCATTCGGCATCGCCTCCCGGCCCTATAAAGGTAAGATCCTGGCGCATAGCCAGCACAGGCAGGTAAATGAAAGTGAAGAGGATTCCTGTGAAATGTTGCCAGAATTTAAACTGACCGAAGCTTCTCAGCAAATCCAGGGTGATGTTGAAACTGAAAAGAATATTGATACATGGAATGACCATGCCAATCATATACCACCAGGGTCTTCCCACCAGTTTTATCCAGAACCACCAGCTAATAATGGGCAGAAAAGCGGTCCAGGCCGGCTGTCCAGCCTTTTTAAACATTACAAAAAGTCCTATGCGGGTGAGGACGAAAGCCAATGCCCACATAAACATAAATAAGCCCAGTGAATAAGATTCCATGTATTTAGCCTTGAATTAAATCGTCTCAAAATTAAGCATATCCGCCATGGAATACACACCTTGTTTGCCAATTATCCACTCAGCAGCCAACACCGCGCCCTTTGCAAAGCCTTGACGATTGTGTGCAGTATGGGTAAAGGAAATGCTGTCAATAGCGCTGTTCCAAGTAACTGTGTGTGTTCCCGGGACATCATCCATCCTTAATGCCTGAACCGGTAAATTTCCGCCAAAAGCCTGTTTTTCTTCGGTAGAAAGTGCCCAGTTATCAAAGTCTATATGCTCGCGGATGATGCCTTCTGCGAGTGAAATGGCAGTCCCGCTGGGTGCATCCAGTTTCTGGGTATGGTGTATTTCTGTAATGCCTGCGGCATATTCGGGGTAACGGTTCATGATGCCGGCCAGCACGCGGTTCAAATAAAAAGCAACATTTACCCCAATGCTGAAGTTGGTGGCTGTAAACAATGCTCCTTCCGCATGAATAGATTTTTTTATTTCCTCAAAATGCGCATACCAACCTGTTGTGCCCACAACCACGGGAATACCTGCCTCTTTACACAGCATGATGTGTGCAGGTGCAAGTTCAGGCCGGGTAAATTCTATGGCCACATCTGCATCTTTTAATGCAGAAACTGTCGGGGGTTGGGAACGACCAAACTTTCCCACAACTTCATGTCCTGATTCATGGGCAATTTTTTCTATGGCTTTGCCCATTTTGCCATAGCCAATAAGCGCGATTTTCACAAAGCAAAGGTAATTTTAAAGCAATCAATTTTCCGACACGCATTGTATTCAATCATTTTTTGTGATTTTTGCCACAGTGAAACGCTTTGGGAAAAAGACATGGCTTTGGGCTGTGCTGGGTGTATTTGTTGCCGCAGTATTTGTTTTAAGCTATTTAATTGCCGGCAATGCCATATCCGGTAAGGAGCCGGTGAAAATAAGGATTCGCAAGGGCTGGAGTCTTCGTCAGCTGGCAGATTCAATGTCGGAGAAGGCCGGGTTAAAACATCCCGGTGTCTTCGTTTTTTTTGCTGAAAAAGCAGGCTATTCAATTCCCAAACCTTGCACGATTATTCTGTCATATGGGGACAATATCTATGGAATCATCCGTGAGCTCAAGGCAAACAGAAACCAGACAGTAAATGTGACCATTCAAGGTAGCATGGATGCAGAAAGCATATCAAAGCTGTTTGCCTCCCGACTCGAGGTGGATGCCGACAGCTTTTTGGCAATGCTTAAATCGCCTGCGGCGCTGAAATCATATGGTTTTAACGATACCACATGGGCCGCGCTGTTCATTCCCAATACATACAATTTGTATGCATCTACAGAAACGCCTGAGTTATTGAAGCGGATGGTTAAGGAATATGATGATTTTTGGAATTCTAAAAGAATACAACGATCGATAATTCAGAGGCTTACCAGTAAAGAGGTTATTACCCTTGCCAGCATTGTAACCAAAGAAAGCAACAAGACCGATGAATACGAAAAAATCGCAGGAGTATATCTCAATAGATTGCGCAAGGGAATGCTGCTGCAGGCCGATCCCACGGTCGTTTTTGCCCGCGGCAAAGCCGGACGTGTTTGGGCATCAGACCTGGCGATTCAAAGCCCTTACAATACCTACATCCATCCCGGTTTGCCTCCCGGTCCCATCTGCATACCCAATCTTCAAAGCATTGAAGCCGTTCTGAATTATAAACAGCACAATTATCTCTATTTCTGCGCCAAATCGGATTTCAGCGGATACCATGATTTTGCCATCAACCTGGCCGACCACAACCGCAATGCCGCTGCTTTTCACCGGGCAATGAATGAAAGGGGAATTAAATAAAAAAGACAGCCATTAGAGACTGTCTTTATTAGTGTTGATTATTGTTTTATCAGATTTTTTGGAACTTAATAATTCCGCTTTCATTGCCATTGGTCCACTTCAGGTAATAGAAACCCTGGGGCAAAGTGCGGGTGTTAATCTTCGTGCCCGAGAAATCCACGGTGTAAGCAGCGCCGGTGATGCCGGTTACGACAATTTGATCCACTTCTTTGCTCAACTGTAAAACATCGTTGCATGGATTGGGAAAAGCTGACAAAGATGCCAGACTGTTATTGGAGGTTCCGGAGGTAGCGTCGAGTGTCAAAATATTACTGGTTGTGGCAGCCTGATCACCATTATCCGATCCGGTGCCATTAGCAGCAACAGCCGCAGTGTAAATGGTTACACTGCCTGTGGGATTGGCAGGTGCCGTCCATTCATATGACCATATACCGGAAAGGCTCGGTGAGGATTGTACCACAATATCGCGGCTATTGGCACTAATTAGTCTGGAGCCGGAGGTGGGATTGGCAGTGGTGCCTGTCTTTTTATTGGTGGCATCCAGTACTGTACTTTGGAATCCTTTTGCCGTAGAAGTACCCTGAACCGCGATGGCAATGGTGTAGGTCTTGCCTGCCTTGTAGGAAGTAGCCACATTAAATGTTCCTTTTTCCGTTATAGCAACATTAATGGAGGTGCCCTGCGTGCCTCCGGAATGGCAGCTGCCACAATTACCGCTGGATGAAGGAGCTCCGGTGCGATCATCGCTGCGGCCGCTTGAACTGCTCATCATGATCAAGGCTCCCGCGATGCTCATGGCTGAAACAATGATGTAGTTTTTTCTCATGTTAAAACGATTTTAATGCAAATTAACATTTTTTTTTGTATATTCATGAGACATGCACAACACCAATTTAAAAAATGTGAGTAATCCGTGAAAAATGTTGATTGTTTGCCAAACAAAACCCATCACTAAAGCATTACTTTTGTAATCGCTAAAGGAGTATGAGCAGCCCATCGAGTTATCTGCCCATCGTGATTCAGACCGGAGTAGCCATTGGTTTTGTGGCGCTAGCGTTGGGTCTGTCTCATTTGCTGGGTCCCAGGAGAAAAACCACCCAAAAAGAAGAAACCTTTGAATGCGGAATCGAAACGCAGGGCAACGCCCGTTTTCCGGTTTCGGTAAAGTACTTTCTGACGGCTATTTTGTTTGTGCTGTTTGATGTGGAAGTAATCTTTTTCTATCCGTATGCAGTGAACTTCAAAGAAATGGGTGTTGATGGATTTGTTGCTGTAGTATCGTTTGTGGCCCTATTTCTTGCAGGTTTCATCTATGTATGGAAAAAAGGTGCGTTTGAGTGGGAAAAATAAAGTAATATCAAATTAATCAAAAGGTTATGGTAAAAATGGTTGATGCACCCGAAGGGATTGAAGGACAGGGTTTCTTTGCCACATCGTTGGATAAAGTTATCGGAATGGCACGTGCCAATTCGCTGTGGCCGCTTCCTTTTGCCACTTCATGCTGTGGTATTGAATTCATGGCAACCATGGGTTCCAATTATGATCTGGCCCGTTTTGGTTCAGAACGCATGAGTTTCTCGCCCCGTCAGGCAGATTTGCTGATGGTGATGGGAACCATTGCTAAAAAGATGGGTCCTGTTCTCAAACAGGTATATGACCAGATGGCCGAGCCCAAATGGGTGATAGCTGTAGGTGCCTGTGCCAGCAGTGGTGGGATATTTGATACCTACAGCGTATTGCAGGGAATTGACAGGATTATTCCTGTGGATGTGTATGTACCCGGCTGCCCGCCCCGCCCCGAACAAATCATTGAGGGCGTGATGAAAATTCAGGATCTGGCACGTAACGAAAGCCTCCGCCGCCGAAATAGCGACGAGTACAAAAAAATGCTGGAAAGCTATAACATCGAAACACAGTGAGTATGGCCGAACTGAATAACGAAAATGTATTGCAGGCGCTGAAAGAAGCTTTCGGTGATGCCATCATGCATACTGATGAGCAGTATGGTATGCTAACTGCTGAGATTCCGGCTGAAAGAAATACCGAGATTATTGGCTGGTTGAAAAATCATGCTGAAATTAAAATGGGATTCCTAACCGACGTTTGCGCCGTTCATAATCCCGAACAAAAAGGACGTGAACTTGCCGTGGTTTACCATCTCCATAGCTGGACGAAAAATTTCCGCATGCGTATCAAGTGTTTTCTGCCTGCCGAAAAACCTGAAATCGCAACCCTCACCGGCCTTTACAACGCTGCCAACTGGATGGAGCGCGAAACCTTTGATTTTTATGGAGTGCAGTTTACCGGTCACCCCGATTTGAGACGCATTCTCAACATGGACGAAATGGATTATCATCCTTTGCTAAAGCAGTATGCATTGGAGGATGAAACCCGCGATGATAAAGACGATAGTTTCTTTGGAAGATGAGCCAGTTAGACACACGCAACCCTGACAAATTTGTCAGCACCGAAACCATAGACGGTGAAATAGCCACCCTGAACCTGGGGCCTACACACCCCGCTACGCATGGCGTTTTTCAAAACGTGATGAAAGTGGACGGCGAGCGCATTATCAGCAGCGAGCCCACCATCGGATATATACACCGCGCCTTTGAAAAGCTGGCAGAACGGAGACCTTATAACCAGATTACGCCCATTACAGACCGCCTCAACTATTGTTCATCACCCATCAACAACATGGGCTGGCACATGACCGTGGAAAAACTCGCCGGTATTGAAGTTCCCAAAAAGGTGGACTACATGCGGGTAATTATCATGGAACTGGCCCGTATCGCAGATCACCTGGTGTGCAACTCGGTAATAGGCGTGGATACAGGCGCCTTGACCGGCTTTACCTACGTGTTTCAGGAGCGTGAGAAAATCTATGAAATGTACGAAGAGGTGTGCGGTGCGCGCCTTACCACCAATATTGGCCGTATAGGCGGATTTGAACGCGAGTTCTCCCCCGTGTTTATGGCCAAACTGAAAAAGTTTCTTAAAGAATTTCCGGCCAAGTTTCAGGAGTTTGACAACCTTTTGACCCGAAACCGTATTTTTATGGACAGGGTAATCAAAGCGGGCCCAATTTCGGCTGAAAAGGCCATGAGCTATGGTTTTACCGGTCCCAACCTGAGGGCTGCAGGCGTGGATTATGACGTTCGTGTCATGAACCCCTACAGTAGCTATGGTGATTTTGACTTTATTATACCCGTGGGCCAGGATGGCGATACTTACGATCGCTTCATTGTTCGTCAGGAAGAAATCAGGCAGAGCCTGAGTATTATACAGCAAGCGCTGGATGGCATGCCTGAAGGTAATCATTATGCAGATGTCCCCTCGTTTTACCTTCCACCCAAAGAGGAAGTGTACCGTAGTATGGAAGCCCTGATTTACCATTTTAAAATTGTGATGGGTGAAACACCGATTCCTGTAGGGGAAGTGTACCATGCAGTGGAAGGCGCCAACGGAGAATTGGGCTATTATCTCATCAGCGATGGCGGAAGAACCCCATACCGTCTGCATTTTCGCAGACCGTGCTTTATCTATTATCAGGCTTATCCGGAAATGGTAAAAGGCGCCATGCTGAGCGATGCCATTTTGACTATGAGTAGTATGAACGTAATTGCCGGAGAACTGGACGCTTAATTGAATTATCGTGGAAACAGCAGAAAATCAAATAGCATTTAAAGAGGAAACGCTTAAGGAAGTGGGGCGTATTACAGCTCAGTTTCCTGAAGGCATGCAAAAAAGTGCCCTGATCAGGGTGCTGCACCTGGCCCAGGCAGAATTTGGCTGGTTGTCGGTTCCGGTAATGGATTACGTGGCCCGATTGCTTCACTTGAATCCGGTGGAAGTTTACGAAGTCGCCACATTCTATAGCATGTATGATACCAAGCCCGTGGGCAAGGTCAAACTGGAAGTTTGCCGCACCGGACCCTGTATGATTGAAGGTGCCGAGCGCATTGTGAAATACATCGAAGATAAACTGGGTATTAAAGACGGTGAAACCACCTCGGATGGTGTGTTTACCCTAAAAACCGTAGAATGTTTGGGCGCTTGTGGGTACGCACCCATGCTGCAGGCCGGTGAGAAGTACCATGAGCATCTCACGGAAGCCAAAATAGACGATCTGATTGAACAATACCGGGCAAATCCCGTGGCCAATTATATGGGGATGTAATCAAAACCAAGGAAAGAAGAATGGCTAGAAAATTGCTTTTGGAAAACGCACACATTGAGGGAATTCACACCTATGATGTTTACCGCAAAAACGGCGGATACCGCAGTGTAGAAAAGGCACTGAAAACCATGTCTCCCGAGGATGTGGTGGAAGAAGTGAAAAAATCAGGATTGCGGGGAAGGGGCGGAGCCGGTTTTCCCACCGGAATGAAATGGAGTTTTATTGCAAAACCTGAAGGCGTTCCCCGTCATTTGCTTTGCAATGCAGACGAAAGCGAACCCGGAACATTCAAGGATCGCTATCTGATGGAGAAAATCCCCCATCTGCTGATTGAAGGCATGATATTGTCTTCTTTTGCGCTGGGTGCCAATCAATCCTACATATACATTCGTGGCGAATACATGTATGTGCTGCGTATTCTGGAAAAAGCCATAGCCGAAGCCTATGCCAACGGGTGGCTCGGTAAAAACATATTGGGTTCAGGGTTTGACCTGGATTTGTCGGTAACCCCGGGTGCCGGAGCATACATCTGCGGCGAAGAAACGGCGCTGATTGAAAGTCTGGAAGGTAAGCGCGGCAATCCCCGCATGAAGCCACCTTTCCCTGCGGTGAAAGGTTTGTGGCAGCGCCCAACTGTGGTTAATAATGTAGAAACTATCGCAGCCGTTGTTCCCATCGTAAATGAAGGTGGCGATGCTTACGCACAGATAGGTATTGGTCGCAGCACAGGCACCAAACTGATTTCTGCCAGTGGCAACATCAATAAACCCGGCGTATACGAAATTGAAATGAACATCTCCGTGGAGGAATTCATATACAGCGATACCTACTGCGGTGGCATTAAAAATGGCAAGAAACTGAAAGCTTGCGTGCCCGGAGGCTCTTCCGTGCCGATTTTGCCGCATTACCTCGTTTGTAAAACCGCTGCCGGTCAGGACAGACTTATGACGTACGAAAGCCTTGCTGATGGAGGCTTTGCTACCGGAAGTATGCTGGGATCGGGTGGATTTATTGTTTATGACGAAGACCAGTGTATTGTGCGCAATACATGGAATTTTACCCGTTTTTACCACCATGAAAGCTGCGGACAATGCAGTCCCTGCCGCGAAGGCACAGGCTGGATGGAAAAAGTATTGCACCGCCTGGAATATGGCCATGGTAAAATGGAAGATATAGACCTGCTTTGGGATATTCAGCGCAAAATTGAGGGCAATACCATTTGTCCGCTGGGTGATGCTGCTGCATGGCCTGTTGCCGCTGCCATTCGTCATTTCCGTGAGGAGTTCGAATGGCATGTAAAAGAACCCAAGGCTTGTATGGAAAGAAATTATGGTTTGGTTGCTGAAAAAACGTTTGAACCCGCAACCGCATAAACGAATAAAAAATGGCTGAACAGACTGAAAAGATCAATGTAACCATCGACGGAAAGACCATAGCGGTAGATCCGGGAACCACCATTCTGAATGCAGCACGCATCATTGGTGGCGATGTGGTACCGCCTGCCATGTGTTATTACAGCAGTTTGAAGGGCAGTGGTGGAAAATGCCGTACCTGTCTGGTAGAAGTGAGCAAGGGAAGTGAAAAAGACCCACGCCCTATGCCCAAGCTGGTGGCAAGCTGCAGCACACCCGTGATGGATGGAATGGAAGTAAAAAACAAAACCAGCGAGCGTGTAAACGATGCAAGGCATGGTGTAGTAGAGTTTCTGCTCATCAACCATCCGCTGGATTGTCCCATTTGCGACCAGGCCGGTGAGTGCCATTTACAGGACCTCGCTTTTGAACACGGTTTGGAAAAAACCCGCTACGAGTTCAAACGCCGCACCTTTGATAAGATTGACATCGGTGAATACATCAAGCTCCACATGACTCGGTGTATTCTTTGCTACCGTTGCGTTTATACCGCAGATCAGCTGACCAATCAGCGAGAGCATGGCGTGATGAAGCGCGGTGATGCGGCAGAAATCAGCACCTATATTCAGAATGCGCTGGACAACGACTTTATCGGCAATGTCATAGACGTTTGCCCGGTTGGTGCCCTTACCGATAAAACTTTCCGTTTCCGTAGCCGTGTATGGTATACCAAGCCGATGGACGCCCACCGCGATTGCAAGAAATGCAGTGGTAAGGCTGTGGCATGGATGATTGGCGATGAAATTGCCCGCATCACGGCTCGCAAAGACCAGTTTGGAGAGGTGAAGGAATTCATCTGCAACGAGTGCCGATTTGATAAAAAAGAAAAAACCGATTGGGTGATTGAAGGCCCTCGCCACATCGACCGCCATTCGGTAATTAGTGCCAACAAGTACGAAGACCCCATTCCCGAACATACACCCCTGTTGAACAAAGCTTGATATGGATTTTGCATTATTACTGGAAAAGAGTATTCTGATTCTCATTCTCACGGCCATCACCCTGGGGATAGCAACCTATCTTACCTACGGTGAGCGTAAAGTAGCTGCGTTTTTACAGGATCGTTTGGGACCCAACCGCGCCGGTATTTTTGGCATTCTTCAGCCCATAGCCGATGCGGGTAAAATGTTTTTCAAGGAAGAACTGATTCCCAGAAATGCCGAAAAATGGCTGTTTATTTTGGGTCCCGGTCTTGCCATGATTACAGCCTGTATTACCAGTGCTGTAATACCATGGGGAAGCCACCTGGAATTATTCGGGCGCACCATACAGCTGCAGGTTGCCGATGTGGATATCGGGATTTTATACATCATGGGCATTGTAAGTGTGGGTGTTTATGGTATCATGATTGGTGGCTGGGCTTCCAATAATAAATATTCACTGTACGGAGCCATCCGTGCCAGCAGCCAGATGATCAGCTATGAACTGGGTATGGGCCTTGCCCTGATTGCGGTAATCATGATGAGCGGCAGCCTTAGCCTGCGCGAGATTGTGCAGCAGCAGAGCGGTTGGGGCGGCATGCAGTGGAACATCATTTACCAGCCGCTGGGCTTTATCATTTTCTTTACCTGTGCACTGGCTGAGTGTAACCGCGCTCCCTTCGATTTGCCCGAATGCGAAACCGAACTTATTGGTGGTTATCACACCGAATATTCGTCCATGAAATTAGGCTTTTACCTGTTTGCTGAATATATCAATATGTTTATCAGCAGTGCGGTAATGACCTGTGTGTATTTTGGCGGATACAATTTTCCCGGTATGCACTTGATTGAAGGTCAAAATTTACTGGCGGTATTGCAGATTGTTGCCATTTTCCTGAAGATCAGTTTCTTTATCTTTACCTTTATGTGGATTCGCTGGACCCTGCCTCGTTTCAGGTATGATCAGCTGATGCATTTGGGCTGGAAAACGATGATTCCTCTGGCTATTGTGAACATGCTGCTTACCGGAGGCGGACTGTTGCTTTTCGGAAAATAAGCTTAATCGTATTGCAGTTCCAGCAGGGCGCTTTGAAGTTCGCTGAGGCTGTGTCTTTCGCCTGATTTTTTTGCTATTTCGATGCCTTTTTCGTATATTAGGATTGCTTCTTCCTTTGCGGCTTTTCGCTCAAGCAATTTGCCCAAATGGTAATAAGTTGCAATGTAATCGGGATGTTTTTCCAGCAATGTTCTGAAAATATCCTCTGCTTTATCATCATCGCCGAGACCGACATATTCCGTGGCGAGGGCATAATTCAAAAATGCATCTTCCGGACTTTCCTTGAGGAAGGTCAGCAGTTGTTCGATTCGGTTCATTTTAGACTATAGGTAACAGTGAGCAGTCTTACAGGACTCGGGTGTATGCGGGCACTGAGATTTTGATCGATATTGAATCTGAAAAAGTGCGCATCTACAGTCGCATCCACGATTTGCAGCGCATAAACTGCTGTCATGGCAAGGATACCGAAATCACGCATACGGCGGTAATTATCGCGTTCTGCTATAAGATTCGCATCCAACACAGTATCCTTTTTGATGGCATAGGCCTTTTCAAATTGCAGGTTTAGTGTGCGCATTTTTGAACGCTGGTCCAGCATAAGATATGCACTTGCACCCATACCGGCATATACCAAAGGTAATTTCCAATATTTGCGGTTATACAGTTGGCCCGCACCCGGAATAACAGCGCTGTAAATCGCCGCTTTGGTGGGAGAGTGATATGGTTTTTTGTCCGTTTTGGAGGCAGAATCGGTTTGCCCATTTGCAGCGTTGCACAGCAATGTCAAAGCAGATAACACAACCAGACGAAAAAACATAAATCAGGATCCTCCCATCATTGCCAAAATCCGTTCCAAATCACTTCTGTTCTTGTATGAGATGATGATTTTGCCCTTGCCACTGGGGTTGTTTTTCAGGTGTACAGCCGTTTTCAGCAATTTGTGAAACTGTTCTGTAATTCTATCCACTTCGGGATCCCAGTCGGTGCCACCGGTTCTGAAAACAGCCGAGCGGGTGCCATTTTTCTTGTCTTTTACCAGGGCTTCCACAGTACGCACGCTCAGGTTATCATCGATAATGGCATGGTAAAGCTCAAGCTGTTCGGCAATGTCTTCCATGTTAATCATGGCGCGGGCATGGCCCATGCTGATTTTACCGGTTTTAATACCTGCCTGAATTTCGTCGGGTAATTTTAGCAAACGCAGGTAATTATTAACCGTGGTGCGGTCTTTACCCACGCGGTCGCCCAATTCTTCCTGCTTTAAGCTGCATTCATCGAGCAGGCGTTTGTAGCTCATGGCCACATCAATGGCATTCAGATCGCTGCGCTGAATGTTTTCAATCAGCGCCATTTCCAGCATGTCCTGATCGTTTGCAATGCGTATATAAGCCGGAATACGCTCCATGCCGGCCAAAATGGAGGCTCTGGTGCGTCTCTCCCCACTGATGAGCTGGTATTTGTCATAGCCCATTTTCCTGACGGTGATAGGCTGAATGACGCCGTGTACTTTGATGGATGCCGCCAGCTCTTCCAGCTCGGTGGGATCAAATTCTGTGCGGGGCTGGAATGGATTGGCTTCCAGCTGATCTAAAGGAATCTGCGAAACAGCGCCAATGGGCCTGGTTTCTCTGGATGTGATATCGGTTTCGGCGTTTTCCAGCAAGGCGCTTAAACCCCTTCCGAGTCCGCCTTTCTTTTTGATAGGGTTGCTCATGAAGTGGTAAATTCAGGGTTTATGTCTTGTTGAACAGGTTTGATATAGCCGTTTTTCTCCAGGATTTCATTGGCCAGATTCAAGTAATTCATGCTGCCACGGCTGTCGGCGGCATGAAACAGCACCGGAACGCCGAAACTCGGAGCCTCGCTGAGCTTGGTGGTGCGCTGAATAATGGTTTCGAATACGATATCCTGAAAATGGGTTTTTACATCGTCTACCACCTGGTTGCAAAGACGCAGACGGCCATCGTACATAGTAAGCAGTATACCTTCAATTTCCAGGTTGCGGTTGAGGTGTCCCTGCACGATTTTAATGGTATTGAGCAGTTTGCCCAGGCCTTCCAATGCGAAATATTCGCACTGAACGGGAATAATGATGCTGTCTGAGGCTACCAGGGCATTGGTGGTAATAAGGCCTAGTGAAGGCGAGCAATCGATGATGATGAAGTCGTATTCGTTTCTCAACGGACGGAGAACCCCTTCCAGCAAACGCTCGCGGTTGGGCATTTCCAGCAATTCAATTTCCGCACCCACCAGGTCAATATTACTGGCCATGAGGTGCAGATAGGGGATGTCGGTGGAAAGGATTACATCTTTTGGGTTGATATCCTGTACAAGGCACTCATAAAGTCCGAGTTTGATGTTCTTGGGTTCAAATCCAATTCCTGAGCTGGAATTGGCCTGTGGGTCTGCATCTATCAGCAGTGTTCTGTATTCCAATACGGCAAGGCTGGCTGCCAGGTTAATGGCAGTGGTGGTTTTTCCCACACCACCTTTTTGGTTGGCAATAGAGATGATTTTTCCGCCAAGGGGTTTTTTATCAGTTTTCATAGCAATTACAAGGTTAAGGTTTCTCCGATTTTCATAAGGTGCAGGTTAATACCGGCTGATTGAAATGCGCGGTGCGCTTCTTCGTGGTTGATGGTTATGTAGCCAAACGTGTCATAATGCATGCCAATGACGGTATGCACGCCAAGCATACGTGCCGCATCGATAGCATCCAGTACATCCATGGTGAAGTTGCTGCCCAGGGGTAAAAATGCGCATTTTAGTTTGTGTCTTCTGGGGATGAGCTGCATATCGGAATGAAGGGCGGTATCGCCTGCGTAGTAGAAGCAGTCTTCGTGATTCTGAATCACAAAACCGGCAGGATTGCCACCGGGTTGCCCGTCAGGCATGGTGCTGCTGTGCACGGCATTGACCATTTTAACGGCTCCAAAGTCAAACTCGCGGCTGCCTCCAATATTCATGGGGTGAACATGAACGATTCCCTGCTTCTGCAGCCATGATGTCAGTTCCCAGATACCAATGCACAAACATCCGGATTGCTTTGCAATGGCTACCGCATCTGCCACATGATCTTCATGTCCGTGGCTGATGAGCATGTAATCGGGTTTAATGGTGGATATGTTGATGGAAGATGCCAGTGCATTTGGCGTGATGAACGGGTCAAATAGCATAGATTTGCCTCCGCTAACCACTTCAAAACAGGAATGTCCGTAGTACGTAACTTTCATGAGCGTCTTCTTCAGTCTGGCAAAATTATTCTTGCCCCGCTAATGTTTGCAGGCGTTGTGATTTCAGTTATCTACATGGTTTTGGGGAATTATGGTTGTAAAAATGTGGATAATTATTCTGACTCTCTGATATTTAGGTATAACGAAGATGCGACCCTTGCTACGCTTGACCCTGCTTATATCAAATCACAGTCGGAAATTTGGGTGGCACAACAAATCTACAATAGCCTGGTAGAGCTGGATTCTGCCCTGAAACCCACGTCGTCACTGGCTTACAGGTGGGAGGTAAGTGCCGATGGACTTGTGTATAAGTTCTTTTTGCGAAGGGATGCAAGTTTCCTGAATCCAGAAGATACGTCTCATCACACCTTAACAGCGCAGGATGTGGCATTTTCATTCAGTCGTATAGCCAATCCGTCTACTGCTTCGCCCTCGGCGTGGATTTTCTCCGGCAAGGTTGATACAGATCTCAGCAAGGCATTTCAGACCGAAGGCGATTCTGTGTTTATTCTTCGATTATTGAGTCCTGATCCTACTATTTTATCATTGCTGGGAACCGTGTATTGCAGCATTGTTCCGGAAAAGCAGGTAAGTAACACAACCGATTTTGGCCACCATCCGGTGGGAACCGGACCCTTTTACCTCAAGTATTGGGAAGAAGAGGTAAAAATGGTGCTGAGAAGAAACCCCCGTTACTTCGAAAAGGATAACGGCCGTTCCTTGCCTTATCTGGAGGCGGTAAATGTGGATTTTATCAAAAACAAGCAAACCGCATTTATGCACTTTGTGGCGGGGAAGTTTGATTTTTTTAACGGCGTGGAAGGCAGTTTCAAGGATGAATTACTGACGCGGGAAGGTGCATTAAATCCTAAATACAGCGGCAAGTTTGGTATGCTCAAAAAGCCTTTTCTCAATACGGAATACCTGGGTTTCTGGCTGGGTGACAGCGCGGGTGGTAAACCCAATCCCCTGGTAAACGTACACCTGCGAAGGGCACTGGCGCTTGCGGTAGACCGAAAGGCTATGATCCGCTATTTAAGAAACGGACTTGGGACCCCTGGTGATAATGGCTTTGTGCCACCGGTATTGCTTAATGCAAACACCACCGGTTTGCCATTTAATCCTGAAAAAGCGCGTCTGGAACTGCAAAAGGCAGGATATCCTGGTGGTAAGGGCTTGCAGGAATTGTCTCTGACCACTACTGCCGACTACCTGGATATGGCTGTTTTTTTGAAAAAAGCATGGTCGGATATTGGGGTAAATGTAAAAATTGATGTGCAAACCGGTGGCATGCTGCGTCAAATGCGCAACAAGGGCAATCTGGCTGTTTTTCGCGGCTCCTGGATTGCCGATGTGCCCGATGCAGAAAACTACCTGGCGTGTTTTTATTCCGGAAATTTCAGTCCCAATGGTCCAAATTATACCCATTTCAGCCATCCGCAGTTTGATGCATTGTATAAAAGATCTTTTACCGAAAACGGAACAGTGCGAAACCGCACCATGCAGGCTGCAGACAGCATATTAATTCAATCGGCACCTGTTTTGGTGTTGTATTACGATCAAAGTTTAAGGCTTTACAGCAATCGGGTAAAAGGACTGTCGAATGATGCTTCGAACCGGCTGATACTAAAGCGTGTTAGAAAAACAACCCACCCATGATATACTTACCCCTGGTTTTAGGTGCACTTATTATTGCTGCTGTCATTTTCGGCGTGATTAAACTGTACCGGAATCTAATGAGCAAATAACCTAAAACTGGCTGGCAGCGATAAACGCATTCAGTTCAGGATTGTGGGCGCGTGTCGCGTCCAGTTCATTCCTGTGTCCCTGCCACCAAATTTTACCTTGATATATAAAGGTAATGGATTCACCGATATCATACACGGTTTTCATGTCGTGGCTATTGATGACCGTGGTGATTTTAAATTCATTGGTGATGTCGTGCAGCAATTCATCGATACGGCGGCTTGTGATGGGATCCAGGCCGCTGTTGGGTTCATCGCAAAACAGGTAACGGGTTTCCAACGCGATGGCACGGGCAATGCCTACGCGCTTTTTCATACCTCCCGAAATTTCAGCAGGGTATTTTTTATTGGCATTCTCCAGTCCCACACGGCTGAGGCAAAAATTGATTCTGTCCTTGCGTTCTTCGGGAGTCATTTTGCCAAACATTTTCAGGGGAAAATCAACATTTTCCTCTACGGTGAGAGAATCAAAAAGGGCGGTGCCCTGAAAAAGCATCCCGATTTCACGTCTTACTTCACGCACTTGCTCGTAGGGAAGGTGCACAAAATCACGACCGTCGTAATTGATGCTGCCGCTTTCGGGCTTGAAAAGGCCTACCATACATTTCAGCAAAACCGATTTGCCACCACCACTGGCGCCAATAATCAGGTTGGGAATGCCGGGTTCAAATTTGGCATTGATGTCAAACAAAACCTGTTTGTCCGCAAAGCTTTTATTAACGTTTACCAGTTCAATCATCTTTACAGCATCAATTTGGCTATGATAAAATCGGCAAACAGGATAAGTACACAGGATCTGGTAACGGCGCGGGTTCCGGCTTCTCCCACTTCCAGTGCGCCTCCTTCGGTAAAATAACCCTCGTACGTGCTCATACTGGTAATGATGAATGCAAATACCAATGACTTGGTCATGGAAACCGTTACCGTAAACATTTTGAAAGTTTCTCTGGCACCCTGAATAAATTCATTGGGCGACATCAGGTCGGTGAGGCGCGCTGCCAGAATACCACCGCTGATCATCAGGAAATTGGCCACAATAATCAGGCAGGGAATCATAATAACACCGGCAATGATTTTTGGCAAACCCAGAAAACCACTGCTGTTGATACCCATCACCTCGAGGGCGTCAATTTGTTCTGTAACCCTCATATTTCCTACTTCTGAGGCAATGTTTGCCCCAACTTTTCCCGCCAATACAAGGCAGGTGATGGTAGGAGCAAATTCCAGCAAGGAACTGTCGGAAACAATCGTTCCGATTACTTTCATGGGAATGAGGGGAGATACCAGCTGATAGGCAGTTTGCAGGGTAGTTACAGCACCTACGAAAACCGAAATGATGGTGACGATTCCAATGGAACCCACCCCAATATTGTTCATTTCATGGATGGTGCGTTCGAAAAATACCTTAAATCGCTCGGGTTTGAAGAACATGCTGCGCACAAACAGAATGTAGCGGCCCAATTCAAAAAACAGCTTGTTCATTTTTCAGCGGTAAAATTAGGCATTATTCGGCAAAGCAGCCAAAAGCATTCATCATCAGGCAATTTTGCTCCATACGGTTCGGTGCGGAATTTTGGCCAGTTCCTGCCGCACCCCGAAGTGTTCGGGTTTCATCAATAGCGGATCATCGTTGAGCAAATCTTCGGCCCGGGCCCTGGCCAGCAGCAGCAGGTTTTCATCATGGCGTATATCGGCCAGTTTCAGATCCAGAATGCCACTTTGCCTTGTGCCGTCCATCTCTCCCGGGCCGCGCAGTTCCAGGTCTACCTTGCTTATTTCGAAGCCGTCCGTGGTTCTGATCATCGTTTCCAGCCTTTTTTTGCCGTTGGTCGAAAGTTTTTGTCCCGCTATGAGGATGCAATAGCTTTGGTTGCCGCCTCGGCCCACACGACCGCGCAGCTGGTGCAATTGTGAGAGCCCAAAACGCTCGGCGTTTTCAATGACCATTACTGTAGCATTGGGAACATTCACGCCCACTTCAATAACCGTGGTAGCCACCATGATATCGGTCTGGCCATTGCGGAACTTTCGCATCTCGTCGTCTTTTTCCTCGGGTTTCAGTTTACCATGAACAATGCTGTATTTAAATTCCGGGGCGGGCAGGTATTCGTTCACCATATCATATCCCGACATCAGGCTTTGCAGTTCCAGTTTATCGCTGTCTTCAATCAGTGGAAAAACATAATATACCTGCCTTCCGGCTTTGATTTCCTTGCGGATAAAGTCCATTATCAACGGGCGGTTGGAGCCCGGTCTCATGGCGGTTTGTATGGGTTTGCGGCCGCCTGGCAGCTGGTTGATCACACTCACATCCAGATCGCCGTATACGGTCATGGCAAGCGTGCGGGGGATGGGCGTGGCGGTCATTACCAGTACATGGGGCGGAAGGCTGGCCTTGGAGCTCAATTTTGCCCGCTGGGCCACTCCAAATCGGTGTTGTTCGTCAATCACCACCAGTCCCAGCTGCTGAAAGGCAACATCATCCTCAATCAGCGCATGGGTTCCTATTAAAAAGGGAATATCACCGTTTTTCAAACCCTCCAGAATTTCGGTACGTTTCTTTTTGGGTGTGCTTCCGGTAAGCAGCATGGGTTTGATGTGCATGCCTTCCAGCAGTTCGCTGATGCTATAAAAGTGCTGCGCTGCCAGAATTTCGGTGGGAGCCATCACACAGGCCTGAAAACCGTTATCGGCAGCCAGCAGCATGCTCATGAGCGCTACCATGGTTTTGCCGCTGCCCACATCGCCTTGCAGCAGACGGTTCATTTGCCTGCCGGTTTTCATATCAGCCCGTATTTCCTTGATTACCTTTTTCTGCGCATCGGTGAGGGTAAAGGGAAGGTGTTCCTTGTAAAATGTATTGAACAAGGCTCCCACTTCACTGAAAACAGGTCCTTTTACCACACGGTTGCGGTTGGTCTTTAACTGCAGATGCCGCATTTGCAGAAAAAACAATTCTTCAAATTTTAAGCGTTTTTGCGCCAGTTCCAGGGCTTTTAGATCGGCGGGGGCGTGAAGCATGCGTATGGCCTGGGTTCTTGCAGGAAGTTGCAGTTCGCGCAAGACAGAAACCGGCAGATTCTCGGGAATATCGAGTTTTGGATCGGCCAGGGCCATTCTTACGGTTTGCACCATAAAGCGGTTTTCAAGCCGCCTGCGGCGCATGCCTTCGGTAAGCGGATACACCGGAACCAGCCCTTTGGATTGAACCGCTGTGTCGCCGTTTTCCAGCTCGGGGTGTGCCATGGAAAGCTTGCCTTTGTAATCGCTGATGCGGCCGTATGCCAGGTAGGTTTCACCTGGTTTTACCGATTTGGCAACCCAGCTGATGCCCTGAAACCATATGAGTTCCAGCAGGCCGGTTTCATCCTGTAGCAGTGCAGTAAATCGTCGTGCCGCACCGGCGCCGATAAGATCGGTTTTTATAATACGGCCTTTCACCTGCACGTTTGCCTCGGCGCTGCCCAGTTCCGCAATTTTGTAAACCCGTGAGCGGTCTTCATGCCTGGCAGGATAATGCAGGAGCAAATCACCAACGGTGTGAATATCAAGCTCGTTTTTCAATGCCTCGGCACGCTGCGGACCTACCCCTTTCAGATATTCAATCGGCGTTTCGAGGAATGACGGCATAACTGCGAAAATAGGGAAATATTAAAGGTCTGCCGCCTCCGAATTATTAGGAAATATGAGAAAAATTCCGTATATTGATTTAATAGGCAAAATCTCTCTTGCTGCGCAAAAGCGCGAATTTGACTATCTTCGCCCCATGCTTAACGGAAAAACTGCCTTGATTACCGGTGCCTCCCGCGGAATAGGGAAGGGCATTGCCGAAGTGTTCGCTAAAAACGGTTGCAACATTGCTTTCACCTTCGCTTCTTCTGTGGAAAAAGCCCGTGCTTTTGAAGCGGAGTTGTCTTCCGCCTATGGCGTGAAAGTAAAAGGCTACCAAAGCAATGCGGCTGATTTTAAAGCCAGCGAAGAACTTGCCAATGCCGTGATAGCAGAATTCGGCAAGGTGGATATTCTCATCAACAACGCCGGTATTACCCGCGATACGCTTTTGATGCGCATGACCGAAGAGCAGTGGGATGAGGTGATGAACACCAACCTGAAAAGTGCCTTCAACCTTACTAAGGCATTCCTGCGCCATTTTCTGGGCAACAAGGCGGGCAGTATCATCAACATGACCAGCATTGTAGGGTTGACAGGAAATGCCGGACAGGCAAACTACGCCGCTTCCAAAGCCGGTATGATTGGTCTTACCAAATCCGTAGCCAAAGAGCTGGGTAGCCGCAATGTGCGCTGCAATGCCGTAGCCCCCGGATTTATTGAAACCGAAATGACCGAAGCGCTGAATGAGGATGTGAAAAAATCCTGGATTGATACCATCCCATTGAAACGGGGCGGTACCACCGAGGATGTGGCCAACGCCTGTCTGTTTTTGGCTTCTGATATGAGCACCTATGTTACCGGACAAACCCTGAATGTTTGCGGTGGCATGGTCATGCAGTAATTGCGGGGAATTTTACCCCACCATACACTTTCTGAAAGTATCTTTGCACCCCTATGGCGCTCGATCAAACCGGTCCTGATTTTCCCTATGAAAAAAACATGGGGTTTTTCGACCATATTGATGAGTTGCGCAAGCGGCTGGTGAGGATTGCCCTTGTGGTGGTTATTTTCCTCTTCGTTTCCTTTTTTTTCGTCTCAGAAATTTTTGATTTAATCATTCTTTCGCCCTTCAAGGAAGGTTTCTGGGGGTATGAGTTTTTTTGCAAAGCCGGACGTTACTTTACAGGCAAGGATGTGATGTGCTGGCACCCACCTGCACTGGAGATGCAAAGCCAGCAAATTCAGGGGCAGTTTGTTTCTGCTTTTAAGATTTCACTGGTTATCAGCTTTATTTTAACCTTTCCTTATCTCATTCATCAAATTTGGCAGTTCATCAAGCCTGCACTCAGCATTCGCGAGATTAAAAGAACCCGCAGCAGTTTGTTTGTGGTGTCGTTGCTGTTTTTTACCGGTGTAGCCTTTGCCTATTTTTTTCTGGTGCCGCTGGCCAGTAATTTCTTGCTGGGTTATTCGCTGAGTCCACAGATTAAAAACATCATCACCATCAGCAGTGTAACAGGTTTTGTTACGTTCATGTGCCTGGCCACCGGATTGGTGTTTGAACTACCTGTGCTTATTTATGTGCTTGCGCGAATCGGTTTTGTGAATTCTGCCTTTCTGAAGAAATACTGGCGTTATGCAGCCATTATTATTTTCATTATTGCCGGCATTGCTACGCCTTCACCTGATATTTTTAGTCAGTTATTGTTGGGACTGCCGCTGATGCTGCTGTATGTGCTGGGCATCTTTATAGCCAGGCGGGTAGAGAAGCGCAGAGAGCAAGACGAAGCGTAATTTTCCACAAAACATCATCATCGTAGTTTAAGCTGCCCGGGCCACTTAATTTTGAGGCAAATACCATTCGAATGATGAATCTAGCCATCGGATCTGACCATGCCGGCTTTAAACTCAAAAATGAGTTGCTGGTGCATTTGCTTGAAAAAGGCCTCGAACTGCAGGATTTTGGTCCTGATACTGCCGACAGCGTAGATTATCCGGATTACGCCCACAAGGTTGCAGAAAGTGTGGCCACCGGTGAAAATGATTTGGGCATACTCATTTGCGGCAGTGGCAATGGTGTTTGCATTACTGCAAACAAACATAAGGGCATCCGTGCGGCGCTGGCCTGGGAAGAAGAAATTGCTGCGCTGGCAAGGCAGCATAACAATGCCAATGTTTTATGCGTGCCTGCCCGTTTTGTGAGCAAAGCAAAAGCGTTCAAAATTGTGGATGCCTGGCTGGATGCTACGTTTGAAGGCGGCCGCCACCAAAACAGGGTTTCCAAAATAGAAGATTAACCGCATGGAAGAAAGCATGGAATCGGAAGGCATGAGTTCGGTTCGGATGCTGGGTTTGAAATTGCCCACCGACCCGCGCTGGGTAAATATTGCCGAAAAATCGCTGGAAGAAATTCTCACCGACCATGCCTTTTGCGAACAAAAAGCGGCCAGCAGCGGTATCAGCCTGATAATTAAATATCCCGAGAAAAAGCGGGTGGTGGAAGAGGTAACGCCTCTGGTGGCTGAGGAGTGGGGACATTTCAGGCGGGTGCTGAAAGAAATGAATAAGCGCGGTTTTTCACTGGGCAACGCCCGAAGGGATGAATATGTGCATCAGCTGTTTGCTACCAAGAAAAAAGGCGGAAGCCGCGAAGATCAGCTGGTGGAGGATTTGCTCATCTGTGCCATGATCGAGGCACGCAGTTGTGAGCGTTTCCGCTTATTAAGCCTGTACTGCAGCGATGTGGATTTACGTAAGTTTTACCACGAGTTTATGGTGTCGGAAGCCGGGCATTACCGCATGTTTCTGGACCTGGCCAAAGAATATCTCCCCGAAAATGTAGTGAAGCAGCGCTGGCAAACCCTGTTGGATCAGGAAGCGCAAATTGTCACCGGGCTGGAGTTCAGGGGTGATAGGGTGCATTGAGAAAAGTAACACGTATAAAAAAAATAAAAAATATACGTATATTTGTGTTGTATATTTCAACATGGATACCAAACTAACCCTCACCCTGCAAAAGGAAGTGATAGAACAGGCCAAAAAGTACGCGAAGGATAAAGGGCAAAGCCTATCCGATATGGTGGAGAATTACCTGAAGCTTATCACCTTGCCAACAGAAAAGGGCAAAAAGGGAAGGGTTTCGCCGAAGATTAAAAAAATGCAGGGTATAGTGCGCATTCCATTAGACAAGGATTACAAGGAGATTCTGGCAGAAGAACTGGCCAAAAAGTATGGTGCATAAAATATTTCTGGATACGGACGTGGTAATTGATTTTTTTACCGACAGGTATCCGCATGCAGCGCCTATGGGAGCCTTGTTTGAGCTGGCGCATCAGCAAAAGGTACAGCTGTTCATTTCAGCGGTAAGTATAAACAATATTTATTATGTGGTGCGCAAGTACGCAGGGCATGTAAAGACAATCGGCATTTTGAAAACCTTGCTGGAATGGGTAGTGGTGGCCGGAACCGGAAAAGAAGAGGTTTTGAAGGCCCTGGAAAACGATTTCGCCGATTTTGAAGATGGAATTCAGCATGCTACTGCGTTACAGTTGGGGAAAGTGGATTTGATTCTGACCCGAAATATCAAAGATTTTAAAAAATCAGAACTGCCTTTGATGACGCCGGTTGATTTTTTGAAGCTGTTGAAAATAGGCTAACCGCCGCTCCTTCATTAAAACCTTTAAGGAGCGTATTTTAATTTGATATAAATAAAATTAAATTTTAGTTAATGAGTACCCAAACGAAATATAACAGCAACATACTTGGTTATAAAGCTGTTTGTTTAGCCTTCTTGTTATGTGTTTGCGTTACAGAACTGTGCGCACAATCCACAGGCAGCAGCTTGTCAGATAAAGCCATTGATGGAGGGATTGGCTTGGGATCGATCATTGCTATTGTTGCATCGTGGTCGAGAAATAAATCAGTTTTATATGCAATTCTGCATGGATTTCTGGGATGGGCATATGTGATTTATTTTGTACTTACCAGAGAAGAATAACAGGAGCCTCCTGTATCTCAAAAAACAAATTCTACTGGAGATTAAGCCATTTTGCTTGAATGCTAATTGTGTCCGCAGACAATTCGTTAAACAGCTCTTCATTCCCCCTTTTCTAATAACTTTGCGCTTCCATTATGCTGAACTACCGCAACACCCTCTACGCCAATTACCACAGCACCCAGAGCGGCCGGGCCTCACTTACCGATGCGCGCTCCCTGTTTGAGCGCGAGAAGCGGCAGTTTGCCCGCGAAATATTACCCTTG
>CANHQZ010000026.1 GCA_947463125.1 Flavobacteriales bacterium | reverse complement strand
GGCGGAAACCTAAACATAAAAAACCTTTTATGGAAAACTGCGAAAGAGTCCGCACAGCTGCAGGATTTTGCGCTGCAGTTTACCCCGCAGAAGATTTCTATGCCGGTTTGCACAGGTAACTGGCAGGGCAATGATTTTGATGTGAAAGGCACCCTAAATCAATTGCCGGGCTATCTGTTTAACGATGAAACCCTGCAAGGCACGCTGTCATTCAAGAGCAACAATATTAACATCAATAGCCTGATAACTGAGTCGGGCACTGCCACCACAACTACTGAAAGCAGCGAACTGCCCGTGATTGAAATTCCTACCAACCTGGATCTGCAGCTGGATGCGAGCATCGGAAAACTGACCTATGAAAAGTATGTGCTCACAGCCGTTTCCGGCAATGTGGCGGCCAAAGAAGGCATCCTTAATTTGAATAACCTGAAAGCGGATATGCTCGGCGGACATATTGTATTGAATGGAAAATACGACAGCCGCAATGTGAAACATCCTGTTACCGAAATTAAGACCACCGCCACCGGCTTTACACCCTCAACCACTGCAGCCAGTTTCCCTATGGTACAGAAATACGCGCCCATATTCAGCAAGCTGGAAGGCTTATTTGACGCGGGCATTGAGGTAAGCAGTTCACTGGACAGCAAGATGCAGCCTGATTACAAGGATTTGAACCTGACCGGAAAACTCTCGCTGAGCCAGTCGGGAATACAAAGCACTGAGTTTCTGAAGCAACTGGGCAAACAACTCAACACCACCGTACTGGACAGGCTTAACATCAAACCCCAGAAAGTCAATTTCCGCATACACGACGGTGCTTTCGAGCTGCTGGACAGCATCAACCTGACCTTGCCCGATGGCGGCACTATGAGGCTCTCCGGACAAACCAAACTGGATCAGACCATTTCCTACGGAGGCTGGCTGAAGATGCCTGCCAAAAATATGGGTGCAGGCAATGCATTGCTGCAGGAATGGAACAAAAAAACCGGGCTGAATGCGAAAATGCAGAATGAAATCCCTGTGGATATTCGCATTGGCGGAACTATTACCAAGCCCACCGTTTCGGTCTCTCTGAAAGGTTTTGCCAAATCGGTGAAAGAAAATATAAAAGATGCAGCCACTGAGGCACTGGAGAAAAAACGAGCGGAAGCCCTAAAACTGGCCAAAGAGAAGGGAGAACTGCTGAAAAGCGAAGCGGATAAAAAAGCGACACAGATTCGCGAAGAAGGTAAAAAACGGGCAGCGCAACTAAACGGCGAAGGACAGCTGAGAGCCAATCAAATCAGGCAGGAAGGCGATAAGGCCGCGGAAAAAATCAATGCCGAAGCGCAAAAGCAGGCTACAACGATTGAAGCCAAAGCCACCGATCCTTTGCAGAAAGCTGTTGCTAAAAAAGCCGCAGACAAAGTGCGGGAAGAAGGCCGTAAAAAAGCCGAAGCCGCCAGAGGAGAGTTCAACCTAAAGGCTCGCCAAACGGAAGAAGAAACCGCCAAAAAGGCGGCTCAGGTTCAGGCTGAGGTTGATAAGAATGCTGATAAAATAGAAAAAGAGGCCGCAGACAAAGCCGATCAGCTTCTCAAAGAAGCAGAGGTAAAAAGCAAGATTGAGAAATAAATTCCGTCAGGATTTTTCGATGGCGCGCACACCCGCCAAATAACCGGTGCTCCAGGCCGCCTGAAAATTGAATCCGCCGGTTACGCCGTCCATGTCTATGATTTCGCCGGCAAAAAATAGTCCGGGGATTTTCCTGCATTCCATAGTATCCTTGTCAATTTCAGCAATGGAAACCCCACCGGCTGTTACAAATTCTTCTTTGAATGTGGTTTTGCCTTTTACCGCGTATGAACAGCGGATACAATTTTCCAGCAAACGGTTTTTATCCTGCTTGGATAAATCGCGCACCACCACGTCTTCATTCACCCCCGAACGCTGCAGCAGCAGGCTCCACAGGCGCGCAGGAAAGTGGAATGGATTGGTATTCCCCACCTTCTTGGCAGCATTCATCAGCAAATCGGCATCCCAAAGGCTGCGGGCCTTCTCCTCTCCCATTCCTGTCCAGTCTACCATCACATTCACATCATAGTTCGCAGCGTGCAGCTCTCGGGCCAAAAATGCCGATGCCTTCAATACCGCCGGGCCGCTTAAGCCCCAGTGCGTGATGAGCACAGGTCCTGAAAACCAACCTTTTTCGGGCCCGGAATCCATGCCCGCCACGCGCACCTTGCAACCCGGAACGCTTATGCCCATAAGGGCATGCAACTCTTTGTCGGGAATATTGAACGTAAATAAGGAGGGAACAGGTTCCGTAACTTCTATTCCATGTCCGGTAATAAAATCAAACTGACTGAGTTTGGGAAAACCGCCACAAGCCAAAATCAGGGTTTTGGTGATGATAACACCGCCTTTTTCGGTGAGTACCCGAAATCCTTTTGGGGTGATGGGTTCAAAGGATTTAAGACCGGTTCCGGTTATGCATTCCACGCCTAATCTTTCCGCCTCATCCAACAAACAATCCACCACGGTGGCAGAATCATCCGTTACCGGAAACATCCGGCCGTCTTCTTCGGTTTTCAAGGGAACGCCATGCCGCTCAAACCATCGAATGGTATTGGTTACGCCCCATTTGCGCAACGCCCATTTCAGCAAACCGCGACCACGGGGATAATGTTCCAGAATGGCTGTCAGATCGGGCTCGTTGTGCGTAACGTTGCAACGCCCGCCCCCGCTGATGGCCACCTTGGCCAGCACCTTATTCGATTTTTCAATGATAAGTACCTTTTTGGCTGGCTTGGCCGTTTTGGCATGAATGGCGGCGAAATAGCCTGCGGCCCCGCCCCCCACAATCAATAAATCGGTATGTAGTTCTGACGGTTGGATATACAAAACTAATTGTTATTGGCAGATAACCCACATTTTCAAGAGATGATTTGTTTAATTGCGGCGATTACTTCCCAATATAACCCACTAAAAAAACTAACTTTGCGGCATGCACATCGGCAGGCTGCAACTCTTTTATTTCAAGAACCACGAAGAACAGCACCTGCACTTTTGCAACGGTATCAATTGCATCACCGGACCCAATGGCAGCGGCAAAACCAACATCCTGGATGCGGTTTATTATCTGGCCAATACCAAGAGTTTTTTTAACGGTATCGATCAGCAATTAATATTGCACGGACAGGAATTTTTCAGCATCCATGGCTTTTTTGAAAATGAAAATACTACTGAGATTCTGGTCAATTTCGGAAAAGGGAAAAAAACGCTAAAGAAAAACGGCAAGGTATACAGCCGGCTCATTGACCATATCGGTATCATACAAACGGTTTTTATTACGCCCTATGACATTTCGCTGGTGCTGGAAGGCAGCGAGGAACGCAGGCGGTTTATGGATTTCACCATTTGCCAAACGGATCGTCAATACCTGGAACAGCTGAGTTTGTATAAAAAACTGCTGGATCAAAGAAATGCCTTTCTGAAACAAGCCGAAGGCCGCCCCATAGACCCTGTATTGCTGGAAACCTACGACGACCGCATGGCCGAAACCGGACAGCGTATTTTTGAAAAACGCAGGGATTTTATTGCGGAATTCACCTCCTATTTTCAGGATTTTTATAAATTTCTGAGCGGTGAAACCGAACAACCCGGCCTGGTAGATGTGAGCGAATTACACGAAAAACCGCTGAAAGACCTGTTGTATCTGGGCCGCGACCGCGACAGGGTAATGCAGCGCACCGGCAGCGGCATACACAAGGATGATCTGGAATTTCTGCTCAGCGATTATCCGCTGAAAAAATACGGCTCCCAGGGGCAAATCAAGAGTTTTGTGATTGCCCTGAAACTTGCGCAGTATAAGTATTTTCTGGAAAAAACAGGGCAAAAACCCATTCTGTTACTGGATGACATTTTTGAGAAGATCGACGGCATCCGGGCGGGGAAACTGATGGAACTGGTCGCGCAGGATTATTTCGGGCAGATTATCATTACTGACACGCACGAAGCAAGGGTGCAAGAACACCTCGAAGGATTAACCGTAGGGAAAAAGTATTTTACCCTCGAAAAACCGGTCAATACAAATGCTGCACCGGCTCAAAATTCCAGCGAAGTCCCAGATTAAACCAGTTGCCGTTTGAGGCCTGCCAACCGCTTTGGTCTCTGTGCAGCCAGCTCACATCAATATTTACATTGTGATATACCATGTAGGTTACATCCAGCTTAAACGAACGAATATCTGAAATTTCGCCCTGCAGCATTTTGATGCCCTCATCTCCTACCCTCACATCATTGTCGCGGCGGGGATTGCTGCCATAATTAAGCCCATTCAGCCAGGGATCATTGCCTTGTTTAGCCAGCATAGCCAGTGCATGAATCCTCAGTTTAGGCAGCGCTTTGGGCTGAAAAAATCCCTTGAAGCTCCACTCCTTGAAATTACTGCCCAGCGGGTGCGCCAGTGGCTGATTATAATGCGTGTAGCTGTTCAGCACATCGGAATGCGAGTACATGTATGGACGAACGGTGTTGTATTCTGCCTGCAGCAGACCATTGAATTTTGGGGTTCTTAATATCCGCATCAGGCCCAGCTGCCAGCCGAATTTATTGCCCCACCAGCCGCCTTGTTTCAGTTTATTTAGTTTGAATTCATCCAACACACCTTGTCCGTAAAATCGCCAGCGGTGGGGCAAACTGTATGTGAAGTCAAACGCCATTAAGGCATTGTCGGCACTGCCGGCATTGGCTTCCACAGAACGATAAAAGATAATCGGATTTAGGTAATCCAGATCAAAACCGCCCTGGGGCCGGTTGTGGATGATCATTTCGGAAAAGCCCAGCTCCAGCTTTTGAAACGGATTGGCAAAGGTTAGACTGCCGCGGTGCAGGGCAAAATATTTTTTGGGCAACAGGGTATTTCCGAGCAAAGGCGTAAACCCATTCAACTGCCCATACAAATTTTGGTATTTAAACGGCCCTAATGAAGTGTTAATTCGCACAAAACCATAAGGTGCGGCATAGTTATTCAGGATGAGGCTGCGAATGCCCTGGCCAATAAAAAAACGGTCGTGGCCGGCGCTCATTACAATATGATTTTTGGCTGTCACATCATTCAGCAATGCTGCTGAAATATAGCCCACGGATTGCAGATAATCGGTTTTGGGAGCGGTAACGCCGCCGTTCTGTCCGGCACCTTTCCACCAGCCCAAACCGGGAACAACGCCCATAGAATCGCGGTAGCGGTTCACAAACTGCGGAAAATAACTTTGGTTCTCTACAACACGGCTGTAAAAGGCTACTTTATGCTGAATATTTCCACGCACTTCCACCCCCCGGCCATTTTGGTTAAACGTACCGTCAAAACCGCTGCCTGCCTGCAAATTCAGTATTGGATTGATGATGAAGGTGGATTTTCCCTTCTCGTTCACATCCTGCCAGCTATAAAACATGCCTTTACGGCTAAAAAGGCGGTTTCTCCTTAAAAGCTGAATTTTCTTAACTTCAACAAATCGGCTTTCAGACTCCGGATTATCAACCCGAAAGTAAGGCCTGAAGGCTACACCCCGAGAGGATTGTGTCGTATCCGTATTTGCATTCCAAACCCGCGGATTAAATCGCAGGCTGTTGCCACCATCCTGTGTGATAATTAACTGCAATTCCTGCCAACTGCCCGGCTCGTAAACGATATACTGAGCGCGGACCTGTAATCCAAAACAAAACAAAATAGACAGGAAAATCCTTGCATGCATAATGCAAACATAAGCACTTAAAAGGAATCAATCCTTCCTAAAAATCCAGTAGCCGTCTTTTTTAACTGATGGAACACCATTGAAATCGATGTTTTTAATCTGGTAATACGGTTTGCAACAATCCGTTGTTTTTAGATCGAATTTCAAGTGAAGGGTATCGATATCCGTCTGATTTTTGATGTAAAACGTATCTGCCACATATCGATTCTGCAGCTGATACAGGGAAAACATGGAATCATATTGCATAATCCAAAACCGCTCCCAGGCATTATTACCGGATGTTTTCAGTACGGTATTGTCTGTGAAGTAAACACTGTCCGGACTGTGCTTGGCACCGGGGCCAAAAAACAAATCCGTTCCCGTAACGCCATCCACAATTTTAACCGAGGGAACCTCTACACAGGAATAATCACAGCGATTACACTGAAATTGCTGAAAAACAATTCCTGTGATTACGGCAATGATTAACAAACCCCATCTCATGGCAAATAGTATACAAATTGTCGATAACGAACCCCCAAAAATACCCGTAATTTGTGGTATGCGAATCTTAGCAGGTCTAATTTTTACATTTATCCTACACATGAGCCAAGCCCAGAATACCAGCAATCTGCACTATTCACTCAGCATTCCTGAGCCACACAACCATTACGTAAAAGTAGAAATGGAGATTGTTGCACCCAACAAGAAAGATGTACAGGTGAGCATGCCCGTGTGGACGCCCGGAAGCTATCTGGTAAGGGAATTCGGCAAAAGTGTGGAGCGCTTTGAGGCTTCAGCCTCCGGAAAATCACTTCCGGTAACTAAAACCAATAAAAACACCTGGAGCATTGCCAAGGGCAAAGCAGAAAAAATCATAGTAACGTATTGGGTCTATGCCTATGAATTCAGTGTGCGTACCTCTTTTGTAGATGCGGATCAGGCGCTGCTGAATCCCAGCAGCATTTGCATGCTTGTGCGCGGCATGGAAAACACTTCCGGCACATTGGGCATCAACCTGCCGGGGCGTTTTTCAAGGATCAGCACGGCTTTGCCTAAAAACACAGAGGGCTATTATACATTTCAGCACTATGATGAACTCGCAGATTCGCCTATTCAGATTGGCAATCACCAAGAGTGGACTTTTGATGTGCGGGGTGTTCCTCACAAAGTTGCCATGGTGGGCATTCACAATGCGGATAAAACCCGTTTTCTAAAAGACCTTAAAACGGTTTGCGAAACCATGACCGATGTGGTGGGTGTTCATCCCTGCAAGGAGTATTTATTCATTGTTCAAAATGTGGAAGCCGGCGGCGGTGGCCTGGAGCACCTAAACAGCACGGTGGTGGTAATGAGCCGTTTGAACTGGAAAGATGAAAGCAAATACAAATCATTCCTGGGCCTGTGTGCCCATGAATATTTCCACCTATGGAATGTAAAACGCATTCGTCCGGTGGAACTGGGACCTTTCAATTACCATGAAGAAAATTACACCGAACAGCTTTGGGTGGCCGAAGGTGTTACATCCTATTACGATGAACTTGCCATGATGCGTGCAGGTTTTGTGAAACCCGCTCAGTTTTTGGCTACGCTGGAAAGCTATGTAAACGATCTCGAAAACCGCCCTGGCAGCAGAGTTCAAACCCTGGCGCAGAGCAGCCATGATGCCTGGATCAAAGAATATCGCCCCAACGAAAACAGCAAAAACACCAGCATCAGCTATTACGCCAAAGGTTTGGTGGTAGCTGCCTTACTGGATGCGAAAATCAGCACGGTTACGCAAGGCAAAAAAAACCTGGACGATTTGATGCGCCTGCTTTGGAAAAGGTATTACACCGAAAAACAAAGGGGCTTTACCGTGGCGGAATTTGAAGCTGCCGCCGCAGAAGTTGCAGGAACAGACTTGAAAGCCTTTTTTGACAAACATGTGAGATCACTGGAAACACCCGAATATCAGGTTATTTTCAGCGAAGCCGGATTAACGGTTAATATTAAAACCGACCAACGCCAGGTAAGCGGAATGACCACCGCCGCTGAAAACGGGAAAACTGTGGTAAAGTTTGTTGAAAGCAATACGCCTGCCTGGAACTCCGGGGTAAATGTGAATGACGAACTGATTGCCCTGAATGGTTTCCGTATCAACAACGATGCCGATGATTTGCTAAAAAAATTATCTTACCCTGGGACTTCCAGACTGCTCATCTCTCGGGGTGGTATTGTAAGGGAAATTGATTTTGTGTTTTCAACCACGGGACGCTATTCACTTTCACTGGGTTTTGAAAAAGACAAGAAATCACCAGCCCTTGAAAAATGGCTGGGAAAAATCAATTGATGATGACAGAAGTATTGATTGGACGCGAAAAGCTGCAAAACTGGGTTGAACGCATTTTTCAGCACTATGGATTTTCGGCAGAAAACGCGCGCCTTTCAGCCGATGTACTGATGGCAGCCGATTTACGCGGCATCGATTCGCACGGTGTGGCCCGCTTATCCGGTTACCTGCGGCTGATAGAAAAACACCGAATTAACCCGTTGCCAAACATGAAAATTGTGCACGAAACCCCTTCCACCGCTTCATTTGATGCGGATGGCGGAATCGGATTGGTTTCTGCACCGGCGGCCATGGATATTGCCATTGAAAAGGCCAGAAACGTGGGAAGTGGTTGGGTCGCCATTCAAAACAGCAACCATTTTGGCATAGCAGCTTATCACGCCATGAAAGCCCTTCCCCATGACATGATTGGCTTTGCAGTTACCAATGCCAGTCCGCTGGTGACACCGGCACTCGGCGCCGAACGCATGCTTGGAACCAACCCCATTTGCGTGGCCATTCCCGCTCTAAACGAACCCGCTTTTGTGCTGGACATGGCCACCTCCGCGGCCAGCAACGGTAAACTGGAAATCGCCGAGCGTGCCGCTAAAAAAATACCTACCGGCTGGCTCACGCAAAAAGACGGCTCAGACAGCGACAATCCCGCCGAGCTGAAAAATGGCGGCATGCTACTCACCCTGGGCAGCGATATGGATCATGGAAGCTATAAAGGCTATGGATTAAGTGCCGTAGTTGATATTCTCAGCGGTGTGCTCAGTGGTGCGAACTACGGGCCCTGGGTTCCGCCGTTTGTTGCTTTCCTGGATCCACTGGAAAACCTTCCCGGTAAAGGCATCGGACATTTTGTGGGTGCCTGGAGAATAGACGGTTTCAGGCCGGCCGATGAATTTAAACAGCACATGGATCAGTGGATACAGCGTTTCAGAAACACCCAACCCCTTGAAAATAATAATCCTGTGCAGATTCCGGGTGATAAGGAACGCATTCACCACAGCCAAAGAATCTTGCACGGAATTCCGCTGGTGGAAAAAGTTTGGGATGATTTACAAAACATTTCAGCCCAAACCGGTATTGTATTGGAACGATAATTCATGCAGAAAAAATCGCATAAAATCATTGCCCTCATTTTGTTTATTACCATTATTCTGGGAACCGGATTTGTGATGTATCATTATAAGCTGAAAGGCCGCAAATCCTTGCGCAAAGGCGGTTACAGAACCGATTATAACCCGCGGTATGTAGACTCTATGGTGCGGGCCAAAAAGAAACAAAGCCGGGATTGAAATAACAGATAGTTGCTAAAACCAACTTTTAGGTTTTTATTGCAGGCATGCATTATGCCATTACTCCCGGCAGCAGCGAATGGTTTGGAGGTCTTTTTTTCTCCCTCGCTTTTATATTGCTCCCTCCCTATTTGCTCAAAAACAAGGATGATGAATACAAATTAGGGGTAGGAAAAATCATTGGCGCATTTATCCTACTCATCATTATCATACAGCATTTTTATCTTATGAATGCAGGTAAATGGCATCTGCATAGTTCCCTGCCGTTGCATTTGTGCTCCATGAGCGTCATTATCGCCGGGATTATTCATTTCAAACCGGGTCAAAACCTGTTTGAATTGCTGGTGTTCTGGGGCCTTCCGGGTGCATTTCATTCCATTATTACGCCTGAACTCACCCACGGCTTTTCGCCTTTTTTATATGCAGAATACTACATTGCCCATGCCGGCATATTTGCCATGGCGGTATTTGCTGCTGCCGTTTACGGCATGAAACTACGCAAACACAGCTGGTTTAGGGTATGGATTTTCACCCAGCCTGTACTGGCACTTGTGGGTTTAACCAATTACCTCACCGGTGGAAATTACATGTATCTGAGTGAAAAACCCATTGCAGACAATCCGTTTGTCATTGGCGAATGGCCATGGTATATATTGGGCCTGGAGCTAGCCGGACTGCTGCATTTTGCGACCGTTTACGGGATATTTTACCTGTTTAAAAAAGTGGAGATCAATCCGCCAGCATCTGCTGAATCAGCGGCTCCATAAAGCTTCTGTCGGTAAGCTTATCCTCCAGTTTGCCGTCAATGATGTAATTTAGCAAACGGTCGTTTTTGGCCCCCATATCCAGCGCGTATTTGTAGGGTGTGGTATGGAAAGTGGTAAGCTCGTACTGGCTTTTGAACAGATCCGGGTAAAGTTCAGTCAGATCATGCTCCACATGTTTGCGATGCAGGAACGCCTGCGTTCCCACCAGGTCGCGCATTTCCACAAAATTTTGTATGGCCAGGTTGGAAATTGCGTCTGCATTGGGTTTGCGGGCCTTCTGGTATTCATCGAGGGCTTTTGACCAATTGCCCTCATTTTCTGAAATCAACTCATCCAACACAATACAATCTTCAAAACAACAGTTCATTCCCTGACCGTAAAACGGAATGATGGCGTGGGCTGAATCGCCCAGTAATGCGGCATTTTGTTTCACCCAGGGATAACACCGCATTGTAACAAGCGTTCCGGTAGGGTTGCCAAAAAAATCTTCAATAAGTCCCGGCATCATATCCACCGCATCTCCAAACTCCCGTTTGAAGAAGTCCTCAACCAATTCGGGCGTATTCAGTGAAGCAAAACTGTTTTCACCTTCGAAGGGCATAAACAGAGTACAGGTAAAATTTCCACCGGGATTGGGCAGGGCAATCATCATGAAACTGCTTCTGGGCCATATATGCAGGGAGTTTTTCTGTAAGCGAAATTCACCGTTTTCATCGGGCGAAATCTCCAGTTCTTTATATCCGTGGGCTTCGAAGGTCTGTGAGTAATTGAAACGGCTAGTCATGAAGGCATCGCGAACCGCACTGAAGGCACCATCGGTTCCTATAACAATATCGGCTTTGTCTTCTACTGCGTTTCCATGCGCATCTGTGTACCGCGTAACTCCTGTTTCAGGATCACAGAACGTACACTTGTGGTCGAAATACATGTGTATGTTGGGGTAAGCATCAGCCAGCTGCAGCAGCCGGATATTGAGCGCTCCGCGCGAAACTGAATAAATGGCCTGTCCTTCCTTACCATAGGGCTGATAAGCCAGATTTCCGGCCCGGTCGTGCATCATTCTGCCCGTCATGGGAATGGCAATTTCCAGAATATCTTTTGCAATACCGGCCTTTTCCAGACCGCGGATACCACGCGTAGACAATGCCAGGTTGATGCTTCGGCCTCCCTGATAATTGCCCTGACGCATGTCAGGCCTGCGCTCATACACATGAACTTCATATCCTTTCCGGGCAAGAAATACGGACAACAAGCCTCCCGACAAGCCTCCGCCAACCAAAGTAACCTTTTCAGCCATGCTGCAAAATTAAGCATTGTCGCATTTGGATTATTTCTAAAAAAGGCTTCATTTTGCCTTGTCAATGCACATTTTCAGGATTCCCCGGATTTTTCCTATGCTTTTCCCAAAATGGAAATGGAGGGGCAATTCCGGGGAAAAGGCAGTATACATCACGTTCGACGATGGACCGCATCCTGTGATCACACCTTGGGTCATTGAAAAATTAGCCGAATTCAATGCCGGAGCCACCTTTTTTTGTGTAGGAGAAAATGCACAAAAATTTCCCGAAATCTTACAAATGATTGAGGAAAAAGGACATAAAACCGGGAATCATACATTCAACCACCTCAAGGGATGGGGTAAATCAGCTGAAGTTTATGTCCAAAATGTGAAAAAAGCATCAATCCACCTACCCGGCAACCTTTTCAGGCCACCCTACGGCAGAATAAAACTTTCGCAGGCCAAAAAACTGCAACAGCTCGGATACAACATCATTATGTGGAGCTTACTGAGCTGCGATTATGATCCTAAATTAAACCGCAGTAAGTCATTGCAACAACTCATTAAACACACACAAAACGGGAGTATTGTTGTTTTCCACGACAGCGAAAAGGCATTTGAAAACCTGAAGTTCCTGCTGCCTGCATACCTGGAATTTTTGAAAAACCATGGTTTTGAAATGAAGGCTCTATCATGATACTATTTGGAATTTGCATTGGGGTGGGGTTGCTATATCTCGCCATACAGGTATGGCAGCTCATTACGCTGCTGCGCTACCGGCACAACTATCTCCCGGAACCCAATGTTTGGCCCGAAATAAGTATTCTCATCGCTGCAAGAAACGAGGAGCAAAACATACGCCATTGCCTGGATTCCCTGCTTGAACTCGATTATCCAAAAGACAAACTACATATCATTTGCGGGAATGATCAAAGCTCGGATAATACAGGACGCATTCTGTCAGAATACGCCAATTTATATCCGCATATCACAGCTGTTGAAATTCAGGATGACAATAGCGGATTAAAGGCCAAGGCCAGGGTAATGGCACAGCTGGAAACCTTCGCCAAAGGTGAATTCTACCTCATTACCGATGCCGATATCAGGGTAAAACCGGAATGGGCAAAACACATGGTCAGAAGCATGCCGGATGAAACCGGCGTTTGCAGCGGCACCACGGTAGTGAAAGGAAGTGGCGGCTTGAACAAAATGCAGGAAATAGACTGGGCTTACTTTATGGGAATGTTAAATATCATTTCCTACAACGGTGTTCCGGCCACAGCCGTAGGCAACAACATGATGGTGCGTGCTACCGCCTATCATCAGGTGGGAGGTTACCGCGGCATTCAATTTTCCATTACCGAAGACTATAAACTCTACAGTGAAATCTGCAAGAAGGGCTGGAAATGGAACAATATCATGCAGGCAGAAGTAACGGCCTATTCAGCCCCGGTTTTGGGTGTAGGAACTTTGTTGCATCAGCGCAAACGCTGGCTCAGCGGGGGCCGTGAATTGCCATGGTACTGGTGGGTACTGTTTGGCATTTTTGGTCTTTTTTATTTTTTGATACCTGTTCTCGTCTTCATTTCCCCCGCGGCCGGCTTAAGCTTATGGGGAATAAAGTGGATCCTTCAATCGCTTCTTATAAGGGGTATTTACAAGTTGATTGAAGAACCTAAACCCGGTGTTGTGAATATGCTTGCCTACGAGTGCTTTATATCGGCAAACACCATCATGACAGCCATATTCGCCCTGCTTCCTTTGAAAACCAACTGGAAAAACCGTCATTATTAATTCCTTATTTAGAATCTATCTAAATAATTATCCACACTATTTGGAATGTTTCTAAATAATAATTTGTTTTGCTGTTGAAAACAGCCTTGTGAGGAGTTTATCTTTTTCATCGAGTATTGCACTACTGTTCCTTTTGATACAGGACTGCAGTGCCAGTAGCAAGATACCCCACAATTACAGCGATACGGGCAAACCTGTTTATCTGCCAGATGTGAACGTGGTAGGCACTGCAAGAAACCACAACACCATCAACCTGCCGGAAATTGTAGGAACCCACATATACGCAGGCAAAAAAAACAACCTCATTTTATTGAAAAACCTGAATGCAATTGTGGTAAACAACAATATGCGTCTCATCATGGCCAAAGTGCCCGGCATTCACGTTTGGGAAAGCGATGCATCCGGCATACAGATTGGGATTGCTGCACGGGGACTGAGTCCAAACAGAAGCTGGGAATTTAACACCAGGCAAAATGGTTATGACATTGCTTCAGATCCTTTTGGTTATCCTGAAGCTTATTACAGCCCCCCCATGCAGGCTGTTCAGAAAATACAGGTAGTGCGCGGTGCAGGCTCGCTACAATACGGTCCGCAGTTTGGGGGGATGGTCAATTACGTGCTCAAGGACGGAAGCAACATAAGCAAACCAATTCAATTTGAAACCCAGCAAACAACCGGAAGTTATGGCCTAATTAACACCTACAATGCGGTTGGTGGCAGTTGTAAAAAAATGCATTACTACGTTTTTTTTGACCAACGACAAGGAGACGGTTGGAGGCAAAACAATCGGTTTCAAACGCGCACCCTTTTCGGCACCGTCACATGGAAAATAAAGGAAAATTTTCAGCTTACTGCCGAGCAAACAGCTTATTCCATGCTAAGCCAACAGCCAGGTGGTCTAACGGAAGATCAATTTCGCATAAACCCACGTGCCAGTTACCGAAACAGAAACTGGATGAATATACCCTGGTATGTGAGTGCCTTGAAAGCCAACTGGGACATCAATGAAAATACAAGGATTCAGGCTAAAGCCTTTTATATATATGGAGACCGAAAGAGCGTAGGATTCATGAAATCCGCCTTAAATCCGGATACCGTAAATACCACAACAGGCATGTATGCCGCCAGAGAAGTTTCAAGAGATATTTACCAAAATTACGGAACAGAAATAACCTTTCTGCATGAATATTCTATCAACAAGCAAAAGCACACGTTTACTGCCGGTATTCGCTATTATCTGGGAAATACCGGACGCTGGCAGCGAGGTACAGGAACCAAAGGCACGGATGCTGATTTTTCAGTAACCACAGGACGCTTTCCACTGGATATGCGGTATAAAACCCTCAATACCGCAGGCTATGTTGAAAATGTGTTTAGGGTGGGCAAAAGATGGCTTTTAATTCCAGGTATACGCTTTGAGAATATTGTCTCGGAGACACGTGGTCGAATAGGACTAAACAGCAATGGTGAAGAAATAAACACACGACCGGAGCAAAGAAACCGGCAATTGATTCTCCCTGGAATCGGAATTGAATTTCATGTATTTAAAGGTGCCGAATTTTATGCGAATTTCTCCAAAGCATTTCGACCTGTCTTATTTTCAGACCTCGTGCAAAACAACACAACTGATGTTATTGACCCAATGCTAAGAGACGCATCAGGTTACAATGCTGACGCGGGTTTGCGAGGCAGTATCGGCAAATTTCTGACCATAGATATTGGGCCCTACCTACTTCAATATAACAACCGCATTGCCTCCATCAGCAGAACAGATAGTTCCGGCAACATTTACATATTCAGAACCAATGCAGGAAGTACTACCACTATGGGAATTGAAAGCATGGCAGAATTGGACATTATGGAAGTACTAACCATAGAAAAGTGGAAGATGCCGGTTTATGTAAGTTTTGCCTTCAATCATGCACGGTACAATGATTTTAAATTTACATCAGTAAGAAACGGAGTCATCACGGAAAGCAACCTAAAGGGCAACCAGATTGAAAATGCGCCAACATCCATTCTGCGAGCCGGATGGGGCTTAGAGCATAAAAAGTTCCAGTTGAATATTCAATTCAGCCGTGTCTCTTCATTTTACACGGATGCACAAAACACCGAACAGCCTTCTGCAAATGCACAAACAGGGGAAATTCCCGGTTATTCTGTTTTGGACTTCAACAGCTGCATACCGATTTACAAACAAATCATTGCACGTTTCTCTGTAAACAATATTTTAAATGAGACCTATGCCACCAGAAGGGCAGGCGGTTATCCGGGACCCGGCATTTTGCCTGCTGACGGTCGCAATTTCATGATAGCACTTTCGGCAATTTTTTAGGTTTCAATGACCAAAAACATAGACGCACTATAAAAAACATGATTCCAAACTTGTATTATTGATAAGACCTGCACTACTTTTGTTGGAAATTACTCAAAAAATGAAACGTTTTTGTTTTTCCGCTGCATTTCTGGCTGTTGTTTTTTCAGCTTGCAAATACGAAGATGGTCCCGGAATTTCCCTTCGTGCCAAGCGCGACAGGATTGCCAACGAGTGGATTGTTGACCAGTTTATTTACGATGGAAAAGATGTAACCGACTCAGTAAACAGCCGCCAGGATACATTTAGCTTAATATTTGAAATGACAAGGACCGGATCTTATTCCGTTGAATGGGTACACTATACCGTAGATCCAAACAATGGCATGAAATATTTCGGAACTTCACATGCTGTTAATCACAATCTAAACAATTCAGGTCCTGCCAAATGGAATCCTATCAACGTAGGAAACTACGGCAGAAAACTGCCAATACCCTTTAAAGTACTCGGCTCCAGGGGCTATTGGAGTTTCGATGAAAAACACGAAAGAATCAGCATAGGCAAAGAAAGTTCTGTTAGCACAACCCCTGCCGATGGAAATGGTAATGGTAATGGTAATGGCCATGAGTTGCATCAAAATGCACGCTACTGGACTATCACCAGGCTGAAAGAGAAAAGTGTTGCTTTCAAAGGTGTAGATTCTTCAGGCAAAGCATGGTCTGTTCAGTTGAAAAACCTCAACAGAGAACCATACTGGTACTAAGAAATATTTTTTTTCAACAAAGGCTTCCGTTGGAGGCCTTTTGTTTTTTTTGATTCTAACATGACAACCCTTCAGGAAGACTACAACACCCAGCGCGAGCATCTTACCATTTCCGAATACGGAAGACAAATTCAGGAATATGTTAAACACATACAATCCTTGGCTGACAGGGATGTAAGAACCAAATGGGCAAACAGCGTGGTCAATGTAATGGCTACACTGAATCCTGAACTGAGACAGCAAACCAATTACAGAGAAAAACTCTGGGGCCATCTGTATCAAATTGCAGATTTCAACCTGGATGTTGATTGCCCATATCCGGTTCCCACCAGAGAGGAAAAGTCCAAAAAGCCTGCCCCCATCCCCTATTTTGACTCAAAAATAAAATTCCGTTTTTACGGAAGAAATCTGCAAAACATGGTTGATAAAGTGGGCGAAATGGAAAACAGCGATCTTAAACAGGATCTGGTTAACCTGATTGCCTCATTTATGTTTAATAGCTGCAAAAGCTGGAATAATGAAAACCTGAGCAATGATGTAATTGCTGAACACCTGAAAATTTTATCCAAAGGCAAACTTTCACCGGAAGGCCAGGATATTGTGGTTTCACCTGATAACAGTCCTGCTCCATTCAATCAGGGCAACCAACCCAGGAAGTTTTTCAAGCGCGGTGGTCAGAAAAAAGGAAGATTTAACAGAAACAACGGAGGTTTCAGAAGACACTGATATGGAAGTTTTTAAAATTGAGGGCGGCCATAAACTTAAAGGCGAATTAACCCCTCAGGGGGCCAAGAATGAGGCATTGCAAATATTGTGTGCAGTGCTGCTCACACCGGAGGAGGTAATCATTGAAAACATTCCGGAAATCAGAGATGTACTTAAACTGATTGAATTGTTGCACAGCCTGGGCGTAAAGACCCACAGACTGGAGCGTGGTAAATACAGCTTCAAAGCAGATGCTGTGGATCTTGATTACCTCCAAACTGCTGAATTCAAGAAACAAGGTGCTGCCCTGCGTGGCAGTATTATGATTGTGGGTCCTTTGCTTTCCAGATTTGGCAAAGGCTACATTCCTTCACCCGGTGGCGATAAAATTGGCCGTCGCAGGCTGGATGTACATTTTGAAGGCTTCGCTCAGCTGGGTGCGACTTTTGAATATCTGCCACAGGAGAATTTCTACCGTGTGCACGCAGAAAAACTCAAAGGCAACTACATGCTGCTGGATGAAGCTTCGGTCACAGGAACAGCCAATATCGTGATGGCTGCCGTTTTGGCCGAAGGCACAACCACCATATACAACGCGGCCTGTGAACCTTATCTGCAGCAGCTTTGCAGCATGCTCAACAGCATGGGAGCCAAAATTTCAGGTGTAGGTTCAAACATGTTGATTATCGAAGGTGTAAGCTCACTGAAAGGTTGCACGCACCGCTGCCTGCCCGATATGATTGAAATTGGTAGTTTTATAGGAATGGCGGCGCTTACACAAAGTGAACTTACGTTAAAAAACTGCAGGGTGGATATGCTGGGCATCATCCCACGCATGTTTCAACGACTGGGTATACAGATGGAAATTAAGGGCGATGATATTTATATTCCTGAAAATAAGAATTATGAGATCGACACCTTTATTGATGGCAGCATCCTAACCATTTCAGACCAAATATGGCCCGGCTTCACACCGGATTTGATTTCCATCGCTTTGGTAACCGCTACCCAGGCGAGGGGCACTGTACTCATTCACCAGAAAATGTTTGAAAGCCGCCTGTTTTTCGTCGACAACCTGATTGACATGGGTGCACAAATCATTTTGTGTGATCCTCACCGTGCTACGGTTATTGGGCTCGACAGAAAAACCCAGCTGAAAGGCATAACCATGTCATCGCCCGACATTCGCGCTGGCGTGGCACTGCTGATAGCCGCCATGAGTGCCAAAGGCAACAGTACCATCCGCAATATTGAGCAAATTGACCGCGGTTACGAACGCATAGAGGAACGACTGAATCCGCTGGGAGCCGCAATACAGCGAACCATCCAGGACTAACGTTTCTTCTTACCCTTTTTACTTCCAATACCGGTGCTGATTCCGAGATAAAAATCAAGTCCGCTGTAGCTATTACTGTTTATTGATCTCAGTAGGTTATCAGTACCAAAAAACACTGGCCCCACACGGGTAAACCAACCCATCCCAACATTTTTGTAATCATTATACAGGCAAAGGGGCAAAGCGCATTCTATCCATCTGTTTTCAATACGTGGCACAACGATCAGTGAAGATGGCCTTCTCAAGGCGATATCCCTTCTGCTTACCACAGCCTGCGACCAGTTTACGCCTACATACAGCCATTTGACAACATTCCAGTCAAACTGAATATTGAGGGTTGAAGGAATAGATGTTGTAATTCTGCCACTACCCTCCACATAGTTCATCTTTTTTTGGGCAAATGTTCTGGCAAAGCTGATACCGCTGTCAATACCCATGGCAAAAGCCGCACTCATACCGGAATCGGCATGCACAACCACCGGAACCCGGTTGCTGATGAGAAATGTTTTGGCATTTTTACCATAAGTAATGGATCCCATATCCAACAATGAAACACTGAGTTTCCACAAATAGCGGTTTTTTGAGGTCAGAAAATCTGTATTGTCAGGTCTGTACTCGTAAATAACACCTGCATCCCAGCCTATACCACCGCCCACTATTTCCGAAAATGAAGGCAAAGCCCACTGTTGCACTCCCCTGCTGAAGCGATCAAGCAGGGCTCCTTGTGTAAAACCAACTGAAACATCCGAGCTGTTTATCACAAAGCTGTCAGCACCTGAGGTATTTATATCGAATCCATTGTTTACAATATATCCGGTACCCAAACCCATAAGATACTTGGCCGTACCGCCCACTTTAGCATAGTGTGTTTTTTTATTGATTAACACATGCGCAAGTGTAAAACCAAGCTCCTGATATGAGTTTACATTTAAGGTAAACCGGCTATCAGTAATGCGGGTGATGCTGTTTTGGTTATCCACCAAAGATTTACCATATTGAATTAAAGGCTCTGCTACCTGGTTTAGCTGAATTGAACCACGTGTTCTTGTTGCAACAGCAAATGCGCCTTTCTTTCCAAGGCGGTTCATGTAAGCCGGTCCGCGGTTTTCGATGCCTAAAAACAGGTTTTTTGGCTTCCCATTCAGGTTTTCCTTAATCCAGCTGCCTTGCCAGTCTATTTTACCCTTGCTATTCTGATACGCTTCCGGCACATTCCCAAAAACCCATTGTTTGAAGGTAAAAGGCAATTCCAGGCGGGCATAATCATTGGCGAACATAACGGCAGTTGTAACTATGTTGCTGTGCTTTTTAAAACGTGCATCGGCAATGCCCGCAGGATTGGTGTAAATAGCATGCACACCATTAAAATTGGAAAATTGAAGCCCTGTCAGTTGCTGCGCCAAACCCATAATCGGAGCTAAGCAGGAAGACAACAACAAGTAATTTCGCAAGCACATAAAATCATACGCAATCTACGGCAAAAGCACATAAAAAAAGCCGCCCATTTGGACGGCTTTTTAGTTTAAGGCACTAAAATTATTTCAGGAGCATAGCCTGGCTAACAGCACCGAATGAACCTGACATTCTCACGAAGTAAGATCCGGCGGGCAGTTCGGCCACATTGAAACTGATGCTGGAAGTGCCGGCAGCGAAATGCTGTTTGGCAATGGTCTTCACTTTCTGGCCCTGAGCGTTGAAGACATCTACAACCACATCAGAAGCCTGCTTAAGCTTCACCTGAACCATCAGGTCGCTGTTTTTGGCTGCAGGATTGGGATAAACATTGCTGATATCAGCACCGGTGCTCTCAAAACGCTTATTGCCCAGGTTAAAGTAGTTTACGTGGAAACCTGAGTACAGGTAAATACGCTGAGCAGTAGGAATGTTGTAAGGCAGGAACCACTCGGTAGCGCGGGTAGAGTAGCGCTGACCGCTGAAGTTAACAAGGGCATAGTTATAGAAGCCCAGGCCTTCGAGACCGGTCTGAGCCTGAACACAGTAGGGCTGGAAAACACTGATCTTATTTTTTGGATCTGTTGCGCGACTGGTATCGCGGCCGTAAATCATGGTGTCACCAAATTTGTAAGCATAGTTTGGCTTCATGTAGGCAGTAAAACCAAACAAACCTGTGCGGTTAGCAGCATTCATGTCACGAATAGAAACAGGGGGATTCAGCACTTGTACGAACTGTCCTGTGTAAGAAGCAGATGTAGGAACGAAGAAGTCTTCTGTGTTGGCTCCGGTGTCCAGCAGATAGCGGTATTCGCGAATAGCGGCAGGGCTGCGCAGGCCTTTCAGCACTGGCGCGTAAGTATTTTCACCTGACTGCCAGCGAAGTCTAGCAAATCCGCTGTCATTATAAACCTGGATAATCAGAGAGTCGGTGTTGCTTGGAACCGGATTGTAGTATTTGTAAACGAAGAAGAATGTATCTACAGTGTAGTTTTGGAACTGAGACAAACGGGTGGTGAAATAATCAGCCTTGGGATCAAGGGTAGCACCAACGCCATGAATGTAAGCGTGATCGTTGCGGGTAGCATAGCGCAAAATAGGCAATGAATCAGGCCAGATGTGGAAGTCACCGAAATACTGGTAAGATTCACCGGCTGAGCGGGCCTCGTCTACAGCTATGTACCAGCCGTTGCCTGCAGTTCTGCGGGAAAGGCCTTTACCATTAACTGTGTGAGGTAACTGATTGTCAGCACGCTTCAATTGAGGCTGAACGCCTTCGCTGAGCACATTCTGCTGAGCCATCAGCGCACCACTGCCCATCATAGCGGCAGTAATAACTAGTAATAATTTTTTCATAGTTTTTTGATGGTTATTTTCTTTTGGTTGCAAATATAACGTTTGCCTTATTCGATATCAAATTTATGGGAAATGTTACCAAATTTGCTGATAACAGGGTGTATTTTACAGAAAAAAGACTTTTAAGCTATTAAATATCACCTTCCAGCGGCCTTATCAGCAATTCTTCGGTGCAGGCGTTTGTATTGCAGTTCCACGCACCAAACATCATTTCGGCAATATTATCTGGCATTACAAAGCGGCTTTGGGGCAACTCGGTGCCGGACCAGCTATCGGTTAGGGTTGCACCCGGCATCACAGCCGTAACGCAAATGCGCTGAGACTTCAGTTCTTCGCGCAGTAATTTATTCAGACCCAGCAAGGCAAATTTACTGATGCAATAACTGCCGCCATTAGGATAAGCCACGATACTCGCAATGGAGCACATATTGAAAACATGCGCCCTTTTAATGCCATACATCGACGGGATCACCGCCCGGGAGACGTGATAAGCGGAAGATACGTTAACCTGCCAGAGATTCTCAAAAACCCCTTCTTCTTCAGTTAGCACAGATCCGGGCTTGAACGTTCCTGCATTGTTAACCAGCACGGTACAGTGCCCCAAAAATTCCAACGCTCTTTTTGAAAAAGAAATCGCCTCGTCCTGCTTTTCCAGCCGGGCAGCAAATCCGGCAATTCTTGCCAGCGGATATTCCTTTTGCAGCGCTGCTGTCACCTTTTCAACCGAATCGGAGCTACTGCCACAGAAAGCGGCATCAAAACCGGCCTGTAAGAATCTTTTGAGCACAGCAAGGCCAATTCCCCTGGTGGCTCCTGTAATAATAATGGTGGGGTTTTGCGTCATTTAATTCAGGTGAAACGGCGACTCCATGTAAAACCTGGGAATACGCACGCGCACCAGACCTTCTGTTGTATTGAATAAATAGGTTCCCTCCATTTGCCCGAAAGGAGAAACAAGCGGACAATAGCTGGAATATGAAAATGATTCCCCCGGTGATATCTGCGGCTTCATTCCTACTACACCCTCTCCTTTTACCGTGCGTGAAATTCCAAAAGCATCGGTAATATTCCACTCACGTTCGAGGAGCTGCACAGCCTCATTGTTTTCATTGGTGATGCGAATGTGATAACCAAAAACAAACACAGGCTTATCTTCCCTTCCATCGGTTTGAATGAAGCTGCAGTCAACAGAAACGTGGATACTATGGGTGGTGCAGGATATCAATTTATGTTATAAAACAAAGATACTCCTAAAATGATTTTAATCGTCATCAAAGGAACGGTTATTTCTTGGCTCTTCCTCGTCTTCCGACTTTTCTTCATCTTCGCTTTCCTCTTTTTCAGAAGGACGAACCAGTTCATCCATCTGTTCCTCTGTGAGGACTTCCTTGGGCTTTGCACTCACCTTTACCAGGTATATGGTATCGGAAGTCTCCAGTCGCACGGCAGTCACAATTTCTCCCTTTGCATTGGGGAAACGTATCGTACTTCCGGCAATGCCGGTAGGATACGTTTCATCATAGAGTTTCAGCAACTCCTCACTCAGTTTGGAATATTCGGTAACAACCTTTTTCTTTTCCATGTTCAGACCTCAGCAAAAATAATATGGATTGAAAAAAAAATGAAGACCTCCTACGATTGGATTTTTTGAATGTTGATAACCATGAGGATTTCTCGCCACAGTGCTTGCTTAATGCGTGATTCCACCTTAGGATCGTATACATTCAGGGCAAACTTGAACCGGTAATGAACCAGGTCTTTTTTAAACTCAACAACCTTTAGTTTGGCACTGTCCGTGCGCACCAGTGATTCTTCCTGCCCCAACACCTTTTTTAGCATGGCCTCCAGCGAAACAGCATTGATGCTTTGTGCACTCTGAATTTCAAAATCTATACTACTGTGATGACGCGGATTACGGCTGTAATTGATGATTTGTGAATTCACAAAGATATTGTTGGGAATAATGATCATATCGTCATCGTCACTCAACAAATGCACACTCATCAAGGTTATGTTTTCAATCCTGCCCTTATGTTCTCCTATTTTTAGGTAATCGCCTATTTGAATGCTATCACCAAACATCAGAATCATCCCATTTAAACCATTGAGAATATAATCCTTAAAGACAATAGCCAGTGCTGCCGCGATGATGGTGATGCTGGTAAAGAATTCTTTAATGGTAATCCCAAACAAATGCAGGAAGAGAAAAAACAACCAGATACTCAGCAGAACATAGGTCAGATTGTTCAGACCAATGATAAAATTATCGGTACTTTTTAGCTGTTTTCGCTTCCTGTAAAGCCAAATACCGGTAGCCCTGCCAACCAGAATTACAATCAGCAAAACAGCGAATACCTTATAACCCAGTACGGACGGGTGGCTGACAATCCAGGTTTCAATGTATGACATACTTGCAAAGTAATTCCAAAATCTTCAATCTCATACATGAAATTTGCATGGTCTAATGGCATCTTTAGAAACAAGCATTATTTTTGGTGGTGAAAGCTTCACGGCTACCTCAGACGGAGTTTTGCTGCATGCTGCATCCGGAAATTTATTTGTATCTGACTGTCATTTTGGCAAAACAACCCATTTTCGCAAAAATGCACTGCCCATTCCCGAGCAGGCTATGAAAAAAGATTTCATGCGACTTGAAGACGTTGTAAAAAGACTGAATCCCAACCGGATTGTTTTTTTAGGTGATTTGTTTCACAGCCGTGAAAACCGGGAATGGGATATGTTGTCTGAATTTTTATACACAAGAATAAATCGACCACTTACATTGGTCCTGGGCAACCACGATATTCTCAATAAACAAGCCTATGAGCGAGCCGGAATGACACTTGCTCATGAATTTATTCTTGGTAAAATCCATTTTGTGCATGAACATGCGAATGATAAACAGCACAGCGCCTTTGTTGTAAGCGGCCATATTCATCCTGGGTACCGCTTAAAAGGCGCTGGTAAACAGCAGTTGCTTTTGCCTTGCTTTTATTTTGGAAAACACCATGCGATTATGCCGGCTTTTGGAAGCCTAACAGGCCTTAGCGAGGTCGAAAAAATGCATAAAGCAGACAAGGTTTACTGCTTTACTCCCGATAAAATCTTTGTAGTAGATTAACTGTTCATACTCACCAAAAACTCGGTATTGTCTCTGGTATTCTGCATGTATTTCAGGAAGGTATTCATAGCTTCTTCGGGGTTCATATCGGCAAGATGATTCCGCAACACCCACATACGTTGCAGGGTGGTCTTATCTATCAACAAATCTTCACGGCGGGTGCTGCTGCCCAGAATATCAATAGCCGGATAAATGCGCTTGTTGGCCAGTTTTCTGTCGAGCTGCAGTTCCATGTTGCCGGTTCCTTTGAATTCTTCAAAAATTACTTCATCCATTTTAGAGCCGGTATCGGTGAGCGCAGTGGCAATGATGGTAAGCGATCCGCCGTTCTCAATGTTACGCGCTGCGCCGAAGAAACGTTTGGGTTTGTGCAATGCATTGGCATCCACACCACCCGACAATATTTTTCCTGATGCGGGCTGAACCGTGTTGAAAGCACGCGCCAAACGGGTAATCGAATCCAGCAGAATTACCACATCGTGGCCGGATTCTACCAGGCGTTTTGCCTTTTCGAGTACTATATTCACCAGCTTTACATGCTTGTCTGCCGGCTCATCAAATGTGCTTGCCACCACTTCCGCCTTCACGTTTCTGGCCATATCGGTCACTTCCTCGGGCCTTTCGTCGATAAGCAGAATAATCATGTAAACTTCGGGATGGTTTTTGGCAATGGCATTGGCAATGCCCTGAAGCAACCAGGTTTTACCGGTTTTGGGCTGCGCCACAATCAGTCCGCGCTGTCCTTTGCCTATGGGTGAAACCAAATCAATGATTCGGTTACTATAGTGCGATGGATCATCGCACAAATTCAGTTTTTCATTGGGAAACAGCGGCGTGAGGTGCTCGAATGCAACACGGTCGCGCACTTCTTCAGGCGTTCTGCCGTTCACGCTCTCCAGTTTCACCAGACAAAAATATTTCTCATTGTCTTTGGGTGGACGAATAGTGCCTTTCAGGGTATCTCCCACCTTCAAACCGTTTTGCTTAATCATGAATCCGGGTACATAGACATCATCGGGCGAAGGCATGTAGTTGTAATCGGGGCTGCGGAGAAACCCATAACCATCCGGAACGGTTTCCAGCACACCCTGTGTGGTAACCACACCTTCCATTTCGGTGTAAGAAATCAATTGTTCACGGCGGCGCTGATCTTCCTTATTCTGAACAGGTTCCTGGGGCAAACCGGATCTTTCTTTTTGAAAGGGAGCCACCACTTCAGGTTCAGGCTGATTTTCGGAAACAGGCGGTATAATGGAATCCAGCTCCTTTTCTGTAATGGCAGGACTTTCCTGTCTTATGGGTTTATTAGGTTTCTCAAAGCGAGGCTTATCAGAGCGAGGTTTCTCAAAGCGAGGCTTATCTTGGCTAACAGTTTCGGTTTCCTCAACCACCTCCTCCGTAGCATCTGCTTTGGAGAATCTCCTTCTCCTTCTCTTTTCTCCATCCTCTTGGGATGTTTCTTCCGGCTTTTGAGCACCTGCCAGTTTATCAAGTTCTTGTTGAATTGCAACCATTAACTCATTTTTTTTGAGTTTAGCTGAATTTTGAATTTCGAGATTCTTGGCCAGTTCTTTCAGATCGGCCAATGACATAATGCTCAGGTCAGGTTTATCTGCCATAAATAATAAATACAGGGAATGTTGTTAAGGAGTTCAAATAATGTTTGGGAGCTTTGGCAGGCACAGCGCTGTGTTCCTGCCTCAGCGATTTGACACTGCAAATGTATGGGAACACAACAACTTTTCCAAGTTATGGACTAAATCCATACCCGAACACCTTCTGTGCAGTTGTTGCAGATATCTGTTTGGCTGCGGCCCTGTTTTAGCTTTTGCCCAAAGGCTTGCCTCAGACTTCCTTTCCATACTGCCTTGAAACCCGAATCAAACACATTGCCCAAATTGTGGGCAGCGTCCTTGTCAAAACAACAAGGAACCATGCTTCCATCCCAGGTAAGCACAGGGTTTTGATGAAACCGTTTACAGCGGTTTTTCTTTGCTGCTTTCAGTGCTATTCTACCCTGTTTTTCACGGTAGCGAGCATACGAAGGATTGGCAGGCAACCATTTGTCTGCATTCTCGAAATCATAAATCTGAGCTGTTTTTAGCTGCAGCTTATCTACGCCAATATCCTTTGCTAGCTTTCTTATAGAATCGATTTCATGTTCGTTGTGGGCAAACACAATAAACTGCCATACCACTAACGGATAGCTTACCCCTATTGCTTTGCGGGCCGCAAGAATATTTTGGGTGCCCTCTATTACCTTACTTAATTCACCATCAATTCTATATTCGGCATAGGTTTTCTGGGTGGCTCCATCAATGCTGATAATCATGCGTTTCAAACCCGCTTCCACGGTTTTTTGCGCTGTTTCTGGCGTGAGAAAATGGGCATTGCTGCTGGTGGCGGTGTAAATTCCTGCTTTTGTCGCTGCGGCAATCATACCGGTAAAATCCTTGTTGATGTAGGGTTCTCCTTGAAAATACAGTGTGATGTAACCGGTAGTGCGGCTTATTTGCGGCAAAATGGTATTGAACTGTTGTAAAGACATTTTTCCCGTTGGCCGGTTAAACTGTTTCAATCCGCTGGGGCATTGCGGACAGCCCAGGTTGCAGGCGGTGGTAGGTTCAATACTGATGGCGGTGGGCATGCCCCAAAAAATCGGTTTGCGAGTGAAGCAGGTGATGAAATAGGAAAGCCAGACCTGGAATGTATTAAAAGACCTGGAAGGTTTCGCGTGAGCGCGCACGAGGCGCCAGCTATCTTTCAAACCCAGATACATCAGCCGTCGTATTGTTCAAATGTATATTGCCTGCGGTTATAACCCATGGTTTTCAGGCGCTGCCGAGCTTCCTTACACATAGCCTCCCAGCCACACACATAAAAGTGTGCATCGCGCCTGTCGGCAAAGAGCTCTTCATATACCGCATGTACATACCCTTTTCTGTACGGACCCTCTTCCCTGCTCAACACGGGAATAAACTGAAAACGGCCATTTTCTCCCGACCAGGCTTCAAATTCAGCTTTATATAAAATATCTGCACTGTATCTGTTTCCAAAAACCAGGTAAATATTTTGATTCAGCTCTCCTTGTTTCAGCAAATGCCCAATCATGCTGCGAAACGGCGCGACACCTGTTCCGGTGCAGATAAAACACAAATCTTTATCCCAAATTTCGGGCAAAACCATACTTCCCAATGCTTCGGAGATTTCCACAATTTCACCCGGTTGCATTTGCCACAGCAGCGGTGTCACCTTTCCATCCGGATTCAGCACTATGCACAGTTCTATCAGTCCGCTTTCATCCGGCGGATTGGCAATGGAATAGCTGCGCTCTGTATCCTGTATGCGCAAGGTTATGAACTGTCCGGGGAGAAAACGAAATCCTTCCTCAGATTGCGGTTTGAGATAAAATCGTTTTACGGATTCCGTTTCCTGGATAATATTCTCAATGACAGCCTGCATGGATGAAGCGCAAATTTACAACCCTGTGTTACATTTGCACACATGAACTTTCAAGGCGTTGTATTGGTAGGACTTGGCGGGTGCATCGGCTGTGTGCTGCGTTACGCTTTGGGAACCCAATTGCCCTTTGATACCGATAGATTTGCCTGGGCCACTTTTGCCGTAAACATGCTGGGATGCTTGCTGATTGGGTTGGGCATGGGAAAAATTCAGGATGAAAACCTGAAACTGCTTTTGATAACCGGCATGCTGGGAGGCTTCACCACCTTTTCGGGGTTTGGTTATGAACTCTATCAATACGCGCAGGCACAGGAACACGTTCGTGCTTTGATATATGGAGTATTTTCCGTATCTTTGGGTTATATCCTGGTTATAATCGGCAGGAAATTTGCTGATGTTTTGTAAAATGATGCGCGCCATTCTGTTTTCCATCCTGATTTCATTGTCCTGCGGACTGTATGCTTCCCGCATACTCATCCCCATGGATGAAACCCAGAAAAACCACCTGAAAAGCTATGGACTGGCATTCTGGGTTCTGCAGCAGGAAGGACGTGAAGTAAGCTGGCTGCTGAATTACAAAGGCGGTAGCTTTATGATTGCCCACACCCCGCAAACCGAGAGCGAATGCAAAATTCGTGGGGTTTCCTATGACGTGATTACCGAAAGCGACGCCAACGCCATCGAAGCCACCATCAGCAATCCGGAGGTGAACATGAATGTGGTCAAGCTACTCACTGCGCCCAAAATTGCTGTGTACAGTCCCAAAACCAAACAACCCTGGGACGATGCCGTAACCATGGTGCTTACCTACGCCGAAATCCCCTACACGGTTATTTTTGATGATGAAGTTTTAACAAACAAGCTGCCCGAATACGACTGGCTGCACCTGCATCACGAAGATTTTACCGGACAATACGGCAAATTCTGGAGCAGCTATGCCAGTGCGCCGTGGTATCAAAATGAGGTGCGCGAGGCAGAGGAAATGGCCTCTAAATACGGCTATGCTTCCAATCGCGAATTAAAACTGGCGGTGGCCAAAAAAATCCGGGATTTTTGCCTGGGTGGCGGCTTTCTGTTTGCCATGTGCAGCGCTACCGACACCTACGATATTTCCCTGGCGGCCGAAAGCACGGATATCTGCGGAGCCATGTTCGATGGTTCACCCTCCGATCCCGACTGTCAAAACCGGCTAAAATTCGAGAACTGTTTTGCATTCAAAGATTTCATGCTGGAACAGAACCCATACATTTATGAGCACAGCGATATTGACGTAGATCCGCGCAGGCGGGGTGTTACGGAGGAAAACGATTTGTTTACCCTGTTTGATTACAGCGCCAAGTGGGATGTCATTCCTTCCATACTTTGCCAAAACCATACCCGCACCATCAAAGGATTTATGGGTCAAACCACGGCTTTTCACAAAGAAAAAATAAAGAGCGATGTGCTGGTGATGGGCGAAAATGCCGCTTTGGGCGAAGCCAAATACATACACGGCGGGGCGGGCAAAGGCACCTGGACCTTCTTCGGCGGCCATGACCCGGAAGACTACCAGCATTTGGTAGGTGAACCCCCAACGGATCTGAATCTGCACCCCAATTCGGCCGGTTACCGACTTATCCTCAACAACATACTCTTCCCCAGCGCCAAGAAGAACAAAATGAAAACCTGAGGGTTTTTGTGTTATCATTGCATAGGTGGGAACCAATTATCTGCGCTTCGGGATCTTCGGAATACTGATTCTTTCAGTAATTATAAGGTTTTGGGGTATTGCTGACATTCCGTTTAGCTACGATGAATTGAGTGCCATTTTTCGGGCGAAAGCCGCTACCTGGCAAGAACACTGGCAGCAGGGCGTAATGCCCGACGGGCACCCCCCCGGCATGCAAACCCTGATATGGCTTTGGGTGCAATTTTTCGGGGAACACGCCCCTTTGATGCATTCGGTTTTGGCGGCTTTTTCTGTGTGTTCTATTTATTTGGTTTACAAAACTGCCTGCAATCTTACCACTCCCGCTAGGGCCCTTTCCGTAACCCTGTTATACAGCCTATCCTATCTGCCCTTGGTTTGGGGTAATCCAATCAGGCCCTATGCGTTGGGTATGTTTTGCTGCAATGCCTTTTTCTGGCAATGGAGTCTGATTTGGACAGAAAAAAGAACCGGCAAATCGGCTTTTGCACTGCTGGGATTGCTCGCCGCTGCCTGCGCATGGCTGCATTATTTTACACTACTGCCCATTTCTCTTCTATGGATTTTTGGGTTGGCAAAACAAAGCAAACATCGAAAAAAATGGTTATTAAGCGCCGTTACAGGGCTATTGCTGTTTGTCCCTGCCCTGTCGGTTTTTATGCATCAGCTCGGAGTGGGCGGGCTGGAATGGCTGGGAAGGCCCGGAAGTGATTTCCCGGTAAAACACTTGCAATATTTGCTGAACGGCATGTTGTATCCCGCGCTGGGTGTATTGATAATTGCCTTTTTTTGGCGCCGCCAACCGATTGAGAAAAGTAATTTAAAATTTACCCTGCTGTGCTTTTCGGTATTCTTATTTCCCATTGCCATTGGTTTTGCCTGGTCTTGGCTGTACAAGCCCGTATTGCAGCATACCGTTTTGCTATTCAGCGCCCCCTTTTTCTATCTGGGCTTCATCAGCTTTCTTCCGGATAAAAAACTGAAATACGTCACACCCGTTATTTCATTGTTATTGGGTTTTGGACTATTGAACAGCGGGTATTTCGGCGATAGCCGTAAAGATGTTTACCACCAGCAGGCAAAAGTGCTGAAAACTGCCTGTGGCCAAAAGAAACTATTGCTGGCCGATGGTCCGGAAGATGTGCTGATGTATCACCTTTTCCACGAGCACGATGTTTGTCTGCCCAAATTCATCAGCCATTCACAAATACCTTTTTCCTATAATCGTTTATGGAAGCAATGGAACGATTGGCCCTTCAAAAGCAACCCGATTATATTGGCCGTTAATTCCGGCAGTCATCCGGGCATTGTTCCTTTGCTGGAACACTGGACCGGTAAAGCAGCCCGGCATCAATACTTTATAGGTGGTGAATTGGTTTACCTGAATGAATCCGCAACGGACACAAAGGTTGAATATCAAACCCGGCTTATCGAAACGAATACAGCATTCGATATCCCACTTGGGAAAGTGGGTTATCAGAAAAACGATTTAATTGTCATTCATATTCCCGACACTATAACGGCGGATGCCGAATTAATTGGCAGCATGCATAATGGAGACAAACAAATCGACTGGCGCAGTGCCAAGAAAACGGAATTTAAGAATGTGGGCGACGGAAGTTTATTTCTGTTTATCAAAACCGCTGATATCCCCGGTGTTTCTGCTGATACAAAGCTATCTCTCCTTTTAAAATCTGATAACCAGGGAATAAAAACACGCATGGAATTCCGGCTGTGCCGCGCCAATCCCGACATGTACGGACCGGCATGGTTTGAGTGAACGAAAACCACCGGATTTTGATACGCCATTAATACAGGACGTGCCGAACCCGAAGTTTCATCAACGAAACCTTGCCGGATCCACTACCGTAAAAACACGGCTTATATTGAAACCAAAACGGAATCCACGGTCCAACCATGAACCATTGGTTTGAGCTATGAACTGCGGTTCGGCCATGCCGGCACTGTTGGTAAAATGCAGTTGAAATACGTGTCCGCCTGTTTCTATGTCCACACCCACCGAAAAGGAATTGTAGAAGCCGGCATTACCACGTCCTTCGGGCCTGGATAAAACAGGAATGTATTCTGCATTGAAGGTAGTGCGTGGTGTTATTTTCTCACGAAAACCTACCCCAACCGCTATTACCTGACCTGTTTTCCCGCTGACAACAGAAGGTACAACCTGCCAGGAGAAACGATCGGTTTCCTTTCTGCCCGCAATCAGCTGTCCGGTATATACCCATTCAGATCCCATCATGGACAAAGCTGTTCGTGCGACTCCGCCATACATCAAAACGGTAAATGGCCTGCTGTTGTCGGTGGTTTGCTGCATAAAGCGATATTTCAAACCCACATCCACCATGCGACCCAAGCTGCTGCGCCCCAGGTTTAAAGCCAGATTGGGAACTACACCATATTCGGCACCGATTCTTACCGAGGCATTATCCAAACCAAATGCCTCATAGGCACCCAATCCTACGGCGCCAAAACGGTGATTTATCTTGAAATCCATAACCCCGGCATCGGTCAGTTC
>CANHQZ010000025.1 GCA_947463125.1 Flavobacteriales bacterium | reverse complement strand
AATCCATTCAATGCTGAGTTTGCCGTGAACATGAACATTCCGAGAACCGCGCAGGTTACTGTGAATGTGTATGATCAGGCCGGTCGTCTGGTGGCACAGCAGAATGCAGGTAAACTTGCAGGAAGCAATTCTCTGAAAGTAAATACAGGTAATCTGTCTGAAGGTACTTACACCGTGGTGGTGAAAGGCGACGGACAAACCCTGCACACTGAAAAAATGGTTAAAATCCTGAAATAACCTGGATTAGATCATACGAAAAAGGGGGCTTCACTGAAGCCCCCTTTTCTATTTATCAGAAAAAAAATTAAACAACTACATTGATAATCCGGCCTTTTACCAAAATAAATTTTTTCAGGGGCTTGCCTTCCATCCAGCGCTGAACGGTAGCATCACCAAGAACAGCAGCTTCAATGTCTTTTGCATCCGCATTCAAATCAAAAGCAATGCTGGTGCGTGTTTTGCCGTTGATAGAGATGGGGTATTCAAAATGTGTTTCAACCAGGTACTGTTCATCCCAACTGGGCCATTGAGCCAAATGAATACTTTGGTTGTGGCCGCACTTTTGCCAAAGCTCTTCCGCAATATGCGGTGCAAAGGGTGCAATGAGGATGATTAACGGCTCCAAAACAGCCCTTTTTTTGCATTGTAAGGCTCCCAGTTCGTTTGTAGCAACCATGAAGGCACTCACTGCAGTATTGAAGCTCATTTGCTCAATATCGGAGGTTATTTTTTTAATGGTTTTGTGCAGGACTTTGAGTTCTTCTTTCGATGGTGCCTCATCTGTTAACATGAATGTTTCTTCCTGTTCAAACAAACGCCAGAACTTGTTCAGAAAACGACTCACCCCTTCGATTCCGTTTGTGTTCCAGGGTTTGCTGTCGGTGAGCGGGCCGAGAAACATTTCATACATGCGCAGGGTATCGGCACCGTATTGTGCACAAACATCATCCGGGTTCACAACATTGCCCCAGCGTTTGCTCATTTTTTGGGCGTCTTCGCCCATAATCATGCCCTGATTGACCAGTTTTTTAAAAGGTTCATCTCCGGAGAGATAACCCAGATCAAACAGAAATTTGGTCCAGAAACGGCTGTAGAGCAGGTGACCGGTTGCATGCTCACTGCCTCCCACATACAAATCGACCTGTTTCCAGTAATTCAAGGCAGATGGACCTGCAAAGGTTACCTTGTTCCCGGGATCCATGTAGCGCAGGAAATACCAGCTACTGCCGGCCCATCCGGGCATGGTGTCAGTTTCGCGTCGGCCTTGCTGGGTTTCCACCCAATCTTTTACCCCGGCCAGGGGGCTTTCACCCGTTCCGGTGGGCTTATAACTATCCACTTTTGGCAGTTCCACCGGCAAATCATTTATCAGATGGGGAATTTGATCGTTATCAAAGACAATAGGGAATGGTTCTCCCCAGTAGCGCTGTCTTCCAAAGCCCGCCTCGCGTAGTTTATAATTGACTTTCCGTTTGCCGAGGCCTTCGCTCTCCACTTTTTCAATTGCTTTTTGTATGGCGTCTTTCACAGTCAGTCCATCAAGAAACTCGCTGTTAAAGCAAACCCCGTCCTTGGCCGAAAAAGCCTCTGTAAGTGGCTCAGAAAGTATTTCATTCACGGGTTTGATAACCGGAACAATGGGTAAGTTGAACGCCTTTGCGAATTCGAAATCTCTGTCATCATGGGCAGGAACTGCCATGATGGCTCCGGTTCCGTAACCTGCCAGCACATAGTCGCTTACCCAAACCGGAATAGGTTTACCGGTAAATGGATGTTTGGCATAGGCACCCGTGAAAATACCTGTTTTACGGGTATCGGCCATACGGTCAATCTCACTGCGGTTTTTAGCCGCTTCAGAATACGCCTTTACGGCGTCACGCTGCTCATCAGAGCAAAGAGTATACAGTCCTTCATACTCCGGAGCAAGCACCAGAAAGGTGGCTCCGAATAGCGTATCCGGCCTGGTGGTGAACACCTCAATGGCATGCGTTTCACCCACTTTAGGCTGTAAACTATCAACTGTAAACTGTATTTCCGCTCCTTCGCTTCTGCCGATCCAGTTGCGCTGAATTTCCTTAATACTGTCGCTCCAGTCCAGTGAATCCAGTCCTTTGAGCAGGCGGTCAGCATAGGCTGTAATCCGCAGCGACCACTGTTTCATTTTTTTGCGAACTACCGGATAGCCGCCGCGTTCACTTACAGGGCCTTTTTCCGGATGGTTAACAACTTCCTCATTGGCAAGCACACAACCCAGCTCCTGGCACCAGTTTACGGTGGTAAAATCAATAAAAGCCAGGCGGTAGTTGTTGAGTACATCCGATTTCATTTTTGGACTCAGCACATTCCATTCAGCGGCTGTGAATTGCATAGATTCGGTGCAGGCAGCATGTATTCCGGAGGTTCCGTTCAGGCTGAAATGATGTTCCAGTTCAGCCACAGGGCGGGCTTTATCGGTTTGTTTATCGTACCAGTGATTAAAAAACTGACCAAAGATCCATTGGGTCCATCGGTAATATTCCGGTTCGCAGGTTCTTACCTCCCGGCTCCAGTCATAGCTGAAGCCCATCAGATCCAGCTGACGGCGGAAGGTTTCAATATTGGCGGCTGTGGTTTTAGCCGGGTGCTGACCGGTTTGAATCGCATATTGTTCTGCCGGCAAACCAAAGGCATCGTAGCCCATGGGATGCAGCACGTTAAAACCCTTAAGGCGCTTGTAGCGGCTCACAATATCGCTGGCGATGTAACCCAGGGGATGCCCTACATGCAGCCCGGCGCCACTAGGGTAGGGAAACATGTCCAGCACGTAGTATTTTGGCTTCTGTGGGTCTTCAAATACCTTATAAAGCTCTGTTTCGGCCCACCGTGTCTGCCACTTTTTTTCTATTTCGCTGAAGGGATACTGTGCCATGATTTCCTGCGCGAAATTAACGATAAAGCCCGTATTTCCCTGTTACCGGGGCAAAACCTCAGGCTACATGTTGTACCTTTGCGGAAGGCATGGCGGAAACCAATTTTATTGATTATGTGAAAATTTGCTGTAAAAGCGGTAAAGGCGGCGCCGGAAGTCACCACTTTCACCGTGCCAAGGGCAATCCCAAAGGCGGCCCTGACGGCGGTGATGGCGGCAAGGGCGGAGATATTGTATTGTTAGGCAACAAACAACTTTGGACACTGCTCCATTTGAAATACAGGAAGCACATCATGGCCGCTGATGGCGTGCCCGGTGGTGAGAACAACAAAACCGGAGCCAGCGGTAAATCCGAAATTCTGGAAGTTCCATTAGGAACGGTGGCACGTGACGCCGAAACTGGTGAATTTTTGTTTGAAATTACCGAGGATGGTGAAAAGAAAGTGCTGGTGCCCGGTGGACGAGGCGGTCTCGGCAACAGTCATTTTACCAGCAGCACCAACCAAACACCCATGTACGCACAGCCGGGTGAGCCGGCCATTGAAAAATGGATGATTCTGGAACTCAAAGTACTGGCGGATGTGGGTCTTGTTGGTTTTCCCAATGCAGGAAAAAGTACCCTGCTGAGTGTAATGACGGCGGCCAAGCCTGAAATTGCCGACTATCCTTTCACAACCCTGGTTCCCAACCTGGGTGTGGTAAAATACCGCGATTTCCGCAGTTTTGTCATTGCTGACATTCCCGGAATCATTGAAGGTGCGCATGAAGGGAAAGGCCTCGGGCACCGCTTTCTAAAGCACATAGAACGCAATGCGGTGCTCTTATTTCTCATTCCTGCTGATAGCCCCGACCATAAAAAAGAATACGAAACCCTGCTCCACGAGCTAAGTGAGTTCAATCCGGAAATGCTGCACAAACGCCGCATTGTGGCCATCAGCAAAAGCGATATGCTGGATGATGAACTGAAAGCCGCCATCAGCCGGGAATTTTCTGACGTGCAACCCCTGTTTTTCTCATCTGTTGCTGAGCAGGGGCTGGTGGAATTGCGCGATGTGCTATGGAATGCCATCAATGAATCCATAACCTGATTATTTTAACATGCGGGCATCGGCTAAATTCTTTTCAACCATTGGATTTTGGCTGTTGTCAGCCGGCTCGGGTTTTGCCCAGACCGATTCTGTGATGGATTTGTCTGAAGTGGTGCTCACCGGAACCCGTACCGAAATCCGTAAATCTGAAAGCCCTGTTGCGGTGACTGTGGTCAGCGGCCAAACCTTGTCACGATTGCAGGCCTGCAATTTGTATGACGGTTTGAAATTTCAGACGGGTCTCAGGGTAGAGACCAACTGCCAAACCTGCAACTACAGCCAGCTGCGCATCAACGGATTACCCGGAGGCTATTCTCAGATTCTAATAAATGGCAGGCCTTTGTTTGGCTCTTTGACCGGCATGTATGGTCTTGAGCATCTTCCCGCTGCAATGATTGAGAAAATTGAAGTGGTGAGGGGCGGCGGTTCCTCCTTGTACGGCATGAGTGCCATAGCTGGAACGGTAAATGTTTTTACCCGAAAACCTGTTCAGAATGAATGGGAGGTATCTACCCGCTTGCAGCATGTAGGTTCAAGCGCATTGGATTTCGTTAATACCATAAGCAATGGCTGGGTATCAGAAAACAAAAAATTGGGTGGCTACTTTACAATAGGTTCCAGGAATCGACAGGCATTTGATGCCAACCAAGATGGATTTACAGAGTTGCCCAGCCTGGAAAATATCAATGCAAGTCTGAACGTATCTTATGACCCCAATCCAAGACAAAAGCTCACGGTATCATTGAATCGTATTGGCGAAAAACGCTACGGGGGAGAAATAACCGCCAAGCCTATTTATGAGGCCTTGCAGGCCGAGTCGCGTGAACACCGCATTTCACTGGGCAATGCGGAATACCGTTTGCGTTCAATGAACGGATTTTCTGATGCCATCATTTACGCAGCATTTCAGCAAACATCCCGCAGTCATTTTACCGGTGTACGCCCGGATTCATTGGCCGACATTCAAAAATATATTGAGAATCCGCCAAATGGAGAAGCCATGATCGGTTTTTTGCAGGGCGGTGTTCAATTCAACCGCCGGTTCCAGCGAAATGGTTTGATGAGGCACACATTCACACTGGGACTGGAATGGATAGATGAATTTATCAGGGACGAAATTCCTGCCTATAATTACCTCATAAAGCAGCATATTGTTAATCCGAGTGCCTTTTTGCAACACGTTTGGAAGCCACACAATGTACTTAGCATCCTTTCCGGTATCAGGGTGGATAAGCACAACTGGATAGACAAGCCGGTTTGGAGTCCGCGTGTGGGTATTTTATATAAATCCGGTAAAAATTCTCAGATTAGAATGGGTTACGGTACCGGTTTCAGGGCGCCACAGGCCCATGACAATGACCTGCATATTGCTTTTGCCGGCGGTGGAGTTTCCAGGGTGCAGCTATCACCACTGCTTAGGGAAGAACAATCGCGCAGTTTTAACCTGTCGTGGAACCACGACAAAGCCACGGTAAACCATATTCAGGGTTTTACCCTTGATGCGTTTTACAATCGGTTGCGCAATCCCTTTGTGCTTGAAAATGCAGGGAATGATCCTTTTGGAGAAATTTTTGAAAAACGCAATGGGCAGGGTGCCCGTGTTCAGGGTATTTCGGCGGAATATAGAATCAATTACCAAAAGAAAATGCAGCTTCAGGCAGGGTTTACTTTACAGCAAAGCCTTTACGATACTGCAGTAACGCTCATTTCCGGTCAAAATCCGCTCAGGGCCTTTGCCCGCACCCCGAATGCATTTGGGTATGTTTACGGGTGGGCTGAATTAACCGATAAAATCAATGTTTCACTGGATGCGGTTTATACAGGTTCCATGTACGTTCCACATTTTGGCGGTGCTGAGAACTTTAGCAGAGACAGCATTATCCTTTCACGACCATTTCTGGAAATCAATACAGCGCTTAATTTCAAGCTGAAACCATTGAAAAACGGCATCGACTGGACCCTTTCACTGGGTGTAAGAAACCTGTTTAACGCCTATCAGCGGGATTTTGACATCGGAAAAAACAGGGACAGCAATTACATCTATGGTCCGGCTTCCCCGAGAACCATTTTTATTGCTTTGCGTTTGGGAAAAACAGGTCGTTGATACTAATTTTGATAAAATGAGTGCTTTTTTGGCAGGTTTTACCGCTTTTTTCCGTGGCATGGCTTTCTCCATTACTCGTCTCGGGGTCTGGTATTTGGTTCCACTGATTGTTTGGTTATTCATGGTAGTAGGTCTCTCCTTGCAGATAAGTGATTGGCTGATACCTCACTTGTATAGGTGGATTGAGTTACAAACGGGTCTTGACTTGTCTGCTACCACAAAAGGAGGGGGATTGGAAGAAATATTTAAAGTAGGGCTGCAGATGGGTGTGGTTATTGTCGTGAAAATAATGTTGTGGTATGTGATGAGCCGCTACATGAAATATATGGTTATCATCCTTTTATCTCCTTTGTTCGCCTACATCTCAGAGCAAACTGAAGCATTGGTGACAGGCAAGTCATATCCGTTCAGTTTTGTGCAAATATTAAAGGATGCTCTGCGAGGAGCCGGTATTGCAGTGCGAAACATGCTGCTGGAAAACCTGCTTATGATAGCGGGGGGAATAATAAGTTTCTTTTTACCGTTGTTGTCTCCATTGATTTTAGTAACATTGTTTCTTGTAAACAGCTATTTCATGGCCTTTAACTTCTTTGATTATGTGGCCGAGCGCAAAAAGATGGGTGTGTCAAAAAGTGTCAGGTACATGCGTGCCAATATGTCAACGCTGCTGGGTTTTGGTGTGGCTTATAACCTCATTGCCTGGTTTCCGTTGCTTGATTGGATACTGGCACCCATCAGCGCGGCGTCGGGCGCGGTGCTGGCTGACACAGAACTTCCCCATGGTAAAAGTTCTGCCACATTCATGCTGTAGCCATCAAAGCACTTTCACCGGGGCGGTATTGTGGCCCAATCTTTGTATTTTTGCACTTCGTGGTTAAAATTACACATACAATGAAACATTTTTTCACTTTGATTTCGGTTTTTACGCTAACCCTACAGGCCATTGCACAACCAGCCAGTGCGGTATTGTTCAATTATGCCGGTGACAAAAAAGTTACCGTGGACGAATTTGAGCGATACTTTAAGAAAAACCTGAACATCGTGAACCAGGAAATGACACCCGATAAAATTCGGGAGGATCTGGATCTCTACATCAAATTTAAGCTTAAAATTCAGGATGCACAGGATGCGGGTATGGACACCGCCAAGAGCTATCTTCAGGAGGTAGATATGTTCCGCGAGCAGCTGGCACGCAGCTATCTCTATGACCGTGAAGTAACTGATGCATTAATCCGTGAGGCCTATGACCGTCTCAATCAGGAAGTGGAAGTTTCTCACATTCTTGTTGCGGTAAACAATAAAGCCAAACCCGCAGATACGCTGGTTGCATGGCAAAAAATCAAAGGAATGTATGACCGTATTGTGGCCAATCCTTCTTTGTTTGCAGCAGAGGCCAAAAACTCTGATGACCCCGGAACCCGCGACAATGGCGGAAATTTGGGTTATATGACAGCATTGCAGGTGGTGTATCCTTTCGAGAACATGGCCTATAATACCCCGCTGGGGAGCATTTCAGGTATTTTCAGAACCGATTTTGGATACCATATCCTTAAAGTAACCAACAAACGTCCCAACCGCGGTGATATCAAACTCAGGCACATTCTGCTTCGTGTGGGCATGACTCCCGAAGGAACCGAAGAGAATCAGAAGAGAAAGATTGAGGATATTTACCAGAAGATTAAATCCGGCGAAGCAACCGTAGCCGATATGGCCCGCAATTTCAGCGAGGATTTTAACAGCCGCAGCAATGGCGCCGGCGGCGAAATGGACTTCATCAATGTAACCATGTTCATCGGCGACCCTGACCGTCAGTCTCTGGTAGACCGTGGCTTTAACCTCAAAAACCTGGGCGATTATTCTGAACCCTTCCGCACTTCGCTCGGCTGGCACATTATTCAGAAAATGGAAGTGAAGCCGCTGGGCAGCTTCGACATGATGAAGACCACCTTGAAAAACCAGGTGCAAAACAACCAAAGGGCCCAGAAGAGTGTGGATGCATTGGTAGAAAAGGTAAAAAAGGAAAACGGATACAAAGAGCATCCGGAAAACATGAATGCATTTATTGCCGTGCTGGATACAAATTTTGCTAAAGGCACATTCAAGGCGGAGAGCCTGCCTGAATTTGCGGCCACCAATCAAGGAAAGAAAGGCCGTGTTTATGTGAAACCCACCAGTACCAAAACACCGTTGCGCAATCTGAACTTGTTTGAGCTGGGAGGAGACAAATACACCGTCGGTCAGTTTGCAAGCCATCTGGAGGTTTCCATGCAGCCCGTAAATGGCACCAATATGGACTTTGTGAATGCGGTTTTCAAAGATTGGGTAAAGAGCAAATGTGTAATATATCAAGACCAGCATCTGGAAGAGAAATCACCTGAATTCAGACACCTGTATCAGGAATTCAAAGAAGGCATTCTGATGTTTGCCCGCATGCAGCAGAAGGTTTGGGACAAAGCCAACGAAGATACCGCGGGCTTAAAAGCGTTTCACGAAGCCAATAAAACCAAGTATATGTGGAATGACCGTTTTGATTGCGAAGTCTACCTGTGTGCCAATAAAAAAATGGCAGGTTCCGTAGCCAAAATGGTTAAGAAAGGCATCCAGCCCGACAGCATCCGCAGAAAGCATACCCGTTCCAATACTGTGAGCATGGATTACCGCATGGGGAAATACGAAAGTACCGATACCTTCCTTTTCCCCGACGGACGCATTCTCGATGCTTTGTTCAGCAACCCCGAATACCGCGAGAAACCGGGTAAGATTTATAACATGAATCAGGTTGGTGCAAACTGGGTTGTAGTAAAGGTAAACCAGTTCTTGCCTGCTGGCCCCAAGAAACTTGAGGAGTGCCGCGGTCTGGCTGCCAATGATTACCAGACATTTCTGGAAGAACAGTGGTTGAAAGACTTGCTGAAAGCCTACCCCTACAGCGTAAACCAGCCGGTGTTTGATGCCTTTACCAAACGCATGATTGAAGAAAACACTGCAGGAAAATAACATCAATGCCAAATCTGTTAATCCATAGAGCCTGCCGATTTCTGCTTTTGTTTTTTGCATTGGCAGCAGCCGGATTGAAATCCCAGCCGTTGCATGTGGATGGTGTTATGGCCATAGTAGGCGATAAAGTGGTTTTGCGCAGCGACTATGAGACGGAGATGGGTCAACTGGCACGTTCAGGCAATTTTCAGGACAGCCAGCAGCTTTCCTGTTTTGTGCTGAGAAAGCTGATACTGCGCAAGCTCATGCTCAATCAGGCGGAGATTGATTCTTTGCCGCTCTCTGACGAACGCATTGATGCAGAAATTGACAACCGCCTGCGTTACTTCCAGCGTCAGGCAGGCAGCCAGGCAGATCTGGAACGGTATTTGGGTAAAACCCTAGCCGAATATAGGGAAGACATCCGTCCCAAAATGAAGGAACAACTTCTGGCCCAGGAAATGGAAGGTAAAATCACATCTTCGGTCAAGATTAGTCCGCAGGAGGTGAAGCAGTTTTACAACGACATACAAAAAGACAGCCTGCCCATCATTCCGGCAGAAGTAGAGGTGGCACAGCTCCTCATAGAACCGCCGGTTTCACCCGAAGCCAAGGAATTTGCCCGCGAACAACTGCAGCTCCTGCGTACGCGCCTGCTGGCCGGAGAGAGTTTCGAGAAACTGGCAAAAACGTACAGCCAGGATCCCGGTTCTAAAGACAATAATGGCTTGCTTCCTGAATTTGGTCGCGGGGAAATGGTGCCCGAATTTGAGCGCATGGCGTTCAAACTCAAGCCTGATTCCATCAGTCCTGTTTTTGAGAGCCCGTTTGGCTTTCACCTGATGAAAGTAAGCAAACGCCTGGGAGAAAGGGTGATTGCTTCCCATATACTCATTCGTGCGGAATACACCACCGCTGATTTCAATGCAACCCAGAAGCGAATTGATTCCGCATACGATTTGCTTTATGAAAAGAAAATAGACTGGTGCACTGCCGTAAAACGCTATGCATCTGCAGATATAGGAAACAGGGGTTACTGTGGTTTTTTCACAGACGAAACCACCGGCAGCCAGAAGATGATTTTTGATGAACTGCCCCCGGAAATCAAGATGATTGTTGACAAGCTTAAACCGGGTGAATTTTCGGAACCTGCTCGTACCTTCACACCCGATGGCCGCGCGATTTACCGCATGGTCTATCTAAAATCATTTACGGCACCGCATCAAGCCAATTTAGCACAGGATTACGGCCGAATACAGCTGGAAGCGGAAGCCCGGAAAAAGCAAAAAGCCATTGATACCTGGGTAGATAAAACCAAAAAAGACACCTATATCCGTGTGCAGAGTAATCTCATTCAGTGCCCGGATTTGAAAGTACTGGAGGCACAAAACTGATGAACGAAAAAGAACTGGCAGAATCGTTTTCCGTCTCGGTTGCGGAAATAAAGCGCGAAATTTCCAAGGTAATTGTGGGGCAGGAACATGCTGTAGATGCCGTGCTTACTGCCATTTTCTGTAACGGGCATGCCCTTTTGGTAGGTGTGCCCGGGCTGGCAAAAACCTTGCTGGTAAAAACTGTAGCCCAAAGCCTGGACCTTGATTTTAACCGAATACAGTTTACCCCGGATTTGATGCCCGGCGATATTACGGGTAACGAGATTTTGGACGAAGACCGAAAATTTCACTTTGTGAAAGGTCCGTTGTTTGCCAATATTGTGCTGGCCGATGAAATTAACCGTACACCGCCAAAAACACAGGCAGCCCTGCTGGAAGCCATGCAGGAGCGCAATGTTACGGTCTCCGGGCAGCACCACGCTTTGCCCAAACCATTTTTTGTGCTGGCTACCCAAAACCCCATTGAGCAGGAGGGAACCTATCCTTTGCCCGAAGCGCAGTTGGACCGTTTTATGTTCAATATAGCCCTGGAATATCCCGGATACGATGAGGAAATGCTGATTCTCAAAGGCACAACCGGTGCCGGGGAGGCAGCAGCAGCAAAGGTGCTGGGCGCAGGCAGAATACTGGAATATCAGCAGTTGGTAAGGCAGGTGCCCGTTACGGATGCTGTATTTGAGTATGCCGTTTCGCTGGTGCGCAAAACCCGCCCGGGAACATCTCAGGCCGATGCGGTGGTGAATGAATATGTGAGCTACGGTGCAGGTCCCCGTGCCGGGCAATTCCTTATTCTGGGTGCCAAGTGCCACGCCCTGATGAACGGCAAGTTTTCACCCGACAGGGAAGATGTGCAGGCTGTGGCCAAAAATGTGCTCAGACACCGCCTGGTGCGCAACTACAAGGCCGAAGCCGAAGGCATGAGCAACGATGATCTGGTGAATAGGTTGTTGTAACCCCCTCAAATCTGCCCGCAAATCGGGCATTCCTCTATTTTGTGACCCCGCGCCGGACAATATTTACGTCCAAAGAAGATGATCTGAAGGTGCAGTTTGTTCCAGGTTTCTTTAGGAAACAGCCGTTTCAGGTCTTTTTCAGTCTGTTCCACATTTTTGCCGTTGGTAAGTTTCCATCGCTGTGCAAGGCGGTGAATGTGCGTGTCTACGGGGAAGGCAGGATGCCCGAATGCCTGGCTCATCACCACGCTTGCCGTTTTGTGTCCTACGCCCGGCAAAGCCTCCAGCGCCTCAAACGATTCCGGAACCTGCCCCTTATGTTGGTTTATCAGAATATCCGATAGACCCCATATGGCTTTGCTCTTGGCCGGACTTAACCCGCAGGGTTTGATGATTTCCCGGATTTCTTCCACGCTCAGTTTTACCATGTCATGAGGATTGTTTGCCCTGGCAAACAGTGCTGGCGTAATCTGGTTTACACGCTCGTCGGTGCATTGTGCACTTAGCAAAACGGCAATCAGCAGGGTGTAGGCATCGCTGTGGTCCAGTGGAACCGGGGTTTCGGGAAACAAGCGCTCCAGGGTATCTGCGATAAAAGCCACACGTTCTTTTTTGTTCATGGTTAAAATAAAGCGTATTTGAGTTCTTCCGTGTAAGGCAAATTCAGTGAGGCAAAGAATTGCTGCTCGGTTTCAATGTTGAGTGGTTTTCCGGTCAGGGAGGAAACGGCAGCACTTAGGGGCTCTACAGCACCTTCCACAATAACAGCTTCACTGATGATTCCCTTTTGAACCGATAAGGCAATCTTTACGGACTTATTGTATAAAACCAGTTCTTTCTCTACCCGGTAAGCAGGCGAATAACCCGCTATCCACGCATCTGTGGCGTATTTGCTGGTTTTGAGTTCTTGTGCTTTTGTGTTTTCCTCAATCGTAATTTCAGATGCTATGTAGCCGAATTTCACCCTAAAACCCGCTGCGAGGGCTGCGATAAAATCCTGCACGTGTTCAAATGCCGTGTGGGCTTTGATGTTGCCAACCTTACTGCGCACACTTTTCACGGCTTTGCTCTCATAATGTCCTTGGCTGTGAAGGGCTTCACCAAGGGTATCCAGTTTGCTGTTGAAAAGCAGGGTTCCGTGGTGCAGTACTCTTCTGCTTTGCTGGTGCAGGTGCTCCGCATTACCACTGATTTTCAGCCCGTCCAGCAGCAAATCATTTCGCCCGCTGTAGGTGGTGTTTACGCCCAATGCGACGAGCACTTCCATCATTGGATCCAGGAACTTTCGGAAGTTGATATTCAGCTCTTCATGCGGTTTCAGGTTTTGAATGAAGGTGAAATTTACGTTGCCTTCGTCGTGATACACGGTTCCGCCACCGCTCAGCCGCCGGGCCAGATCAATGTTGTGGTTTTTACAATAGCCGTAGTTGGCTTCCCCGCAGAGGTTCTGGTGCTTTCCGCAAACCACCGCGGAGCGGCTTTGCCACAACATCAAAATATCTTCATCCGTTCCGTGCAGCAGCACATCTTCCAGTGCCAGGTTAAAATAAACGTCTTTGTTTTCGCTGATAATCAGGCGCATGGCCTCAGGATTGGGCAGGATTTTTCCTGCGTAGCTCAAAGTTTTTGCCCAGATACACCTTGCGCACCAGCTCATCATTGGCCAGTTCCTCTGCGGTGCCCTGTTTCAGGAGTTTGCCTTCAAATAAGAGGTAAGCGCGGTCTGTGATGGATAGGGTTTCCTGCACATTGTGATCGGTTATCAGGATGCCGATGTTTTTTTCTTTCAGCTTGGATACAATGCCCTGAATGTCTTCCACAGCAATAGGATCCACGCCGGCAAAGGGTTCATCCAGCAAAATAAATTTAGGATCCGTAGTCAGTGCGCGGGCAATTTCAGTACGTCGCCTTTCGCCCCCTGATAGCACCTTTCCTTTGTTTTTGCGCACGCGGTTCAGACCAAATTCTTCCAGCAGCGATTCCAGTTTTTCCGTTTGGGCTTCTTTGCTGAGGGTGGTCATTTGCAGAATGGATTTGATATTGTCTTCTACGCTCAGTTCTCTGAAAACGGAGGCTTCCTGGGGCAAATAACCGATGCCCAGCTGTGCACGTTTGTACATGGGCAAAGCCGTAATATCTGCTTCATCCAGCCTGATAGCACCCTGATCCGGCCGCACGAGGCCTACTACCATATAGAAAGTGGTGGTTTTACCCGCGCCGTTGGGTCCCAACAGTCCCACAATCTCTCCCTGGTTCACTTCCACGGAAACATCGTTCACCACTTTTTTGGAGCCGTACTGTTTCAAAAGGTTGTGACTGCTGAGCCGCATGGCACAAAAATACGACACAGCATTGGCAAACCCGATGAATGGGTGTTAAAAAGCGTAACTTCGCAAGCCGGGTCTATGAAAAAGCGTGTCTGCCATCTCAGTTCTGTGCATGTGGCCACCGATACGCGCATTTTTTACCGCTATTGCAAACACCTGTCTGACAGCTATGCGGTAACCTTAATTGCGGTTCACCCCAAAGAGGAAACAATCCAAGGCATTCACATTGTTCCGCTTAGGCGGTTTAAAAATAAATTGCTGCGCGTATTTCTAACGTGGTTTTTAATGTTTTTTAAGGCCGTTCGCGTGCGCGCCGACTTGTATCATCTCCACGACCCCGAATTAATTCCCTGCGGCCTGCTGTTGCGTTTAATGGGTAAAAAAGTGGTGCTTGACATCCATGAAAATGTAGCGGAAGACATTTTCGACAAACCCTGGATTCCCGCAAAAAAAGTATTGTATACCTGCTTTCATTTTTTTGAGAAAAAGGCTGTAAAAATCATGCCTATCATCTTGGCCGAGCACAGCTATGAAACGCGCTATCAAAAAATGGGTGCCGATTATACCACCATACTCAACTATGTGGATTTGCCTTTTTTTAAACCGTTTTCAGAAAATGTGAACCGCACATCCAACCGCATTTTTTATATGGGCATTCTCCTTGAATCGCGAGGCTTGCAGCAGATTGCGGAAGCATTATACATCTTGAAAAAACAAGGGCATATTGTCGAATTTGATGTGGTGGGCGAATTGTATTCATCGCTGGAAAGGCAATTGCAGGCTTTGCCTTTCTGGAATGATGTTTCAGCGCAGATTCATTTCCATGGCAGGTTAACCCTTGAGAAGGGTTACGAAATCAGCCGCGGGGCTGCCGTGGGTATGTGCATTATTCAACCCATGAAAAACAGCGTTGGCAGTTACCCTACCAAGATGTTTGAATACATGGCCATTGGTTTGCCGCAGGTAACCTCGGATTTTCCTTTATACCGCGAAGTGGTGGAAGAAGACAATGTTGGTATTTGTGTCAATCCCGGCAACGCTGCAGACATCGCAGCCGCTGTTCTTTCCATATTGAACGACCCTGCAAAGGCAGAGAATATGCGTCAAAACGGATTGAAAGCAGTGGAGAAATACCCTTGGTCCGGCGAAATGGAAAAAGTACACTCCCTCTACAGCCGCCTGCTTGTGTAAGTTTACATCCGCATGAACCAATTTGGCAATATCAGACCCTACCTTTGCGTTATAGTTCCGGTGCGAAAAATTCTGCCTTTGATTGTGTTTCTGGTATTGCTGGCATCCTGTCGCAAAGAGCAGTTTTTTGCAGGTAAAACCACGCTTTCTCTTGCCACCGACACGGTTTGGTTTGATACTGTTTTTACCCGACAGCCGGGCAGCACCTATCCCATCAGCGTTACTCAGATAACCTGGATAAAAAACCCCGAAAGCCAGACGGTTAAAGCGTCATTCAGGCTGGGGGGCGGCGTAAAATCGGCTTACCGCATCAATGTGGATGGCATTCCGGGACCGGTAATTGATGAAGTGGAAATTCCGGCTAAAGACAGCGTATTCGTTTTTGTGCAGTGCAGTCTGGAGGCCAATGGTCAAAAGGGTCCAGCACTGGTGCTGGATTCCCTGATGATGCAGGTGAACGGCCGTGAGCAAAAACTGTTTTTGGGTGCCTACGGCTGGGATGCGCATTATTATAGGGCAGCATCGTTGCCCTGCGGTGGCTTTTGGGACGATAAAACCAAACCCTATGTGATTGTAGACAACGCCCTGGTGCCCAAAGGATGCACTTTTACGATAAAAGAGGGGGTTAAAGTGTATTGTTCCGCCCGAAGTACGTTTTATGTGGCGGGTAAACTGTTTGTGGAGGGCACACCCGGTAATCGGGTTTTGTTCACCGGCGACAAGCCAGTTGCTGCGGCCCGAACCCTGCCCAATCAGTGGGGGGGATTGTATTTCACGGTGGGAAGTGCCGGCAATAGCATCAAATACGCCGATATCCAGAATGCTGCCATTGGTATTCGTGTAGATTCACTGCCCGTGGGCAGTCCGGAAAACCTGTTGCTGGAAAACACCAAAGTGCAATATTGCGGGCAAGCTTGTCTGGCGGGAATCACAGCACACATAAAAGCCACCAATTGTCTTTTTGCCCAATCCGGCAGCTACAGTTTTCTGGGGTTGCTGGGTGGTAAGTACGATTTCAGGCATTGCACATTTGCCTCTTATGTAAACTATACCACACGTCAGGATGGACACTTTGCTATTACCAACACCCTTCGCGATGGCAACGGCAAAATTTTGGATACCAAACCCCTGGAGTGTAATGCGTATAATTCTCTTATTTACGGCGATTTGCAGGAGGAACTGCTCATAGACAAAGGCGGAAGCGCGGCTTTTACGACCGATTTTTCGGGTAATCTGATGAAAAGCAAGGCCAAGCCCTTTGTCGGCTCCACGAATATTTACAACCGAGATCCGCTGTTTAAAAACATCAATTCCGCAGACTTTGCCCCCGACACCCTGTCGCCGTTGCACAACGCCGGCATTCTGCTCACACCGCCCGTAACCATTGATTTGGATGGAAAGCCCCGCATTGGTGTACCCGATATTGGTGCTTTTGAACGGCCGGAATAATCAGCTTCGTTTTTGCTTAAAGAAAGTTTGCATGAGGCTGGCGCAGTCTTCTGCAAGCACACCTCCCGCAACCTGCGTTTTTTTACCCAGCAGCTGTTTATCAATGCGGGTAAATCCGGTTTTGGGTTCTTCCGCACCAAACACAATCTTGTGAAACCGTGCCCATTTAATGGCGCCCGCACACATCAGGCAGGGTTCTATGGTCACATACAGTGTGCATTCATCCAGAAATTTGCTGTTCAAATAGGTGGCAGCCGCCGTAATGGCGAGCATTTCCGCATGTGCGGTCACATCATTTAGTTTTTCGGTCTGGTTGTATCCTTTCCCGATAATCGTGTTTTCATACACCACCACTGCTCCGATGGGAATTTCATCTTCATCAAGCGCCTTTTGTGCCTCAGCCAGGGCTTTTTGCATGAAATACTCATCGGTAAAAAATTCCATGACGCAAAGATGCGGTCATTCTTGATTTTTTTAGCAGATTTTGAAATCTTGTCACTAACATTGTTGTTCTATTTGCATGAACATCGGTATTGTGTGTTATCCCACCTTTGGTGGAAGCGGCGTTTTGGCCACGGAACTGGGTAAAGCGCTTGCCACACGAGGACATCAGGTGCATTTTATCAGTTACAATCAGCCTGCCCGCCTGGATTTTTTTACGGAGAATGTTTTTTACCACGAGGTAAGCATTCTCAAGTATCCGTTGTTTGAATACGCCCCTTATGAAACTGCTCTTGCCGGAGTGATTGTGGATGTGGTAAAAACCGCCAACCTGGATGTGTTACACGTGCATTATGCCATTCCGCATGCCTCTGCTGCACTGCTGGCAAAATCCATTCTATCTGAAGAAGGCCGCAATATTCCCGTTATCACTACCCTGCACGGAACCGATATTACCCTGGTGGGCCGTGAGGCAACCTTTGAACCTGTTGTAAGCTGGAGTATCAATCAATCGGATGCGGTTACTGCAGTATCGCAAAGCCTGAAAAACGATACGCTGGAGCATTTTCATATCAAACGGGAAATCGATGTGGTGCCCAACTTTATTGATTTTACACGTTTCAACAAACAGCCCAAAGAGCATTTTAAGAAGGCTATTTCACCCAATGGCGAAAAGATATTGGTGCACACCTCCAATTTCCGCAAGGTGAAACGGGTGGAAGATGTAATATCCGTTTTTTGTTTGGTAAACCAGCGGATTCCCTCGCGCCTGCTGATGATTGGGGATGGTCCAGAACGCAGCCACATTGAAAAGATGAGCCGGGATATGCAGTGCCACAATAGCATTACGTTTTTGGGAAAACAGGAAGCCGTAGAAGAGATATTATCGGTGTGCGATTTGTTTATTCTGCCTTCCGAAACCGAGAGCTTTGGTCTTGCTGCCCTGGAAGCCATGGCATGCGAGGTGCCCGTCATCAGCAGCAATGCAGGTGGAATTCCTGAGGTAAATGTGCACGGGGTAACCGGTTATTTAAGCAACGTGGGTGATGTGGCTGACATGGCCAATAATGCCGTTAAAATGCTGGAAAACGAGGAAGTTTTAAAAACCTTCAAGCGCAACGCCCTTCAGCGTGCGAAAGAGTTTGATCTGGATAAGATTATGAATGATTACCTGGAGATCTACCGCCGGTGTCTGAATCCCTGATTTAACCGGCCTGTGGTCTTCTGCCTGTATTCTCCTTCAAAAATTTCAGCGCAATACCAATCTGGTTTTCCACGGTTTTGGTGCTGATATCCATGATTTCGGCAATCTCTTTATAGCTTAAATCAAACATGCGGCTGAGCAGGAAAACCTGCTTGCATTTGGTGGGCAGTTGCTCTATAAGCCATGTAATGTAGTTTTGCAGTTCCTTTCCCTCCAGAATATGATCGGCAGAAGGGGCAGTTGATGCAGGTGTAAATTCATCCGGCATTTCTGCAAATGGCAATTTGGCTTTTTTGATGTGGTTCAGACAACGGTTTTTTACGGCCGTAAACAGGTAGTTTTTCAGGGAATCATCCAAAATCAGCGAATGTCGCTTCTCCCAGATGCTCACAAACACATCATTCACAATTTCATCGGCGTCTTCAGCGCTTTTTACAATTGAAGACGCGAAACTGCTTAAACCGGGCCTGAAACGCGTGTAGAGCGCATGAAACTGATTTTGTTTGTCAGACACCGGTGCAAATATACAAAAGCCTATTGAACGGACTTTTAGTTGCCCATATCGCTCAGGAACTGAATCCGCATCAGCTGCAGTTCCTCATGGGTAAACTCTCCGTCGAAATGGTTGAATGCCAGTTCAAGATCATCTTCCTGGGCACCCCTGAAATAATCAAAAATCTCTTCCTGCAAATCCTCGTCCAGAAACTGATTCAGAAAGTATTTCAGGTTTAGTTTGGTTCCGGTATTTACGATTTGTTCGAGTTCTTCCACCAGTTCGCCAAATTCAATTCCCAGCTGTTTTGCCATTTCCATCAAATCCACTTTTTTATCGATATTCAAAATAATACTGACTTTTTTGGCAGATTTTTCCGCGTTGCCCTTTAAAACGATATCCTGGGGGCGTTCAATATTATTTTCCTTAACAAAGCCTGCGATGTAGTTGATAAAAGGCTCTCCAAACTTGATGGCTTTATTTTTGCCAACACCATTTATATTTGATAGCTCCTCAAGGGTAATGGGGTACTTGGTGGCCATATCCTCCAGGCTTGGATCCTGAAAAATCACGTAAGGGGGCAATCCTTTTTCCTTGGCCACTTTCTTGCGCAGATCTTTGAGATGTCCAAAAAGCTCTTCATCGCAAACGCTTTCCATTTTGAAGTTTTCAAAATCGTCTTCGCTTACGCTTTCAAACTCGGTATCCACGGCCATTTCATGCTTCACCGGTTTGGCCAGGAATTCCATTCCTTGCTCTGAAACACTCAGCAAGCCATATTTCTCAATATTTTTATTGAGGTAATTGTGCACCAATGCCAGGCGCATCACGGATTTCCAGTAAACCTTATCCTTGTCTTTGCCGCAGGCAAACAAGGGCATTTCATCGTGCTTGTAGTCTTTGATGCTGTCTATACGTTTGCCGATGATAAAGTTTACGATATGGGTCATGGAGAATTCACCATTCAGCGATTTCAGCGCGTTGAGGGCTTTAACCACATCCTGGGTAACGTCAGTCTTGGGTTTTGGATGCGCACAGTTGTCGCACATGTGGCTACAATCCGATTCATTAAAGTTTTCACCGAAATAGTGCAGCAGCAATTTGCGACGGCACTGACTGCTTTCAGCAAAAGCGGCTGTTTCGGCTATCAGCAGTCCACCGATTTCCTGTTCGGCTACCGGTTTGTCCTTCATGAATTTTTCCAGCTTCTCTATATCGTTGGGGTTGTAGAAAAGCAGGCAATCCCCGCGCAGGCCGTCACGCCCACCACGCCCTGTTTCCTGGTAATAACCCTCCAGGCTTTTTGGCACATCATAGTGGATTACAAAGCGCACATCGGGCTTGTCTATGCCCATGCCAAAGGCAATGGTAGCCACAATCACATTGCAGTCTTCCATCAAAAACGCATCCTGGTGTCCGGCACGGGTTTTGGCATCCAGTCCGGCGTGATAGGGAAGCGCTTTGATGCCGTTCATTTGCAGCATTTCCGCAATTTCCTCCACCTTTTTACGGCTAAGGCAATAAATAATCCCCGAGCTGTTTCCACGGTTTTTTATGAACGATAAAATATCCTTGTGTACCTGGTCTTTTCTGCCTTTGGGGCGAACCTCGTAATACAGGTTGGAGCGGTTAAAGGAAGATTTGAACAGTTTTGCATCCAGCATACCCAGGTTTTTCTGGATATCGTGCTGCACTTTTGGGGTAGCGGTAGCCGTCAGTGCCAGAATGGGCACATCATCAATGGCTTTAACCATTTGTTTGATGCGGCGGTATTCGGGTCTGAAATCATGGCCCCATTCACTGATACAGTGCGCTTCATCCACGGCAACAAAAGAAATTTTAATGCCGCGAAGGAGTTCAAGGGTTTCGTCTTTTTTAAGTGTTTCGGGCGCTACATACAGCAACTTGGTGCTGCCCGAGGTAACATCTTCTACCACACGGGTAAAATCAGCTTTGCTAAGGGAAGAATTCAGAAAATGGGCCAGCGCGCTGCTGCTGGAAAACCCGCGGATGTTGTCTACCTGGTTTTTCATTAGGGCAATCAGCGGAGAAATCACGATGGCAGTGCCCTCCATCATCAATGCCGGAAGCTGATAACAGAGTGATTTTCCGGCCCCGGTGGGCATAATTACAAAACAGTCGTTTCCCTGCAGGATGTGGTTGATAACCGCTTCCTGGTTGCCCTTGAAGCCATCGAAGCCAAAGAATTCCTTAAGTGTGCGTCTTGCGTCGGTTCTTGTGTCCTCCGCAACGCCCATTGCCGTGCTCATAGATAAAGTAAATGCTTTCAGTTAGTAAATTTAACGCATAGGCGGCAATTTTGTTAGCTTTATATTAATTTTTTTTAATGTTCTTTAAATATCAAACCTACTTACTAAATGCAAAATTTCAGTTAGTTTTGCATTTCTAAACTTGTCCGTTTTGACACTGACCAAGGCAAATTTAATCAAAAGTTACGGAATTCAGGCCATCTCTGATGAATTAAGTTCTCTGACTGTACTTCCTCAATACATCGATGAATCCTTTTGCCGGTTGGTGGAACTTTTGCTCGATTCTAACGGCAGGGCGGTGGTCACGGGCATTGGTAAAAGTGCCATTATTGCCCAGAAAATGGTTGCAACCATGAACAGCACCGGACAACCTGCGGTGTTTATGCACGCCGCCGATGCCATTCATGGGGATTTGGGCATCATACAGCCGGGCGATGTGGTGATTGCCATTTCCAAAAGCGGAAACACACCTGAAATCAAAGCGCTTGCGCCTTTATTAAAATCTTTTGGCAATCCGCTGGTAGCTATGGTGGGTAATATCGACAGCGAACTGGCGGCGCAGGCAGATATTGTGATAAATACAACAATTGATAAGGAAGCTTGCCCCAATAATCTTGCGCCCACCAGCAGTACTTCAGCGCAGTTGCTGATGGGCGATGCCATTGCCATTGCCCTGCTGCGCATGCGCAACTTCAGCGGCAGCGATTTCAGCAAATACCATCCCGGCGGGGCATTGGGTAAGAAATTATACCTGCGCTGCGGTGATATTGCCGCCAGAAACGAACAGCCGGCGGTTTCACCCACGGCCTCGGTAAATGAAGTGATTGTTGCTATAAGCAAGAGCAGGCTGGGTGCGGCTGCAGTGCTGCATGAAGGCGAGCTACAGGGCATTATTACAGATGGCGATATTCGCAGAATGCTCGAAAAACACAGCAACCTTAAGGGGCTGAAAGCCGCTGATATCATGTCGCGTTCACCGAAAACTCTGGATGCCGAAACACTTGCGGTGGAAGCTGTTGACTGGATGAGTCGTCAAAAAATATCCCAAATTATTATTCTGCGTGACGGAAAATATGCAGGAATGGTACATTTGCACGACCTAAACAGGGAAGGATTGCTATGAGCGAAAACAAACATCACTACGTGCTCATCATGGCCGGCGGCATAGGAAGTCGCTTCTGGCCGGTTAGCCGAAAAAGCCTGCCCAAGCAGTTCATAGATATACTTGGAACCGGCGATTCTTTGATTTCTCAGACCTACAAACGGTTTTGCCAAGTGGTTCCCAAGGAGAATATCTTCATTGTTACCAATCACGAATATACGACACTGGTAAAGGATCAAATTCCCGGTATTGCGGATGATCGCATTCTTAAGGAGCCGCAGGCCCGCAATACTGCACCCTGCATTGCCTATGCAAGCAAAATCATTTCGCAAACAGATCCGGATGCAGTTTGTGTTGTGGCACCCAGCGATCACCTCATTACCAACGATCTTGAATTTTTCCGCATCATCAATGAAGCTTTCGTGTTTGCGGGCAATTATAACCATTTGCTCACGCTGGGGATCAAACCCACCCGCCCCGATACCGGTTACGGATACATTCAATACAATACCGTTCCGGGTGATGCCGGGTTCTATGAGGTAAAGACCTTTACGGAAAAACCCAACGAGGAACTGGCACAAACGTTTATCGAAAGCGGAGAGTTTTTATGGAATGCCGGTATTTTCGTGTGGAATGTAAAATCCATTTTACAGCGCATTGAACAGTACCTGCCTGAAATACACCAGCTGTTTGCCGAGGTAGATTTCACACAGGCCAATTATTTTGATGCCCTTGAAGTTGCCTACGGACAATGCCCAAGCATTTCCATCGATTACGGCATCATGGAAAAAGATGACAGCGTATATGTTTATCCTGCTACCTTTGGCTGGAATGACCTGGGCACCTGGAAAAGCCTGTGGGATGTGAGCCGCCACAATGATCATGATACCGCTACCATCGGCAAGGGTATTCATACCTACGAAACGTCAGACTCTCTGGTGTTTTCCAATACCGATCGCATTGTTATTACGCACGGTCTCGAAAATGTGGTGGTGGTAGACAGCCCGGATGTGGTGCTGGTGATGCACAAAGACAAAGAGCAGGAGCTGAGGCAGATTGTCATCGACATGCGCGACAAATACAAAGGCAACCTCACCTGATTTATGCTGGGGAAAACTTGTTAGTTGCGATTTTGCAAAAGCACATTTATATTTGCAATGCTGTCGTGCTGATAGCGGCAGCCCAACTGTTACGCGCTTCTATATACCAACATCCTGGCCATGCTTCACAGCGTGGCCTTGATTTTTTAAGGGCAACCCAACCATGAATCCCCGCCTTAAAGCACTGACCTACCTGCACATTGCCGTTTTTCTGTGGGGATTTACCGCCATTCTGGGAAAACTCATTTCCTACAGCTCCCTCAATCTGGTCTGGCACCGCATGCTCATCACCGCGGCTGTTTATTTCTGTATTCCCGCTGTATGGAAAGGCGTTTCAGCCTTATCCCGAAAAGACTGGCTGATTTTTCTGGGAATTGGGGTGATTGTCGCCCTGCACTGGCTCACGTTCTATGGCAGCATCAAACTGGGAAACAGCGCCAGTGTTACCCTGGCTTGCCTTGGCTCTGCAAGCTTTTTCTCTGCCGTTCTCGATCCGCTGATAAACCGCAAACCCTTTCTCCTCAGAGAGCTGCTGCTGGGATTGCTGGTGATAGCGGGAATTCTTATTATTAATGATACATTGAGCGGCGGATCTGCAGGGCAAGCAAACTATACGTCAGCCATCATCACGGGCATTGTGAGTGCAGCGCTGGCGGCACTGTTTACCACATTAAACAAGCGACACATTGCAAGGGCTTCTTCCCTGAGTATTTCGGCCATAGAAATGTTGTCAGGCGCGCTGTTGCTGAGTGTTGTATTTCCTTTGCTGGCAGATTCAAACGCCACCTGGATTCCGGAATTCAATCCCCAAAACGGGCAGTATGATTTGCTGTGGATTCTGCTGCTGGCGCTGGTTTGCACCAACCTCACCTTTTATCTCGGCACGTATGCCCTTCAGGAACTGTCGGCATTTACGGCCAACCTATCGGTAAACCTGGAGCCTGTGTATGGTATTCTGCTGGGTGCTGTTATTTTCCAAGAGCATGATGCGCTGGGTTTGCAATTTTATTTTGGCGCTGCGCTGATATTGGTTTCGGTTTTTATCCAATCTTTTCTCGAATTTCGCCACAGAAAGAAAAAAGCGCAACTTGCAGCCCATGAAAACCCTGGATGAACTGATACACGGCCGTCGCAGCCATTTTGTGAAGGAGTTTAACGGACTTCCCGTGCCGGAGGACCTTATTGCACGGATGGTGGAAAACGCGCGCTGGGCGCCCAGCCACAAGCTTACGCTTCCCTGGCGGTTCAGGGTATTTGAAGGTGCCGAAAAAACAGCCCTTTGCAATGCCATGGAGCAGTATTACCTGCAAAACACCCCAGCTGAATCGTTTGATGAGCGCAAACTGGCCAAAATACGCACCTATGCGTTCAAGGTATCCCATATCATTTCCATCGGATTTGAGCCGTCGGGCAAAGTGCCCGAATGGGAAGAACTTGCCGCTACTGCCATGGCGGTGCAGAATATGTATTTAACGCTAACGGATCATCCGCATGCAGCAGGCTACTGGACCACCGGAAACGGCGCCGGTTCGGATTTTATGAAACAACAAACCGGATTGCCCAATAGTGCCGTGCAACTAGGGTTTTTCTTTGTGGGAATGGTGGATGAAAAGCGCTACCAAGCCGAACGGCCGCATCAATAGGCTTTCGCAAACACCACGCGCCTGCTGCTGGGTTTGCCGGTAAGAATGCAACTGCCTGCCTCTTCCTGCGCATCCAATGGAATACAGCGAATGGTGGCCTTGGTCATTTCCTTGATTTTTTCCTCGGTTTCGCCGCTGCCGTCCCAGTGGGCAAGTGCAAAGCCATTGCGGTTTTCAACGATATCAACGAACTCTTCCCAGCTGTCGGCCTTCCATGTTTTGGATGAGCGCAGTTCCATAGCCCTGTTGAAGAGATTTTGCTGTATTTCGTCCATCAGACCGGTTACATGCGCCACCAGGTTGTCCATGCCAATCACTTCTTTGGTTTTAGTATCGCGGCGGGCCACTTCTGCGGCATTGTTCTGCAAATCGCGGGGGCCGATGGCAATGCGCACGGGCACGCCTTTCAGTTCCCACTCGGCAAACTTAAAGCCCGGTTTGTGGGTGTCGCGGTTGTCAAATTTTACAGACAATCCGGCTTTTTCAAGTTCTTTCTTGATGCCTGCGACCTTCTCGCTGATGGTGTTCAGTTCTTCTTCGGTTTTGTATACCGGTACAATCACTACGTGAATAGGAGCCAGTTTGGGTGGCAATACCAGGCCTTCATCATCGCTGTGTACCATGATGAGCGCGCCCATCAGGCGGGTTGAAACCCCCCAGCTGGTGGCCCACACGTAATCGAGTTTGCTATTGCGGTCCTGAAACTTCACGTCAAATGCTTTGGCAAAGTTTTGTCCCAGAAAGTGACTGGTGCCCATCTGCAGGGCTTTTCCGTCCTGCATCATGCCTTCTATGCAATAGGTGTCGTCGGCACCGGCAAAACGTTCATTTTCCGATTTCACCCCTTTGATTACGGGTACGGCCATGTGTTCTTCCGCAAATTCGGCATACACATCCAGCATTTTGCGGGTTTCTTCCAGGGCTTCTTCTTTGGTGGCGTGGGCGGTATGGCCTTCCTGCCAGAGGAATTCGGCCGTTCTGAGAAACAGGCGGGTTCTCATTTCCCAGCGCACTACATTGGCCCACTGGTTGATGAGAATGGGCAGATCGCGGTAGCTCTGAATCCAGTTTTTATAGGTGTTCCAGATGATGGCTTCGCTGGTGGGGCGTACCACCAGTTCCTCTTCGAGTTTGGAATCGGGATCGGCCATCAGGCGGCCGGGTTTGGAGGGATCAGCCTTCAGGCGGTAGTGGGTTACAACCGCGCACTCTTTAGCAAAGCCTTCGGCATTTTTCTCTTCCTTCTCAAACAGGCTTTTGGGCACAAACAGCGGAAAATAGGCATTCTGGTGGCCGGTATCCTTGAACATTTTATCTAGCTGCTGCTGCATTTTTTCCCAGATGGCAAAGCCGTAGGGCTTAATGACCATGCAGCCTTTAACGGCACTATGCTCTGCCAGATCGGCGTTTTTTACCAGGTTGTTATACCATTCACTGTAATTTTCTTCGCGTTTTACCTTTTCAAATGCCATGTGGATAGGAAATATGGAATAATTTTTGTAACTTTGATATTACAAAGGTACTATTAAAAGGCAGTACCCAAAAAAGAAGGTTCACCATGAAAACGCAATTTATGAAATTATCTTATGTGTGTTTTGCGGGCGCACTTACGCTGGTATCTTGTTCCGGCGTAAAGAATTTGAGCAAAGTCAACAACTTTGATGATGCGTACTTCACCTCTTCCGATTTGAATGGCCGCGGATTTTACGCCGATGGCGTTGCAGTGTCTTCTCCCACAGGCGAATCGTCTGCCAAGGGCGGAAGTTATGGTCAAACCTACTCAGACCGTTTACGCCATTTTGGCGGCAGCAGTTTGCAGCCAACAGTTCGCATAGCAGCCGTTATGCAACCTTGTTCAAATTTCAGGGCCGGTATATCTCCATTTTCACCCTGGGGTTTTGGCGCATCCATGGGAAATCCCTGGATGATGGGTAATCCAATGATGATGGGTAATCCAATGATGATGGGCAATCCGTGGATGATGGGCAATAGCTGGGGGAATCCCTGGATGATGGGCAACCAATCATGGTCTTCATTCAACGATCCATCGTGGATGTATTACAACCAGATGTTCAATCCCGGTATGTACTGGGGTGGCGGTTCATTCGGTGGCTGGAATAACTGGTCGAACAATGGCTGGAACAATAACAACGTTTGGAATAATGGCGGTGGCTGGAATAACAGCGCTCCCGCAAACAATCGCCCTTCAGGCGGATTTGTCAATAATCCCAAACCTGCTTCGGGTTCAAGTGGGTTTTCCAATAGTGGTGCAAGACGCAACAACTATCAAAGCGGCACGCCTGCTTCCACCTCCGGCAGAAGTTCTTCATGGGGCAGCGGCAGCACATCTTCCGGTAGCTACAATAATGGCAGCAGCGGCACTTCCAGAAGTTCAACATGGACACCCAGCGGAAATACGCAGCAGGGTTCATTCAACAGCAGTGGAAGCAGCCGTTCATCCAATGCAGTTCAGGGAACTTCAGGGCGCAGGAGATAAATAAGCTAACAACTTCATGAGGTCTGTTTTAGGTTTTTTAACCCTGTTTTTTGGGGTTATTCCTTCCCTTTTAGCTCAAAATGAATTTGATGCATTGCGCTACAGCACTATAGGCTCGGGTGGCACAGCCAGAACCATGGGTATGGCGGGTTCATTCTCTGCCATCGGGGCAGATGGTTCGGCTGCGATGACCAATCCTGCCGGAATAGCCACCTTCCGGCGCAGCGAATTCAATTTTGGCGCTCAATTCCAGAATACCATTTACAAGGCAGATTATCTGGGTGAAAATCTCAGGGAGGCCCGACTCAACTTTAATATTCCTTCTATCAACTACGTAAAGGCCGATGTTCAATATGATGCAAGTGGCAAACCACGAAAAAAAGGCCTCAGCGCGGTTTGCTACGGGTTTCATGTAAACCGGCTGGCCACATTTGGCGGTAGCATGGCTTTTCAGGGAAACAACCGTTTTTCTTCGGTGACTGATTTTTTTGCTGAAGTGGCAAACAGGGATGGTAATCCTTCGCAGTTGGCAGCAGGTTCATTGCCTAGTCTGGCATACGATGCCTGGGTAATAGATTATGACAGAGGCGGAAGCGGACGCTATACTTCGGCTTACAAAGACAGTATCAGAAATAATGACCAGACCGGCGAAATAGTGAGCCGTGGCGCTATTTATGAATATCAGGGTACGGTAGGGTTGAATTTTTCCAACAAGGTGATGCTGGGCTTGGGTTTATTATACTCATCCCTGCGCTACAGCGAGGATTTGAGCATGCTTGAGCAGGATAGGCGCAAGGTTGATCTTACGGATATCAGCACACTCGATATGGCTTCTTTGGATTATCAAAGCAAGTTTACCGATAAAGGTGGTGCCTGGGCCGCACGCGTGGGTATCATTGTGCGACCGACCGAACAGCTTAGACTGGCGGCATCGGTACATACACCCAGAACCTACACGGTTAACAGCGAATATGGTTATTCCATTGCCCCGAAAGCGGACCCGGGAGCCATAGGTGACTGGACTGCCCAGTTCAATGATCCTTTAAATACCTACAAGTACAAAATCACCACACCATCCCGTTTTAATGCGGGCATTGGCTTTGTCATACAGAAAGCCATGCTCATTAATGCAGATTTTGAGTTTTACAACTATGGATCAGCCCGCCTGCGCGCCGATGATGTATTTACCTTCAATGCTGAAAACAGTGCCATCCGGCGCAATTACCGCAATGTGACGAATGTGCGTGTTGGCGCCGAGTGGAATGTGCCGAATCCTGACAACAAGGATCAGTCATATCGGTTTAGGGCGGGATTTGGCGTTTTATCTTCACCTTACAATCCAAATGTGGCCGGTTTAAATACAGAGCTTAAGAAAGCCAATACGGTCCTTTCCTGCGGCTTTGGGTTGCGCGACAAGGACTATTATTTTGATTTTGCCCTGAGTTCTCAGTCGGCAGCGGGTTTTTATACGCCATACCCAATCACAGATCCCAGGTTTGCTTCTGAAGACCAGGAGCTGACCTATAAGCGCAACCGGGTGTTTTTAACCTTTACGCTAGGATTGAATCTGGATTATTAATAAACAATTTATTTAATAGCCGTCTGTTATTCGATTCGGTTATCACAAAAAAAGGGAGGCCTAAACCTCCCTTTCTTATGATTGCTGTTTTTGGATTAGCTGCAACCCAGGCTGTTGCCACAGTTCAGGCACTTGTAGCATGTGCCGCTGCGTACGGTAATGTGTCCGCACACGTTGCAGGCAGGAGCATCGCTCTGTACCTCACGCAGGTGATCCTGCATGTTTTTCACACCGCCGCCGGTTTCCAGCATGGCTGCATTCTCGGTAGATGGCATGGGCTCAGGTGTGAACATGGGCACAAACTCGCTGATTACAGGGGCTTCAGCTGCATCGTTTTTGGTGTATGCGCTGGGTTTAACCTGCACGAGGTCTTCGCGGCCCAGGTATTCGTATCCGAGCAGGCGGAAGATATAATCCACGATGGAGGTTGAGTTTTTGATGTTGGGGTGACCTTCCACCATACCGCTGGGTTCAAAGCGGGTGAAGGCAAACTTGTCAACGAACTCTTCCAAAGGCACACCATACTGCAGACCCACGGAGATGGCAATGCTGAAGCAGTTCATCAGTGAGCGGAAGCTGGCGCCTTCCTTGTGCATATCAATGAAGATTTCACCGAGGGTTCCGTCGTCGTAATCGCCGGTGCGCACGAAGATGGTTTGTCCGCCTACTTTGCCTTTCTGGGTAAAGCCTTTGCGCTTGTTGGGCAGGCGCTTCTTCTCCACGATATTGGAAAGCTGGCGCTTGAACTTGGTATCGGGGCTTTCGTTCAGGATGCGTTTTGCGGCTTCCAGTACGATTTCCGGAGTTAGTTCTTCTGCGTAGCGTATAACGGTTGTTTCTGCTGCGGGAGCGGCATCAGACTTGGCTTCAGCCTTGTCTTCGCTTTCGCTGGTTTCTGATTTGTTGCTTAGGGGTTGGCTCAATTTGCAACCATCGCGGTAGAGGGCGTTGGCTTTCAGGCCCAGCTGCCAGCTCAGTTCGTAGCAGTCTTTAATATCCTGCTCGTTGGCTTCGTTAGGCAGGTTGATGGTTTTGCTGATTGCACCTGAGATGAAAGGCTGTGCAGCGGCCATCATGCGGATGTGTGCAAACGGATGGATGTAGCGCTGACCGATGTTACCGCACTTGTTGGCGCAGTCAAATACATCGTAGTGCTCTTCTTTCAGGTAGGGTGCACTTTCGATGGTCATGGTACCGGTAACGAAGTCGTTGCAGGCACGGATTTCATCGCGGGTAAAGCCCAGGGCTTCCAGCATGTTGAAGCGGGGGTTGTCATACTGCTCGGCAGTGAAACCGATGCGCTGCAGGGTTTCTTCGCCCAGAGAGTACTTGTTGAACACGAAACCGATTTCGAATGCCATGGGTGCTTCTGCTTCCAGTTTCTGCAGGTCAGCATCGTTGAAACCTTTGGCTTTGAGGGTTTCGTGGTTAATGAACGGTGCGTTTACGAAAGTCTGATAACCTTTGGCGTAGTTTACGATGGCATCTACTTCTTCGGGTGAATAGCCCAGGTTTTTCAGGGCAATGGGAACCGTATGGTTTACGATTTTAAAGTAACCGCCACCGGAAAGCTTTTTGTATTTAACCAGGGCGAAATCAGGCTCGATACCGGTGGTGTCGCAATCCATGAGCAGACCGATGGTACCGGTAGGGGCAATTACGGTAGCCTGTGCGTTGCGGAAACCGTATTTCTCACCCCACTGCAGGGCTTTGTCCCAAGCGCTGCAAGCGGATTTCAGCAGGTAGTCGGGGCAGAACTTTTCGTCGATGCAAACGGGTTTGATGCCGAGGTTTTCGAATGCCAGGGGGGTGTTGTATGCCGCGTAGCGGTGGTTGCGGATAACGCGAAGCATGTGCTTCTTGTTTTTCTCATACATGCGGAATGGGCCTTTAACGGCTGCCATTTCAGCACTGGTTGCATATGAAACACCGGTAAGGATAGCGGTGATTGCGCTGCAGATGGCGGTAGCTTCCTTGCTATCGTAAGGAATACCTGCACACATCAGCATGCTGCCGAGGTTGGCATAGCCCAGACCCAGGGTACGGTAATCATAGCTCAGTTGTGCCACTTCCTTGCTGGGGAATTGTGCCATAAGCACTGAAATTTCCAGTACGGTGGTCCACAGGCGGGTAGCGTATTCGAAAGAGCCCACATTGAATTCGCGGGTTTCTTCGCTGAAGAACTTGCGCAGGTTCAGCGATGCCAGGTTGCAGGCGGTGTTGTCCAAGAACATGTATTCGCTGCAGGGGTTGCTGGCATTGATGCGACCACCTTCGGGGCAGGTATGCCACTCGTTGATGGTGTCATCGTACTGCACACCGGGATCGGCACATGACCAAGCGGCAGCACCGATGGCATCCCATACCTGTCCTGAAGGCATGGTTTTCATTACCTTGCCATTGCTGCGGGCAGTAAATTCCCAGTCTTCTCCGTTTTTCAGTTTTTCGAAGAAGCGGTTGGGTATACGAATAGAGTTGTTGCTGTTTTGTCCGGAAACGGTTGCGTAGGCATCGCCTTCGTAGTCGTTGCTGTATCCGGCATCGATAAGGGCAGCCACTTTTTTCTCTTCATCCTTTTTCCACTGGATAAATTCCATGGCTTCGGGGTGGTCGAGGTCGAGGCACACCATTTTGGCAGCACGGCGGGTAGTACCACCGCTTTTGATAGCGCCTGCGGCACGGTCACCAATTTTGAGGAAGCTGATAAGACCGCTGCTGGTTCCGCCACCGGAGAGTTTTTCGCCGGCACCGCGGATGCGGCTGAAGTTGGTTCCCACACCGGAACCGTATTTGAAGATACGGGCTTCACGTACCCAAAGGTCCATGATACCGCCTTCGTTTACCAGGTCATCATCCACTGAAAGGATAAAGCAGGCATGGGGCTGGGGACGCTCGTATGCCGAAGTGCTCTTCATGAGCTTTTCGGTTTCGGGATCTACGTAGTAGTGACCTTGGGGCTTACCGGCGATGGCGTAACTGCTGTATAGTCCGGTATTGAACCACTGGGGGCTGTTGGGCGCAGATTCCTGGTTAAGCATAGAATAAACCAGCTCTTCATAGAAAACCTGTGCATCGGTGGTAGAAGCAAAATAGTTATACTTTTCGCCCCACTGTCTCCAGCAGTTGGCAAGGCGGTGCACAACCTGCTTCACGCTGGTTTCGCTGCCAAGGCTGCCATCGGGCTGAGGAACGCCGGCTTTGCGGAAATACTTTTGCGCAAGAATATCGGTTGCTACCTGGCTCCACCCCGCCGGAACCTCCACATTTTTCATTTCAAACACCACACTGCCATCGGGTTTTTTAATGACCGAACTTCGGTGGTCGTAGGTGAACTGGTCGAAGGGACTTACACCCTCAACGGTGTTTTGCCTCTTGAACTCGAGGCCTTTGGTGTTTACTGTAGTTTCTTGCGTCATATTTTTTTTATTAGAGGGGGTTGTGGTTACCGAGCGTCATTAAAAACGGTCGGGAGTTCAAATGTATTTTATGTGTTACAGCATTTCCGAATTGGCTTTTCCACAGGTTTGCCCTAAAGCCAAACAGTGGTTGGACTTAAGCTTGTTGAAAAAGCGTGTAAGGCCTGCCATATAAGCGTTTTAACCGACCGAAAATCCTTAAACCCTTGTGGGGTAAAGAAAAATCAATAACTGGCCAAAACATGTCAAAATGAAATGCTGAATTTACAAAAAAAACCTGACAAATCCAAGTAAAACACTGATAAAATACAGTTTTGTGGGGGCTGTAATTCGGTTATCGTTTTTTCTGTGTTTCTTTGCAATGATGGCAAATATTCTATCATGGTTGGCTTCAAGGCACAAAGCGGGTGTTAAATCCCTGGTGGTGCTGTTTGATCCCGATGATGATGCTGCCCTGCGCGCCGCCGTGGCACAGCATGCGGTTAGGCATGGGGTAAATTTGTTT